>NC_009380.1:3658821-3963723 GCF_000016425.1 Salinispora tropica CNB-440 | reverse complement strand
CCGTCCTGCTGGAGACGCTGGTCGAGCGGCACGAGGAGCGCATCGCCCTCGCCGGCACCGCCAATCTCACCCGCGGTGGCCTGCTCGACTTCCAGGGGTCGTTGCGCCCCATCCTGGAGGCGCTGGAGGAGGAGGTGGTGCTCCTCAAACTCATCGGGGAGGTCGAGCCGAGCGCGATGCGCGTCCGGATCGGCGACGAGAACGAAATCGACAATCTCCGCGCCACCTCCGTGGTGAGTACCGGTTACGGACCAGGGGTGACCATTCTGGGTGGCCTCGGAGTGGTCGGGCCGACTCGGATGGATTACCCCAGCACCATCGCCACGGTTCGGGCCGTGGCACGCTACGTGGGCGACCTGCTGGCCCAGAACTAGGCATTACCGTCCGGCCGGATCGGGCCGGCGGTCGGCGCAAGGCGAGACGAACATGAGGACACCGAACGCAGTGGCCAAGGACTACTACGGCATCCTCGGCGTGAGCCGGGAAGCCTCCGACGACGAGATCAAGCGCGCCTACCGCAAGCTCGCGCGCCAGTACCACCCGGACGTGAATCCGGACGTGGAGGCGCAAGAGAAGTTCAAGGACATCAACGCCGCGTACGAGGTCCTCTCCGACGACCGGAAGCGACAGATCGTTGACCTCGGTGGCGACCCCCTCGCCCCGGGTGGCGGGGGCGGCGGTCCGGGTGGACCGGGCGAGGCCGGTCCATTCGTCGGGTTCCAGGACATCATGGACGCCTTCTTCGGGGGCGCCGCCGGTGGCGGGGGGCGGGGGCCGCGCCCCCGAACCCGGCCGGGTTCCGACGCGATCCTGCGCCTCGAACTGGACCTGCCCGAGACCGCGTTCGGCGTGGAGGCACCGATCACGGTCGACACGGCCGTGCTCTGCACCACCTGCTCCGGTGCGGGCGCTGCTGCCGGCACCCACCCGGAGAACTGCGAGGCGTGCGGCGGGCGGGGCGAGGTGCAGTCGGTGCAGCGTACCTTCCTCGGGCAGGTCGTCTCGGCCCGGCCGTGTACCGTCTGCCAGGGCTATGGCACCACGATCCCGAACCCCTGTCCCACCTGCGCCGGTGACGGCCGGGTGCGTACCCGCCGTTCGCTGACCGTGAAGATTCCCGCCGGGGTTGAGGACGGGATGCGGATTCGGCTGGCCCAGCAGGGCGAGGTGGGCCCCGGCGGTGGTACCGCTGGTGACCTCTATGTGGAGATCCACGAACGCCCGCACGATGTCTTCTCCCGCAAGGGCGACGATCTGCACTGCCGGGTGGCTGTCCCGATGACGACGGCGGCGCTCGGCACCCGTTTGACCATCAAGACGTTGGACAGCGAGGAGCCGGTTGACGTCAAGCCCGGCACCCAGCCCGGCAGCATGCTGCGGCTCCGCGCCCGCGGCGTGCCGCACCTGCGCGGGACCGGCCGGGGTGACCTGTTTGTTCATCTGGACGTGCGGACGCCGACCAAGCTGGACGCCGATCAGGAACAGATGCTGCGCGAGTTCGCCCAGACCCGGGGCGAGGAGGTCGCCGAGCTGACCAAGCAGGGCGGCTTCTTCTCTCGGATGCGCGACGCCTTCAACGGCCACGCCTGACACCGAGGTCCCGGTGTCCCAGGCCAGCGGCCCGGGACACCGGGACGGTCGCTAGCCTGGCACCGTGTCCGCGCCGCTGTTCCTGGTCGAATCGTTGCCCACCGCCGAGACGGCCACCCTGAACGGGCCGGAGGGCCATCACGCCGCGACCGTGCAGCGGTTGCGGGCGGGTGAGGAACTGCTGCTCGCTGACGGCTGCGGCGGCACCGCCGTCGCCGTGGTCACGGCGGTGGGCAAGGGTGCGCTGGAGCTTCGGATCACCTCCCGGGACCACGTGGACGCCCCCGCCCACCGGCTCGTCGTCGTTCAGGGGCTGGCCAAGGGGGAGCGGGGTGAGCTGGCCGTGCAGGCGATGACCGAGGTCGGGGTGGACACGATCGTTCCCTGGACGGCCGGGCGCTCGGTCACCCAGTGGCGGGGCGATCGGGGGGTACGTGCCCGGGGGAAGTGGGTCGCCACCGCGCGGGAGGCCGCGAAGCAAGCCCGCCGGGCCTGGCTGCCGGTGGTGGCCGGCGCACCGGCCGAGGACACCTCCGCGGTGGCCCGCCGGATCGCCCAGGCTGCGGCGGCGTTCGTCCTGCACGAGCAGGCGGGGGAACGTCTGGTCACCGCGGAGCTGCCCGACCGCGGCGAGATCGTGCTGGTGGTCGGACCCGAGGGGGGTGTTGCCCCGGGCGAGCTGGCCGCCTTCGCCGAGGCCGGAGCTCGGACGGTGCGCCTGGGCTCGTCGGTGCTGCGTACCTCCACCGCCGGGGTGGCGGCGCTTTCGGTGCTCGCCGCCCGTCTTGGCCGCTGGTAGCGCAGGTTCTTCCGCTCCGGGCGGCGGTGACTGGAGTCCTTCCTTACACTGCCCCGGTGAGCACAACTGACTGTCTGTTCTGCCGGATCGTCGCCGGTGAGATTCCTGCCACTGTCGTCCGGCAAACCGGGACGACCCTCGCGTTCCGTGACATCGATCCGAAGGCTCCGGTGCACGTGCTGGTGATCCCGAAGGAGCACTACGCCGACGTGGCCACCCTGGCGGAGGGGGACCCGGGGCTCGCCGCTGAGGTGCTCGCCACCGCCGCCGCGGTGGCCGAGGAGGAGGGTCTGCTCGGCGACGGGTTCCGGCTGCTCTTCAACACCGGGGCGTACGGCGGCCAGGAGGTCTTCCACGTCCACGCACACCTGGTCGGTGGTGCGCCGCTCGGGCCGATGCTGACCGGTAACCTCACCTGACGGTGGTGGGGAGCGGCCGGCCGGTGCCGGGCAGGGGAATTGGGCAAGGTGCCCCGGCGGTTGAACCGATACGATGGGGGCAACGCCCAGCACGCCGCGGCGACCGGCCCGGCGCCGAGATCGAGAGCAGGTGGCTCAGGGTCACTCGACCCAACCTATGACCAGCACCCCACCGCCCGGCCCGCCCCGGGTGCAGACCAGGATTACCGTCCCGGAACCGAAGATCATGGTGAATCTCCTCGGTGCGGGGGACGAGATCCTGCGACTGGTCGAGCGCTCCGTGAACAGTGATGTGCATGTTCGGGGTAACGAGATCACGATCACCGGCGCACCCGCGGACAACGCTCTCGCCGAGCGGCTCTTCGGCGAACTGATCGAACTCATCGAGAAAGGTGAGACGCTGACCACCGACGCCGTCCGGCGCACCGTTGGCATGCTCGAGCAGGGCAGCGCCGAGCGGCCCGCCGATGTCCTGACGCTCAACATCCTCTCCCGGCGTGGTCGCACCATCCGCCCCAAGACGCTCGGGCAGAAGCGTTACGTCGACGCGATCGACGCGCACACCATCGTCTTCGGCATCGGCCCGGCTGGCACCGGCAAGACCTACCTGGCGATGGCGAAGGCGGTCCAGACGCTGCAGGCCAAGCAGGTCAACCGGATCATCCTCACCCGGCCGGCGGTCGAGGCGGGCGAGCGGCTGGGCTTCCTGCCCGGCACGCTGAACGAGAAGATCGACCCGTATCTGCGACCGTTGTACGACGCGCTGCACGACATGCTCGACCCGGAGTCGATTCCGAAGCTGATGGCGGCGGGCACGATCGAGGTGGCGCCGCTGGCGTACATGCGGGGTCGGACGCTCAACGACGCGTTCATCATCCTGGACGAGGCGCAGAACACCACGCCCGAGCAGATGAAGATGTTTCTCACCCGGCTCGGCTTCGGTTCCAGGATCGTTGTCACCGGCGACGTCACCCAGGTGGACCTCCCCGGCGGAACGACCAGCGGCCTGCGGGTCGTCCGGGAGATCCTCACCGATGTGGCGGACGTGCACTTCGCCCAGCTCTCCAGCTCGGACGTGGTCCGGCACCGGCTGGTCGGGGAGATCGTTGACGCGTACGCCCGCTGGGACGTGGAGCGGGAAAATCAGCAGGCGAAGAGCGTGCCGGCGGTGCCCGGGCGGCCCACCCAGGGCGGCCGCGCCGGCCGGCGTCGCTAACAGAGCGAAGGAAGACAGTGTCCATCGAGATTGCCAACGAGTCCGGGGCCGACGTCGACACCGACGCGGTGCTCGCCGTTGCCCGGCACGCCCTCGACGAAATGGGGGTCAATCAGCTCGCCGAGCTGTCCGTGCTGCTTGTCGATATCGACTACATGGCCGAGTTGAACCACCGCTGGATGGGCGGGGACGGCCCCACCGATGTCCTCGCCTTCCCGATGGACGAGGGCAGCGTTGACCACGGTCCGGGGGAGAACGCCGCCGCCGGCGCCGAGCCGGCGTTGCTCGGTGACATCGTGCTCTGCCCCGAGGTGGCCGCGAAGCAGGCGGTCACCGCAGGTCACTCCACCGCCGACGAGCTGCATCTACTCACCGTGCACGGGGTGCTGCACCTGCTCGGCTACGACCACGCGGAGCCGGAGGAGGAACGGGAGATGTTCGCCCTCCAAGCCCGGCTGCTGGCGAGTTGGCGGTCGACCCGGTCACGATGATGGCCTCTCTTGCCGCTGCGACGGCCGGCGCTGCCGGCCTCCCCGACGTGCAACTGGTCTTCCTCGCGGCCGGGCTGGTGGTCCTCGCCGGCCTGATTGGGATGACCGAGGCGGCGCTCGCCGCCGTCTCTCCGGCCCGCGCGGCCGAGTTGGTCCGCGACGGAGCCCGGGGTGCCCGAGCGTTACAGTCCGTCGCCGGTGATGTCGTCCGGCACCTCAACCTACTGCTGCTGTTGCGGCTGCTCGCCGAGCTGAGCGCGACCACCCTGGTGGCTCTGGTCGCGGTCGACTCGCTCGGCGCGGGCTGGCGGGCCGCGGTGGTCACGGCCGGGGCGATGACCGTGGTCAGCTTCGTGGTGGTCGGCGTCGGGCCGCGCACCATCGGGCGTCAGCACGCCTATGCGGTGGGGCGTGGGGTGGCGCCGCTGGTGCGTTGGCTGGGTCGGGCCCTCAACCCCCTCGCCTCTCTGTTGATCCTGATCGGTAATGCGGTCACGCCGGGGCGCGGCTTCCGGGAGGGTCCGTTCGCCACCCAGGTGGAGTTGCGCGAGCTGGTCGACCTGGCCGAGCAGCGCGGCGTGGTGGAGCATGGCGAGCGGCAGATGATCCATTCCGTCTTCGCGCTCGGTGACACCATCGTCCGCGAGGTGATGGTGCCGCGCACCGAGATGGTCTGGATCGAGCGCCACAAGATGCTCTCCCAGGCCCTGGCGCTCTTTCTGCGTTCCGGCTTCTCCCGCATCCCGGTCATCGGCGAGAGCGTCGACGATGTGCTCGGCGTGCTCTACCTGAAAGATCTGATTCGGCGTACGCAGGGCGGCGCCCCGGAGGACCGGCGTCTCCAGGTAGCCGAGTTGATGCGCCCGGCCACCTTCGTGCCGGAGTCCAAGCCGGTTGACGACCTTCTCTCGGAGATGCAGGCTGCCCGGAACCACCTGGTGATCGTCGTTGACGAGTACGGCGGGACGGGCGGCCTGGTCACCATCGAGGACATCCTGGAGGAGATCGTCGGCGAGATAACCGACGAGTACGATGTTGAGCGTCCGCCGGTCGAGCACCTCGACGACGACGCGGTGCGGGTCACCGCGCGGCTACCCGTGGAGGACCTCGGCGAGTTGTTCGACACCGAGCTGCCCAGCGATGAGGTGGAGACGGTGGGCGGCCTGCTCGCGCAGTCCCTGGGCCGGGTTCCGATCCCCGGCGCCCAGGTTGAGGTGGCCGGTCTACGGCTGCTCGCGGAGGGCACCACCGGGCGGCGCAACCGGATCGACACGGTCCTGGTGCGCCGGGTGGAGCCGGCCGACCAACAGCACGATCCGGGGCGCGGCGACACCGCCGACGTCCCGGGCGACACCGACCAAGCCGAGGAGAGGCAGCCCGCCGATGCCTGAGTCACCCGCCGTACCGATCACCGGGTCCACCCCGGTGGAGCTGACCGCCGAGGACGCCAAGCTGGTCGTCCTGGCTCGGGGGGCGCGGGGCCGCGTTGGTGCCGTCGAGGGTGCCGCCGTCCGGGACCAGGACGGCCGGACGTACGCCGCCGCGAGCGTCTCGCTGCCCTCGCTGGCGTTGACCGCACTGCAGCTCGCGGTGGGCTCGGCGGCGGCGGCTGGCTGTACCCGGCTGGAAGCCGCGGCGGTGGTGACCGAGGCGTCAACGCTGGACGGTGCGGGCCACGCGGCAGTCCGTGACCTTGCCGCAGACGCCCCGATCCACGTGGCGGCCCCGGATGGCACGCTCCTCGGGACGGTGGCCGAGTGACGTCCGAGAACCTTCGGCAGCCGTACCGGGCGGGCTTTGGCTGCTTTGTGGGGCGGCCAAACGCTGGCAAGTCGACGCTGACCAACGCGATCGTCGGGCAGAAGATCGCCATCACGTCGAGCAAGCCGCAGACAACCCGGCACGTCATCCGGGCGGTGCTGCACCGGCCCGACTCGCAGCTCGTGCTGGTCGACACGCCGGGGCTGCACCGGCCCCGGACGCTACTCGGCGAGCGCCTCAACGATCTGGTGCGGCAGACGTGGAGCGAGGTTGACGTGATCGGCCTCTGCGTCCCGGCGGACGAGCCGATCGGCCGGGGTGACCGCTTCATCTCCGGTGAGCTGGCCGAGCTGAATGCGACCGTGCTCGCCGTGGTCACCAAGACTGACCTGGTCGACCGCGAGCAGCTGGCCAAGCAGTTGGTCGCGGTGAGTGAACTGGCGGACTTCGCGGAAGTCGTGCCGGTCAGCGCGGTCTCGGGGCACCAGGTCGACACGCTGGTGGACGTGATGACCCGCTACCTGCCGGAGTCACCGCAGCTCTACCCGGACGACATGCTCACCGAAGAACCGGAGCAGGTGCTGGTCGCCGAGCTGATCCGGGAGGCGGCGCTGGAGGGTGTGCGCGACGAGCTCCCTCACTCCATCGCCGTGGTGGTGGAGGAGATGATCCCCGAGGAACGGGTCATGAAGATCTACGCCGACGTGTACGTCGAGCGGCCGAGCCAGAAGGCGATCGTGATCGGGCACCGGGCCAGCCGGCTCCGGGACGTCGGCATCCGGGCGCGGCGGCAGATCGAGGAGCTGCTCGGCACCCGGGTCTACCTCGACCTGCACGTCCGGGTGGCGAAGGACTGGCAGCGGGACCCGAAGCAGCTCCGTAAGCTCGGCTTCTAGCCGCAACGCCCGGCTTGCAGCCGGCCGTTCCAGGTGACTTGTCGGCTTCGTCGAGTTGATGAGGAAATTCACTTTTTCCTCTGGCGGGCTCGCGCTTTTCAGGTCACCAGCGGAAGGTAGGGGACTGTGTTTCCCTCCCCTCACCGGAAATAGTAGCAAGCTGATGCGAAATCGTTACCTAGACCTGCTGCGTGCCCTCGCTGTCGTACGGGTCGTGGTCTACCACGTAACCGGGTGGGCCGCCATGACGCTGGTCTTTCCCGCGATGTCGGTGATGTTCGCGCTGGCCGGATCGCTGATGGCGGCGTCCCTGCATCGGTTTGGGACGGCGGCGGTCGGTCGTCGGCTGCGGCGGTTGCTGCCGTCGCTCTGGATGCTCGCCGCGATCTTCGTGCCGGCCATGCTGCTCACCGGGCTGCCGCTCACTCCCAAGGTCCTGCTCTGGCTCTTCCCGGTGTCCGACCCACCGGCAAACCACTGGGGCGCTCTGGCGTTGAGCCCGATCTGGTACCTGCGCAACTACCTCTGGTTTGTGCTTGTCTCGCCGCTGGCGTGGTGGTTGTTCCGCCGGGCCCCGCTGCCCACCCTGCTTGTCCCGTACGCGCTGACCGCAGCGATCGAACTGGGGCTGTACCCGAATCCACCGATGGTGGTGCAGCAGTTCGGCCTGTACCTCGGGGCGTGGATGTTGGGCTTCGCCCACCAGGAGGGGATGCTGCGCCGGCTCGCCAATCGAGTCCTGTGGCCGACCGCGATCGCCCTGGTCGCCCTCGGCGGCTGGTGGAACCTGACCCAGCCCGGGACAAAGGGGCTCGACCTCAACGGCAATCCGCTCGCCAACGCCCTCTGGTCGGCCGGTGTCATTCTGGTCGTGCTCGGGCGGGAGCCGGCCAAAACGGCGTGGATCGACCGCAACGCGCTCGTCAGTCGGTTGGTCACTCTGATCAACCGGCGCGCACTCACCGTGTACCTGTGGCACATGGCCTTCGTGGTCGCGCTCACCCCGCTGGTGGACGTGGTCGGTTGGTCGCACCAGAATCTACTCGGCCTGGCTATCCGGGTTGTGCTGGTCTTCGCCCTGCTCGGGGTCGTCATCATGCTCGTCGGCTGGGTTGAGGACATCGCGGCTCGGCGTCGGCCCGAGTTGATCCCCGGTTTCGGGCGAAGAGCGGCATCCGCGCCCGAGGCGGCAGCGGAGCAACCCGCGTCCGGTTCGGCGGGGCAGGTCGGGACGGTGCGCAAGCAGCCGGTGGTGCCGACGCCCCGGTCGGCGGAGAACGAGCGCGTGCAGGCTGGGAGCGTGGACAGCAACGCGCGGTGACCATCCGGGTGCCGCCGCCACCCCGCGCCGACCTCGATCTGTCACCCTGAGGGAGAATGCTCCGATGGCCGGGTACCGCCGACAGCTCTACCGCGACGACGCGGTGGTGCTGCGCGTGCAGAAGCTCGGCGAGTCGGACCGCATCATCACCCTGCTCACCCGCCGGCACGGGCGGCTGCGTGCGGTGGCCCGCGGAGTGCGCCGGACCACCAGCAGGTTCGGAGCCCGGCTGGAGCCCTTCGGCCACGTCGACCTGCAACTCGCCGGCGACCCGAAGGGCCACCAGGGAAGCTCGTTGCACACGGTCAGCCAGGTCGAGGGCATCGACCTGTACGGCAAGCGCCTCCTCGGTGACTACCCCCGTTACACGGCGGCGAGTGCGGTCTGCGAGACCGCGGAACGGCTCACCCCGGTAGAGCGGGAACCGTCGCTACGGTTGTTCCAACTCACCCTGGGGGCGCTGCGTGCGCTGGCCAGCGGGGAGCACGCCGCGACCCTGGTGCTGGACGCGTATCTGCTGCGCGGCATGGCCCTCGCCGGGTGGGCGCCGGCGCTGGCCGGCTGCGCGGTCTGCGGCACGCCGGGGCGGCACCGGGCCTTCTCCGTCCCGGCCGGCGGTGCCGTCTGCCTGGACTGTCGGCCGCCCGGCGCGGCCCACCCCGCACCGGCCACCATTGACCTGATGACCGCGCTCACCAGCGGCGACTGGCGGGTTGCTGACGCCGCCGGGAACGGTGTTCGCCGGGAGTGCAGCGGGCTGGTCGCGGCGCACCTGCAGTGGCATCTGGAGCGCGCGCTACGCTCGCTGCCGCTGGTGGACCGGGGCGTTGTTTCGGCCGCCGGCGCGGTCGGGACGCCGGCCGGCGGAGTCGGGCCGGCGGCGCCCGGCGTGGACAGGGAGTAGACCGAGTGATCCGATCGACCAGGCGACGCGGCCGCGCGCCGGCGCCACCCACCCCTCATCCGTCCGGCGCCCGGCCACCAGCGCTGCCCGCCGAGGCGTTGCCGCGGCACGTCGCGGTGGTGATGGACGGCAACGGCCGGTGGGCCAAGGAGCGCGGGCTCCCGCGTACAAAAGGGCACGAGGCGGGAGAGTTCTCCCTCTTCGACGCCATCGAGGGCGCGATCGAGTTGGGTATCCCGTACTTGTCGGCGTACGCGTTCTCGACGGAGAACTGGCGGCGCTCGCCAGACGAGGTGCGCTTCCTGATGGGCTTCAACCGGGACGTGATCCGTCGCCGTCGTGACCAACTCGTCGACCTGGGCGTACGGGTCGTCTGGTCGGGCCGGTCCGGGCGACTGTGGAAGAGCGTCATCTCCGAGCTGCAGGCGGCCGAGGAACTGTCCCAGGGCAACTCGACGCTTACCCTACAGTTCTGCGTCAACTATGGCGGGCAGGCCGAGATCGCCGACGCCGCCGCCGCGATCGCCCGGGAGGTCGCGGCCGGCCGGCTCGACCCGGCCAAGGTCACCGAGAAGACTCTGGCCCGCTACCTCTACCACCCGGAGGTCCCCGACGTGGATCTCTTCCTGCGCCCCTCCGGAGAGCAACGCACCTCGAACTTCCTGCTCTGGCAGAGCGCCTACGCCGAAATGGTCTTCCTGGACACGCTCTGGCCGGACTTTGACCGCCGCCACCTCTGGTACGCCTGCGAGCTCTACGCCCAGCGGGACCGCCGGTTCGGCGGGGCGCTGCCGAACCCGGTGGCGCCTACCACCTGACCCCGGTATCCGGGGTCAGGCTTCGACCTCACTACGGTCACCGGCCCAGAGCGTGTGGAAGGAGCCGTCGCGGTCAACTCGGCGGTAGGTGTGTGCGCCGAAGTTGTCCCGCAGACCCTGGATCAGGGCTGCCGGTAGACGGTTCGCGCGCAGGGCGTCGAAGTAGGACAGGGACGAGGCGAACGCGGGGGTGGGCACACCGGCGTGGGCAGCCTCGGCGACCACCCGCCGCCACCCCGACAATCCGGCGCGTACGGCATCGGCGAACCACGGCGCCACCAGGAGCGTGGGCAGATCGGGCTGGTCGTCGTACGCCTGCCGGATCCGGTCGAGGAAGTTCGCCCGGATGATGCATCCGCCCCGCCAGATCGTGGCGGTGCCGCCCAGGTCGATGTCCCAGTCGTACTCTTGGCTGCCGGCCCGAATGTGGTCGAAGCCCTGTGCGTACGCGACGATCTTGCTGGCCAGCAGCGCGCGTCGAACGTCCTCCACGAAGGCGCCCCGATCCTCGACCCGCCAGGTCGGTTCCGTGCCGGCGAACGCGCGGCGGGTGGCCGCTCGCTGGCCGGCGTGCCCGGAGAGGGAACGCGCGAACGTCGCCTCGGCGATGCCGGTGATCGGGATGCCCAGGTCCAGGGCGTTCTGCACGGTCCAGCGTCCGGTGCCCTTCTGCTCCGCCTGGTCGAGCACGATGTCCACGAAGGCCTGCCCGGTGCTGGCGTCGGTGTGTCCGAGCACCTCAGCGGTGATCTCGATGAGGAACGACTCGAGCTCGCCGGAGTTCCACTCCCGGAAGATCTCCGCCAGCTCGGCCGGGGTCGCCTCCAGCCCGGCCCGCAGGAGGTCGTACGCCTCGGCGATGAGCTGCATGTCGGCGTACTCGATGCCGTTGTGGACCATCTTGACGAAGTGGCCGGCTCCGTCCGGCCCGATATGACGGCAGCAGGGCTCCCCGTCCACCTGCGCCGCGATCTGTTCGAAGATCGGCCCCAGCTTCTGGTAAGACTCGTCCGAGCCGCCCGGCATGATGCTCGGCCCCCACAGCGCGCCTTCCTCGCCACCGGAGACACCGGTGCCAACGAAGTGCAACCCCTGCTTGCGCAGCGCCTCCTCGCGCCGCCGGGTGTCGGCGAAGTGGGCGTTGCCGCAGTCGACGATGATGTCGCCGGCATCGAGCAGCGGCACCAACTCGTCAATAACGGCGTCGGTCGGCGCACCGGCCTTGACCATCGTGATAACCGCCCGCGGGCGCTCCAGCGCGGCGACGAAGTCGGCCAGCGAGTCGGTGGGGACGAACCGTCCCTCCGCACCGTGCTCGGCGATCAGCCGGCGGGTCCGTTCCGGGGAGCGGTTGTGCACCGCCACGACGAAGCCGTTGCGGGCCAGGTTCCGGGCGAGGTTGCGCCCCATCACCGCCAGCCCGGTAACGCCGATCTGTGCCTGCCCGTTCATCCGTGCCACCTCCGCCTCGATCTCCGTCTGTGACCGTATCGCGCTCCACGTCCCGGGGGCCCACTGACCGACAGTCGCCCCCCACCTCGTGGTGGTGTGCGCTTCGGCGGGTCAGCCGATGAGGGGTCGGAACGTGCCGGTGGCGATGCTGACCGCGAGCGCGGCGCCGGCCAGCACCGCCGCGCCCGCGATCAGGAGACCGTCGGCGCGGCCGAAGTGTTGGCGGCGGGCCACCGACCGGGGTGTCATGGCGTCGAAGCCACGCGCGTCCATCGCCACCGCGAGTCGGGTCCCGCGGCGGATCGCGCCGACCAGCAGCGTGAACGCCGTGGACCCGAAGAGCCGCAGTCGGGCCAGCGGGTTCCGGCCGGCGTCAACGCCTCGGGCCCGCCGGGCCATGCTGATCATTTGCCATTCCTGAGCGAGCAGCGGCACCAGCCGGAAAGCCGCCAGTGCCCCGTAGGCGAACCGGGCGGGCAGCTTGGCGTTCTGCACCAGCGCGTCGGCCAGATCGGTCGGGTCGGTGGTCGCAACCACGATCACTCCCGGCAGGGCCACCGCGAACATGCGTAGCACCAGACCGAGCGCGGTGATCAGCACGCCGGAGGTGATCAGGAACGGGCCGGCCTCGACGAGGATCCGCCCGGAGCGTTCGGCGGCGAAGAGCACCAGGGTCACGAGGATGCCGACCGCGCTGACCAGCAGCGGCAGGGCCCGCCGGGCGAGCACTCGTAGCCGTACGCCGAACAGCGGTAGCAGGGCCAGCTCGACGGCGATGGCGATGGCCGGCGCCACCGGGTCGAGGGTGGCGATCAGGATGATCGAGCAGAGCAGCGCCGCCGCCAGCTTCGCCACCGGGTTGCGCCGGGCCAGCGGGGCGTCCGGTCGGGCCACCGGTTCGAGGTTCATGGGGTGCTGCCCGGATGTTCGAGCCCTACCTGACGGTCGGCCAGCGCGGCGATGAACTCCGTGTCGTGGGTCACTGTGACCAGACCGTGCCCGTTGTCGCGCAGCTCGGCGAAGAGCTCCACCAGCTCCCGCCAGGTCCGTCGGTCCTGGCCGAAGGTGGGCTCGTCGCAGACGAGCAGGCGGGGCGCGGTGGCCAGGGCCGTCGCCACGCTCAGCCGCCGCGCCTCGCCACCGGAGAGGGTGTACGGGTTGGCCTCGGCGAGCGCCGCCAGGCGGAGCCGGTCGAGCAGCGCGTCCACGGTGGTGCGGACCTGCGCCTCGGTTCGGCCGGTGCGGCGTGGGCCCAGCGCCAGCTCGTCGGCGACGGTGGCGGTGACGAACTGGTGTTCCGGGTCCTGGAAGACCGAACCGATCCGGCCCACCAGCGCCGGTGCCCGCCATCGGTGCGGCGGGGTGCGGGCGTCGCCGCCGGCCAGCTCTGCCGTTGCGGTGACCCGGCCCGCCGCCGGTGCGAGCAGCCCACCCAGCAGGAGGGCCAGGGTGGACTTCCCGGCGCCGTTGGGTCCGTGGACGGCGAGCGCCTCGCCGGCCCGCACGGTGAGGGAGACGGTGGCCAGCCGGGGCGGCAGGGCGAGTTCGTCGGCGGCGAGCAACTCCGACCCGGCGGCGGTGGTGGCCCGCCGCCGTGGCGCCGGATGACCCGGCACCCAGACCCCCTCGGCGGCGAGCGCCTCGCCGTGCGCGGCGAAGACTGCCTGCGGGGTGCCGTCGGCCTGGACGCCGCCGCCGGGTGCCAGCACGACCACCCGGTCAACCAGCGGCAGCGCCTCGGCGAGCCGGTGCTCGACGAGGAGCAGGGTGGTGTCGGTGTCGAGCGCCGTGGCGACCGCGTCGCGGATCAGCGCCGCACCGGCCGGGTCCAGGTTGGCGGTCGGCTCGTCGAGCAGCAGCAGGCTCGGGCGGAGCGCGAGCACCCCGGCGAGGGCGAGCCGCTGCTGTTCGCCCCCGGAGAGGGCAGCGGTCGGTCGGTCCCGGCCGTAGCGGAAGCCAACCCGATGCAGTGCCTCGTCCACCCGCGGCCAGATCTGCTCGGCGGGTAGCCCGCGGTTTTCGGGGCCGAAGGCGACGTCGTCGCCGCAGCGCGCCATCACCAGCTGGGTCTCCGGGTCCTGGAAGAGCAGGCCGACCTCTTCTCGGGCCGTGCGCGGATCCCGGCCGTCGATCTCGACGGTGCCTTCCTGTTCGCCGGAGTCCTCGGGTAGCAGCCCGGCCAGCGCGGCGAGCAGGGTGCTCTTACCCGCCCCGGAGGCCCCCAGCAGGAGGACCCGTTCGCCGTGCTCGATCCGTAGGTCGAGCCCGCGTACGGCCCACCGTTTCCGCCCCGCGTGCCGCCACCCGAAGCCCCGCAACCGGACTGCGCTCACCGGCCGCCGTCCCGGAGCCGCGTGCGGGGTTTGTCCACGCCGAGCCGGGTGCTGCGCGCACACTCGAGCGCGGTCTGTGGCACCGACCTCTCGATCGACACGGTGCTCAGATGGTGGTTCGTTCGCGGCCGGCGGGGAACCGGTCCAGCACGCCCGTCTTGGCCAGGGCGCGGGTCAGGCTCCAGGCGCCGACTCCGGCGATGGCGGTGGCACTGGCGATCGTCAGCAGCGCGTACGGGATCCGGTAGCTGCCCAGCGCGTATTCGCCGTTCCAGACGAAGAAGTCGAAGACGGCCGCGCCGAGACCGGTCAGGGCACCCGCGAGCAGCGCCGTGGGCCGCCGGAAGGAGCGGTAGCGGAAGGCCGCGAAGGCCAGTTCGGCGCCGATTCCCTGGGACAGGCCCTGGAGGATGGTGATGCTGCCCCACTCGGAGCCGAGCAGCACGGACACCACCGCGGCCACCGTCTCGCAGAACAGCGCCGCGCCGGGGCGGCGGATCACCAGGCCGCCGAGTACCGCCGGGATCAGCCAGACGCCGTACATGATGGCCTGTGTCGCCGGGAGGAAGGCGAACGCCGGGGTGACGACGTTCCAGAGCAGTCCCCATGCCCAGAAGATGACGCCGAAGGTGACGGCGATGACGGCGGCGACCACGACATCGACGGTGCGCCAGCGGTTGGTCGTTACGGTGGTTTTGCTCATCTGTCTTCCCTGTCTGCTCCGGGGAACAGGAGGGGGCACGTCCACGTCCGGTGGGCCGGACGACGGCACGACTGGAAGCCGACCGAACTCCCTGCGCTGGCATTACCCAGATCAGGTTCGAGGGTCTGTGGGACTTTGCCCACACTCTCAGCGCTGTGCGCTCCCCTGTCGGAGGTGAAAATGTGCGACCGACGCTAGCACCTCCGAAGATCCTTCAACAAAGGGACATCGGTACGGTCCGACAGGGGTTCCTCCGGCGAACTCCGAGTAGGCTGCCGATCATGCGCATCGATGTCCGAGGTTTCGCCTTCGATCTCCACGTCGGTGGCCCGGCGGCCGGCCCGCCGGTGCTCCTGCTGCACGGCTTCCCCCAGCACAGTGGGGTATGGGCCGACGTGGTGCCACTCCTGCACGCCGCCGGGTTGCGCACATACGCACTCGATCAGCGCGGCTATTCGCCCGGCGCCCGTCCGGCGGCGGTTTCCGCGTACCGCCTCGGTGAGCTGGTCGGCGACGCGGTGGCGGTGCTGGAGCGTCTCGGCATCGCCACCGCGCACGTGGTCGGGCATGACTGGGGCGCGGCTGTCGGCTGGGCCATCGCTGCTGAGCATCCGGCCCGGGTGCGGTCCCTGACCGCGGTCTCCGTGCCGCACCCGGGGGCCTTGGCCCACGCCCTCATCACCGACCGGTCGCAGCGGGCCCGCTCGGCGTACATGCGGCTGTTCCGGCGGGAAGGCACGGCGGAGGCGGTGCTGCTGGCGCTGCGGGCGACCGGGCTGCGCCGGATGCTGGCCGGAGCCGGCGACGCCGAGCGGGTGGCCGCGTACGTCGAGCGGATGCGCGCGCCGGGCGCGTTGAGCGCCGCCCTGAACTGGTACCGGGCGATGTCCCGCGGTGACCTGGCGGCCGTCGGGCCGGTGCCGGTGCCGACGACGTACGTCTGGAGTGACCGGGACGTCGCGATTGGCCGTACCGCCGCCGAGGCCTGCGCCGCCCACGTGACCGGTGACTACCGCTTCGTCGAGCTGACCGGGGTGAGTCACTGGATTCCGGACCGGGCACCAGCGCCGCTCGCCGACGCGATCGTGGCACGGGTTCGCGACCCGAGGTGAGTTCTCAGCTGGGGGCGGCGGTCTGCTCGCTGGCGTGGCTGACCGCGTCCGCCACGATGTGTGCGACGTGTTCGTCAACCAGCGTGTAGGCGATCTCTCGCCCACGTCGGGAGCCCCGCACCACCCCGGCGCCGCGGAGCACCCGCAGGTGCTGGGAAACCAGTGGCTGCGCGGCACCGAGCTGGTTGACCAGCTCGTGTACGCACCGTTCGCCCTCGGCGAGTTGGCTGACAATGGCCAGCCGGATCGGGGCAGAGAGGGCACGCAGCAGCTCGCTCGCACCCTCGAAGGCGTCGTAGCCGGAACCGCTGCTCACCGGCTAACGGTAACCAATCCACAGGTCGTGCCGTTGGTCAGGACCGACTCAGCACCACCTCGTGCGGCTCCACGGCCGGCACATCAGCCGTAATGACCCGCCGTCGTCGTAGCCTCCGCCAGCCCGCGCCACCGAGCGCCACCACCGCGAACGCGGCGATCGCCATCAGCACCACCGACGCGCCGGGGGCGGTGTCGGCGTTGGCCGCCACGTACACGCCCGACCCGGCGGCGAAGAGGCCGAGCGCCATGGCGGCCGTCATCGTGCTCCGGAAGCCGCGGGTGACCTGCTGGGCGGCGGCGACCGGCACCACCATCAGTGCGCTGATCAGCAGGACGCCGACGGCACGCATCGCGATCGTGACGGTGACCGCCGTGGCGACCGCGAGGAGCAGGTTGAGGGCTTGGACGGGCAGCCCGGAGACCCGGGCGTACTCCTCGTCGTGGCAGATGGCGAAGAGCGCCGGGCGTAGCGCCAGCATCGTGACCAGGATCGCCGCACCGAGCACCGCGATCGTGGTCAGGTCGGTGGGGGTAATGGTGGAGAGCGAGCCGAAGAGGTACGCGTTGAGGCTCGTGCTGGTGCTGTCGGAGAGCCCGACGAGCATCACGCCGCCGGCGATGCCCCCGTAGAAGAGCAGGGCGAGCGCCAGGTCACCGGAGGTGCGACCGCGGGCCCGAACCAACTCGACGGTGATTGCGCCGAGGCTGGCCACGATCACCGCCACCAGAACCGGGGAGCGGTTGAGCAGCAGGCCGGCGCCGACGCCGGTGAGCGCCATGTGCCCGACGCCGTCACCGATCAGTGCCAGCCGCCGCTGCACCAGGTAGATGCCGAGCGCCGGGGCGGCCAGGCCGATGACCAGCGCGCCGACCAGCGCACGTTGCATGTACGGGTACTGGAAGAGTTCCATGTCACGCGCTCCAGAGACCAGCAGGCTCGATGGGACCGTGCGGATGCACGTGGTCGTGGGCGGGGTCGGCGTGGTGGCCGGCCGGCTCGGGCACCGGGCCGTCGTGAGCGATTCCACCGCCGTGCACGACAACGGCTCGGGAGATCAGCGGCCGCAGCGGCCCCAACTCGTGTGCGACCAGCAGGACGGTGCCGCCGTTGGCGACGAATTCCTGGAGTGCTCCGGCGAACGCCTCCTGGCTCGCCGCGTCCACGCCAGCGGTCGGCTCGTCGAGGATCAGCAGCTCCGGCTCGCCGGCCAGGGCCCGGGCGATGAGGACGCGCTGCTGCTGGCCGCCGGAGAGGGTGGAGACCGGGTCACCGGTCCGGTCGGCGAGACCGACCGCCGCCAGCGCGGTCGCCACCGCCTTCCGGTCCGCGCGGCCGGGTGGCCGCAGGATGCCGCGGCGGGCCAGTCGGCCCGCCGCGACCACCTCGCGGACGGAGGCGGGTACGCCGCCGCCGGCGCCGAGGCGTTGTGGGACGTACCCGATGCGGTGCCACTGACGGAATCGCCGCGCCGGCTGGTCGAAGAGTTCGACCGAGCCGGAGCTGAGTGGGACGAGCCCGAGCACGGACCGGATCAGGGTGGACTTGCCGGAGCCGTTGGCGCCGAGAACGGCCACCACCTCACCGGCGGTCACCGTCAGCGAGACGTCTCGCAGGACGGCCCGGCCTTCATAGCCGATCGCCGCCCGCGTGACGGTGATGACGGGTGTGCTCACGCGCAGTCCAGTGCGGTTTGTAGCGCCGCGAGGTTGGCACGCATCACCGAGAAGTAGTCCCCGTCGTTGTCGGCGGCGAATCCCTCGAGCGGGTCGAGCACCGCGGTCTCGGCCCCGACCTGGGACGCGATGGTCTCGGCGACCTTCGGGCTGACCAGCGTCTCGAAGAAGATCGTGGTGGCCTGGTGCTCCTTCGCCTCCTCGATGACCTCGGCCAGCCGCTGCGGTGACGGCTCGTGCTCCGGGCTCAGCCCGGAGATGCCGATCTGCTCCAGCTGGTAACGCGTGGTCAGGTAGCCGAAGGCGGTGTGGCTGACGACGATCTCCCGTCGCTGGCAGGTCTCCAAACCGGCGGTGAACTCCGCGTCGAGCTGCTCCAGCTTGCCGCGGAGGTCTTTCGCGCGGGCGGTGTAGTCGGTGGCGTGCTCGGGGTCGGCCTGGGCGAGCCGGTCGGCGAGCTGGTCGCCGACGGTGGCGAGCCGGGTGGGGTCCAGCCACAGATGCGGGTCCTTGCTGCCGGGCTCCGCCTCGTGGTCCGGCTCCGCCGGCGTCTCGGCGCCACCCTCGTCCTCGTGCCCGTGCTCGTCCTCGTCCTCGTGTCCGGCTTCGCCCTCGTGTCCGGCTTCGCCCTCGTGCCCGTGCTCGTCCTCGTGTCCGGCTTCGCCCTCGTGCCCGTGGTCGTGGTCGTGCCCGTCTCCGATGGCGTCGAGCAGCGGCTCGACAGTGGCGACGTCGAACGCCCGGTCGGTCGAGTTCTGCTGCACGGCCTCGTCGACCTGCGGTTGGAAGCCCTTGATGTAGACGATCAGCTCCGCCCCGGCCACGTCACCGACCTGGCTCGGAGTCAGCTCGACGCTGTGCGGCTCGGCTCCGGGCTTGACCAGGTTGCTGACAGTGACCGCGTCACCGCCAACCTGCTGGGCCAGGAACTGGAGTGGATAGAAGGAGGTGACGACGTCAACCCGCTGCGGGTCGGCATCGGAAGGCTCGTCACTGGAGCAGGCGGCGGCGCCGAGGGTAAGCAGGGCAGCGGAGGTGGCGGCCAGGGCGCGTGGAACACGGCGGTTGTTCATACAGGCAACTGTCCGCAACAACGACAATGATTGTCAAAAACGCATGAGTGCATGTCAGAAGAGCTTGACCAGCCCGGCTGTGACCAGCAGCGTCAGCACCAAAAGCCGGACCACCCGCAGTCGCGGCGACTGACTCGCCCCCGTCGTGACCACCAGCGCGGCCACGACCGCCGCGAGGGCGAGGGTGAGTAGCCCACCGAGCACCCCCGGAGTAAAGAGAGCGACCAGTATCACCACCAGGGTGACCAGGAAGACTGCCGTCGGGTTCGCCCGGGCCAACCGGCTCGCTATCCGGAGCTGCGTACGCTGCATCCCACAGACTCTACGAGGAGGTAGCCGGTGTTGGTCACCAATCGGTTCGTGGTCGAGGCCGATGTCGTCGGCGACTTCACCGCGCGGGCGCACGCCGCGCTCGCGGCCCTCGCGGCCCGCCCCGGATACCTGCGCGGACAACTCATCCGCGCGCTGGACGACCCGCGCCACTGGTGCCTGCTCACCGAGTGGGAGTCGGTCGGCACGTACCGGCGAGCGCTCGGCGGCTTCGACGTCAAGGTCACCGCGGTTCCGCTGCTCGCCGAATCGGTCGACGAGCCGTCGGCCTACGAGGCCCTCGCCACCGCTGCGCCCGGTGCCGACGTGGTGGTGACGGCGAGCGATCGGGCCGCCGATCCGTACCGGTGAGCGATACCCACTACATTGATCCCATGACCGCTCCCGGACCGGCCGCTTCCTCGCCGCACCCGTCGGTGCCCGGCCCGCCAGACGGCGCCGCACCCCCTGCCGCGCCCGGCCCGCCCACGGGGCCGGGAGTGCCGAACCCGCCCGCCGGCCCCGGTGTCGCGCCGCCGTTCGCGGCGCCGCCGGTCGAGGGCCGTCCCACCCGACTCTGGCTGGGGCTCGGCGTCGGGGCGCTCGCACTGGTGCTGTGCTGCGGCGGCGGGGGCGCGGCGGTGATCGGGTTCGTGGTGACCGGTGTGCAGGCGATCGACGAGCAGGGGCGCGCCGCCTCCACCGACTACTACCAGGCGCTGGTGGAACGGGACTACGGTGCCGCCTACGACCAGCTCTGTGCGCAGGCACGGCGGCAGGAGTCGCGGCGGGAGTTCGAGCGGCGGGCCGCCGACGAGCCGCAGGTGACCTCGTTCCGGGTTGGCGAGGTCGACCAGAACACCTTGACCGTGCCGGTTGACGTCACCTTCAGCGGCGGCGACCGCGACCGCCAACAGGTGGACCTTGAGCAGAATCAGCAGACCGGTGAACTGGAGGTGTGCGGGGTCGGCTGAACCGCCCCCGGTATTCTTCTGGGCTCGGGACATCGCCGGTCGTACCGATGTCCGAACCTTGCTCAATCCTGTCCTGTCCCCGCCGACCGCCAGCCGGCGTAGGAGGAAAAATGCCCGCAGACCGTATCGACGCCATCGTCAGCCTCGCCAAGCGTCGGGGTTTCGTCTTCCCGTCCAGCGAGATCTACGGAGGTACCCGTTCGGCGTGGGACTACGGCCCGCTCGGGGTGGAGTTGAAGGAGAACGTCCGCCGGCAGTGGTGGCGCAGCATGGTCCAACAGCGTGACGACGTGGTGGGCCTCGACTCCGCGGTGATCCTGGCCCGTGATGTCTGGGCCGCCTCTGGCCACCTGGACGCGTTCGTGGACCCGCTGACCGAGTGCCAGTCCTGCCACAAGCGGTTCCGGGCCGACCACCTGGAGGAGGCGTACGAGGCCAAGCACGGTCGTCCGCCGGCCTCGTTGGCCGAACTGAACTGCCCGAACTGCGGAAACAAGGGCACCTTCACCGAGCCGCGGATGTTCAACGGTCTGATGAAGACCCACCTGGGCCCGGTGGAGAGCGACGAGGGTCTGCACTACCTGCGACCGGAGACCGCGCAGGGCATCTTCGTCAACTACAAGAATGTCGAGATGGTGGCGCGGAAGAAGCCGCCGTTCGGCATCGCCCAGACCGGCAAGTCCTTCCGCAACGAGATCACTCCGGGGAACTTCATCTTCCGGACCCGCGAGTTCGAGCAGATGGAGATGGAGTTCTTCGTCGAACCGGGCACCGACGAGGGCTGGCACGAGTACTGGCTCGCCGAGCGCTGGAACTGGTACCTCGACCTCGGCCTCAGCGAGCGCAACCTGCGCCGCTACGAGCACCCGCAGGAGAAGCTCTCCCACTACTCGAAGCGTACCGTCGACATCGAGTACCGGTTCCAGTTCGGCGGCACCGAGTTCGCGGAGTTGGAGGGCATCGCCAACCGCACCGACTTCGACCTCTCCACGCACAGCAAGCACTCCGGTGTCGACCTGTCCTACTTCGACCAGGCTCGGGGCGAGCGCTGGGTCCCGTACGTGATCGAGCCGGCGGCCGGCCTCACCCGTGCGGTGCTGGCGTTCCTGCTCGAGGCGTACGACGAGGACGAGGCGCCGAACACCAAGGGTGGAGTGGACAAGCGTACGGTGATGCGCTTCGACCCGCGGCTTGCCCCGGTGAAGGTGGCGGTGCTGCCACTGTCCCGTAACGAGGCGCTCTCGCCGAAGGCCCGGAAGCTCGCCACCGACCTGCGTAAGCGCTGGGTGGTGGAGTTCGACGACTCGCAGGCCATCGGCCGCCGTTACCGTCGGCAGGACGAGATCGGCACCCCGTACTGCGTGACGGTGGACTTCGACACTCTCGACGACGACGCGGTGACCGTGCGGAACCGGGACACGATGGCCCAGGAGCGGATTTCTCTGGACCAGGTCGAGCGGTACCTGATCGAGCGTCTCCCCGGCTGCTGACCGCGGGGCGGCTCCTCCCTCCGCTGGTGCGTCGGCGGAGGGAGGACCAGAGCCTCTTTACACTGGAGCGGTGACCACGACGAAGGCTGCCCCGTCCCGCCCGCTGACCATCGGGCGGCACCAGGTGTGGCCGCCGGTGGTCCTGGCGCCGATGGCGGGCATCACCAACGTCGGGTTCCGTCAGCTCTGCCGGGAACAGGGCGGCGGCATCTACGTCTGCGAGATGATCACGACGGTCGCGCTGGTCGAGCGGAACCCCAAGACGCTGCGCATGATCGCCTTCGGCTCCGGGGAGTCCCCGCGTAGCCTCCAGCTCTACGGCACCGACCCCGACACCACGGCCGCCGCCGTACGCATCGTTGTGGAGCGGGACCTCGCCGACCATATCGACCTGAACTTCGGTTGCCCGGTCCCGAAGGTCACCCGCAGGGGCGGTGGCGCCGCCCTGCCGTGGCGGCGTCGGCTCTTCGCCCGGCTGGTGCGGGCCGCGGTGGACGCCGCGTCACCCGCCGGCGTGCCGGTAACGGTGAAGATGCGCAAGGGCATCGATGACGACCACCTGACGTACGTTGAGGCTGGCCTCGCCGCCCAGGATGCTGGTGCCGCGGCGGTGGCGCTGCACGGGCGTACGGCTGCCCAACGGTATTCGGGGACGGCCGACTGGGACGCCATCGCGACGCTGAAGACGGCGCTGGACGTGCCGGTGCTGGGTAACGGCGACATCTGGGAGGCGGACGACGCGCTGCGGATGGTGGCGCACACCGGAGTTGACGGGGTCGTGGTGGGGCGGGGCTGCCTGGGCCGGCCGTGGCTCTTCGCCGACCTGGAGGCTGCCTTCACCGGTTCGCCGCACCGGCGGCTGCCCACGTTGGGGGAGGTGGCCACGACCATGCGTCGGCACGCGGAGCTGTTGGTCGAGCAGTTCACTGTCGGCGGCCGCGACGCGGCGCGCGGTGAGCGGGACGGCTGCACCGACTTCCGGAAGCACGTCGCCTGGTACCTGAAGGGCTTTCCGGTCGGTAGCGAGCTGCGTCGGGCGCTCGCGATGATCGAAAGCTTGGCGCACCTCGACGACCTGCTCGGCAAGCTCGACCCGGCGGCGCCGTTCCCGGTGGAGACGCTGGGCCAGCCACGGGGTCGGACCAACTCGCCGGGCAAGGTGTTCCTGCCGAACGGATGGCTGGACAGCCGGGACGACGACACGGTTCCGCAGGGCGCGGAGTTGGCCGACTCGGGCGGCTGACTCGGCCGCGGGGATGACCAAGGGCCGGCCCCTCGTGGGGCCGGCCCTTGGTCGGTTGGTCGGTGGTCAGCTGGTGGAGTAGCCGCGGGTGGCGATCCAGTCCGCGAGGTCTTCGGTGGTGAGCCAGTACTCGGCGGTGTTCGGGTTCGCCGAGTCGGCGATCCTCACCTGGTCGCCGGCGTCGCGGTAGCCGGTGACGGAGATGTAGTGGCCGCCGGCGAAGGAGTGGCTGTCGCCGCTGGTGTCGGTGGCGGTGCCGGCGATGTTGGCCACGACGGCGCGGCCGTCGTCAACGGTGCGGATGATGTCCTCGCGCAGGGTGTCGGTCTGCGTGTCGTCGGCCATCGGGGTGGAGATCTCGACGCTGCGGTACACGTCGGTGCCGGTCTCGGTGTTCAGCACCGGGGTGATGTCGTTGATGGAGTCGGTGCCGGCTTCGGTGGTGCCCATCCGCTCGGCCATCGCGTCAACGTCGATGTCCTTGCCCTGTACGGACAGGGCGTTGCGGGCGGCGGCGGGGCCGCAGTAGTAGAAGTTCGGCTGGGCCTCGTAGTCGACCGGGAGCACGCGGGTGCCATCGCGCTGGCTCTGCGCGGTGGGCTGCGTGGTGGGGGCGGCGAAGGCGGCGGTCGCGGGGGCGGCGATGGCGCCACCGGTGGCGATCAGGCCAGCAGCGGTCAGGGCGGTCTTGCGGAGGATGTCGGTACGCATGGTGATCGAAGCCTTCCGCTCGGGGGTGCCCGCGAGCGCGGGGGTGCGCCAGCGGGTCAGGAGAGGTGGTTCGATGAGAAATCAGGGGGCCCGGCCCGGTGAGGGGTGCTCCTCGGGCGGCCCGGGGATGTAACCACCGCCGGCCCTGACGCATTCCGGGATCCGGGGGCGACCGCCGGTGACCGACGGTCTGGCAGGGGTGCGCGTCGGCTGCCCCGCATGGTTACGCCAGGTATAACCGCCCGACCCCGTCAGCGATTCCCCGCCGACGGTGACCCGGGCCACCCGGGAAACCACTCAAACGGGGCGATCGGGTGCCATGTTCCAGCCCCAGGCGTCCCCCAAACCGGATATTTTGCCCAGATGGCCTCGTTGGCGACGCCGTGGTCCGGTGCGGCTGGACCCGCCACCTTCGCTATCCCCGCCCGGTACGGGGACGCGGCGCGGGTGGCGCGACCTGCGCCGTCGGCGGGTCGGCGGGCGTTGTTGGCCAGGGGATCTCGGGGGAGCGGTGGAAGGCGATCCCGGCTGCCGTCCAGCGGGGTCCGTGCCCGGCCAACCGGGTGCGGAACGCCGCCCAGTCGTGGGTGGCCCGCGGTGACCAGCCCAGCTCCGCGATGGCGGGCAGCCGGGGCAGGAGCATGAACTCGATCTCCGCCAGCGAGGTGACCGACTCGGTCCAGAGCGGGGCCTCCACGCCCAGCACCGCCTCCGCCGGCACCTCCGTCACCCGGGTCGCCGGATCCCAGTCGTACGCCCGCCGTACGTCGATCAGGCCAGCCCAGTCATGCCCGATCGGGGTGTCGGAGGTGTACTTCATGTCCAGATACGCGTGGTTGCCGGGGGAGAGGATCAGCCGGGCGCCTCGGCGGACCGCGTCGGCGGTCGTCGGGTCGACGCCGTCGGTGCCCCACCACTGGAGTACCCGCCCCTCGCTGTGGGCTGCCGGAGCCAGCTGGTGCCAGCCCACCACCGTCTTGCCGAACTCGGCCACGATGCGTTGCGCCCGCTCGACGAATCCGGTGTACGCCGCTCCCTTTACTGCGAAGGCCTCGTCGCCGCCGATGTGCAGGAACGGCCCGGGAGTGCGCGCGGCGACCTCCCCCAGCACGTCGGCGACGAATTCGTACGTCTGTGCGTTGGTCGGGTCCAAGTAGCTGAAGCCGACATCGGTGCCGGTGTAGGGCACCGGTGTGGTCCCCTCCGGGGCCAGCTCCGGGTAGGCGGTCAGCGCGGCGTTGGTGTGCCCCGGCAGGTCGATCTCCGGAACGACGGTGAGGTGCCGCTCGCCCGCGTACGCGACGATCCGCTGGTAGTCGGCCGGGGTGTACCACCCGCCGGGGGAGCCACCGACCGCCGTGTGGGCGCCGATTGTGGTCAGTCGCGGCCGGGACTCGACCGCGATCCGCCAACCCTGGTCATCGGTGAGGTGCAGATGCAGGTGGTTGAGCTTGTAGCGGGTGAGATGGTCGATCACCCGCAGGACGTCGTCGACCCCGAAGAAGTGGCGGGCCACGTCGAGCATGGCGCCCCGGTACGGAAAGCGTGGCCGGTCGGTGATCGATCCACCGGGCAGCGTCCAGGCGGCGCGGACCGGAGTGCTGCTCTCGATCGTGGCCGGGAGGAGCTGGCGCAGGGTTTGGATGCCGTGGTGGAGCCCGGCCGCCGTGGCGGCACTGATCCGGACGCCGGTCGGCGTGACGTCGAGTCGGTAGCCCTCGGGGCCGAGGTCGGGCTGCTGCACGAGGACGAGCGCGATGTCGTCGGCCAGCTCGGGGTGCTGCGCTTCGGTGATCGGGAGCCGATATCCGGTGGCCGGCCGGAGCAGGTCGGCGAGGCGTTCGGCGACGGCCCGCGCGTCGGGTTCGGGGCTGACCCGGACTGTCGTGTCGGCCGACAGTGTGAAGTCGGCGCGGGGATCCGGTCGCACCTGTTCGGGTGCGGGCACCACGTCGCCCAGCCGGACCGGGGCGGGGGCGAGTCCGGTGCCTGCTTCGTGGGCCGCCAGCCGGGCCAGCTCGCCCGCTGCCGGCTGGGCGGTCGCTGGGCGGGACGTCGTCGGGATGCTCGTGCCGCCGTCGGTGGCCGGCACGGTGCCCGTCGCGCCCGAGGTCGCGGGTGCGGGCCGGTGCTCCGGCTGCTGCGGCGAGGTGGCGGGGGTGGGGTGCACGGAGCTGCCTTTCGGGGGTGTATTCGCGGCGGTTGTGGCAAGGCTTCACGAGGGCGTGCATCAAGGGTACGGGGCGGGGCGGATGCGTGATCGTGCGCGTGGAAGCGATTCCAAACACGGGTACGAACACGGAAAGTGGGGATGGCTGTGCCGATTGTCACCGAACGGTCCCTGGAGGTCCGATGTTCGCCTAATCTTCGCCCCACGATCGACAGCGTGCCCACGGACAGTCGGCGCCCGGCCGGTAGGTGGCAGCTGAACCTTCGTCAGATGACACATTCGGCGTGCGTGGGAGGCTCTGGTGGCAGCACAGGAGACAGTCGATCACAAGTACGTCTATGACTTCGCCGAGGGGAACAAGGACCAGAAGGATCTCCTTGGCGGCAAGGGCGCCAACCTGGCCGAGATGACCAACATCGGCCTGCCCGTGCCGCCCGGTTTCACGATCACCACCACGGCGTGCCAGGCGTACCTTACTACCGGCAAAGAGCCGACCGGTCTCGCCGATCAGGTCGGCTCCCACCTCGAGGCCCTGGAACGGGAGATGGGCCGAACCCTCGGTGACCCGGAGGACCCACTGCTGGTCTCGGTGCGCTCCGGCGCCAAGTTCTCGATGCCGGGCATGATGGAGACCGTCCTCAACGTCGGCCTCAACGACCGGAGCGTCGTGGGGCTGGCCCGACAGGCCGGGGGCTCGACGGGCCCCGACTCCTCCAGCGACAGCGACCGGTTCGCGTGGGACTCCTACCGTCGCCTGATCCAGATGTTCGGCAAGACCGTCTGCGATGTGCCCGGGGAGGACTTCGAGCACGCCCTCGACGACGCCAAGCGCGCCAAGGGCAGCGACCTGGACCTGGACCTGGACGCCGACGATCTCCGCGCGCTGGTCGTCACCTACAAGAAGATCTTCCGTCAGCGCACCGGACGGGAGTTCCCGCAGGAGCCGCGGGAGCAGCTGGACCTCGCGATCCGGGCGGTCTTCGAGTCGTGGAACGCCGAGCGGGCGGTGATCTACCGCCGCCAGGAGCGACTTCCCGCCGAGGCGGGTACCGCGGTGAACGTGGTCGCCATGGTCTTCGGCAACCTCGGTACGGACTCCGGGACCGGCGTCGCCTTCACCCGCGACCCCGCCAGCGGGGCCCAGGGCATCTACGGCGACTACCTGGCCAACGCACAGGGCGAGGATGTTGTCTCCGGGATCCGCAACACGGTGCCGCTGCAGGAGCTGGAGCGGATCGACAAGAACTCCTACGACGAACTGCTCGACTACATGGCCCGGCTCGAGCGGCACTACAAGGATCTCTGTGACATCGAGTTCACCATCGAGCGGGGCAAACTGTGGATGCTCCAGACCCGGGTCGGCAAGCGCACCGCCGCCGCCGCGTTCAACATCGCCGGGCAGCTTGTGGACGAGGGACTCATCGACCTGGACGAGGCGCTGCACCGGGTCAACGGTGCCCAGCTCGCCCAGCTGATGTTCCCGCGCTTCAAACTGGACCACGAGTTTCAGCCGGTCGCCACCGGCATCGGTGCCTCTCCGGGTGCGGCCGTCGGTAAGGTGGTCTTCACCTCTGCCCGCGCGGTGGAGCTGGCCGGGCAGGGCGAGGCGGTGATTCTGGTCCGTCGGGAGACCAACCCCGACGACCTCAACGGCATGATCGCCGCGCAGGGCATTCTCACCTCGCGGGGCGGGAAGACCAGCCACGCCGCTGTGGTGGCCCGAGGCATGGGCAAGACCTGTGTCTCCGGCGCCGACCAACTCGACGTGGACATCCCGGCGAAGCGGTTTGCCGTGGCCGGACACACCGTCAACGAGGGCGACGTGGTGTCGATCGACGGCACCACCGGCAAGGTCTACCTGGGCGAGGTGCCGGTGATGCCGTCCGAGGTGGTGCGGTACTTCGAGGGCACCCTCGACCCGGAGCGGACCGACGACGTACTGGTGCGGGCCGTACACCGGGTCATGACCCACGCCGATTCCCGGCGACGGTTGGCCGTGCGGACGAACGCTGACACCAAGGCGGACGCGGCGCGCGCCCGGCGCTTCGGCGCGCAGGGGATCGGCCTGTGCCGCACCGAGCACATGTTCCTCGGCGACCGGCGGGAACTGGTCGAGCGGCTCATCCTCGCCTCCACCGACGCCGACCGGGAGCAGGCACTCGCCGCGTTGCTGCCGTTGCAACGGGCGGACTTCATCGAGATCTTCCGCGAGATGGACGGGCTGCCGGTCACCGTGCGGTTGATCGACCCGCCGCTGCACGAGTTCCTTCCCCCGCTGGAGCAGCTCGCGGTCAACGTGGCAGTGGCCCAGGAGCGTGGCGAGGCCGCGGCCCGGGAGGAGGCGTTGCTGGCCGCCGTGCGGCGGATGCACGAGGAGAACCCGATGCTCGGCCTGCGTGGTGTCCGGCTCGGCCTGGTCATTCCCGGCCTGTTCGCCATGCAGGTCCGTGCGATCACGGAGGCTGCCGTTGCGGTCACCGAGTCCGGTGGGTCCGCCTTCCCGGAGATCATGGTCCCGTTGGTCGGCGCGGTGCAGGAGCTGGAGACGGTACGCGCCGAGACCGAGAAGATCATCGCCGAGGTGGTCGGCGGCAGTGGTGTCGAGGTGTTGATCGGCACGATGATCGAGGTGCCGCGGGCGGCGCTGACCGCCGGCGAGATCGCCGAGGCGGCGCAGTTCTTCTCGTTTGGCACCAACGACCTGACCCAGATGGCGTGGGGCTTTTCCCGCGACGATGTGGAGGGCGCCTTCTTCTGGCGCTACCTTGAGCTGGGCATCTTCGGTATCTCGCCGTTCGAGTCGATCGACCGGGACGGGGTGGGCCGGCTGGTGCGGATCGCCGCCGAGGAGGGGCGGGCCGCCCGATCGGAGCTGAAGCTCGGCGTCTGCGGCGAGCACGGCGGTGACCCCGACTCGGTTCACTTCTTCCATGAGGTTGGGCTGGACTACGTCTCGTGCTCGCCGTTCCGGGTGCCGGTCGCCCGGTTGGAGGCGGGGCGGGCCGCGGTGGAGACCGCCGGATCAGACAGCCGCTGACCGTGCCGGGTGGTGGTGCAGCGGCACCACCACCCGGCCCCCTGCCGGTGAGGGCAATGCGTCGGCGTGGGCAGACCACCGACCGTCGGCAGGCCCACCCGTGCGCCGGCGAGCACGACCGGCGTAACGTGGCGGAATGAGCCCGGTCGGCCCGGACGCGCGCCGGTGGGTGGACGAGCCCGCGAAGGACACCGGGCAGGGCCGGTCGGCATTCGAGCGAGACCGCGCCCGGGTGCTGCACTCGGCGGCCTTCCGGCGACTCGCCGCCAAGACTCAGGTACACACGGCCGGCACCGACGACTTCCTCCGAACCCGGTTGACCCACTCGTTGGAGGTCGCCCAGATCGCCCGCGAGATGGGCAGCCGACTCGGCTGCGACCCCGACGTGGTGGACACCGCCGGGCTCGCCCACGACCTCGGGCACCCGCCGTTCGGGCACAGCGGCGAGGAGGCACTGGACGCCCTCGCCACGACCTGCGGCGGCTTCGAGGGCAACGCGCAGACGCTGCGCGTACTCACCCGCCTGGAGGCGAAGGTGATCGGCCCGAACGGCGCCTCCGCCGGGCTGAATCTCACCCGGGCTTCCCTCGACGCGGTCAGCAAGTATCCCTGGCCGCGCCGGACGGGGGAGCGCAAGTTCGGTGTGTACGCCGATGATCACCCGGTCTTCGAGTGGCTGCGCGCGGACGTGCCGGACGGGCGGCGGTGTCTGGAGGCGCAGGTGATGGACTGGGCCGACGATGTCGCGTACTCGGTGCACGACGTCGAGGACGGCATTCACGGCGGGTACGTGACGCTGCGTCCGCTACTGGCCGACGCCGACGAGCGGGCGGCGCTGAGTGCCGATGTCGCGACGACCTACTCCGGCGAGTCCTCCTCCGACCTCGCTGAGGTGCTGGCTGACCTACTCGCCGACCCACTGCTCGCGTCGCTATCGGGCTACGACGGCAGTTACCGGGCGCAGACCGCGCTGAAGGCGACCACCAGCGCACTGACCGGTCGCTTCGTCGCCGCCGCTGTGGCCGCCACCCGGCGCCGGTTCGGGCCCGGCCCGCACCGGCGGTACGCCGCCGACCTGGTCGTGCCACGCGAGGTCCGGGCCCGGTGCGCGCTGCTCAAGGGCATCGCCCTGCGGTACGTGCTGCGTCGCCCCGGCTCCGCCGCCCGTTACGAGCGGCAACAACAGCTCCTCGCCGGACTGGTCGCGGGCCTGGCCGACCGGGCGCCCGAGGCGTTGGACGCGGTGTTCGCCCCGCTGTGGCGGGCTGCCGGTGACGACGCGGCCCGGCTGCGGGTGGTGGTGGATCAGGTGGCATCGTTGACGGATCCGGCGGCGGTGCAGCGGCACGCCCGGCTCTTTGGTGGCCCGACCGACGCCGGCGGGTGGTGCGACTTAGGTTAACCTAACCGCATGACGGATCGTCCGAAGAAGGTCACGTCCACTCACGTCGTCCGGATCGGACGACCCACCCCGCACGTCGTTCGGCTGGTCCTCGGCGGCGACGAGCTGGCCGGCCTGCCGGTCGGCGAGTTCACCGACCACTACATCAAGTTTCTCTTCCCGGTGCCCGGGGCGGTGTACCCGGAGCCGATCGACCTGGCCGTGATCCGCCGGGAACTGCCGGCCGCGCAGTGGCCGCGGCTGCGCGCGTACACCGTACGGGCCTTCGACGCCAACGCCGGTGAGCTGACCGTGGACGTGGTGTACCACGGTGACGAGGGGCTGGCTGGGCCGTGGGCCGCGGCGTTGCGCCCCGGTGACCCGGTGCACTTCGTCGGCCCGGGTGGGGCGTACGCCCCGAGCCCCGACGCCGACTGGCACCTGCTGGTCGGCGACGAGAGTGCCCTGCCGGCCATCGCCGTCGCTCTGGAGCGGCTGCCCGCCGGCGCGCCGGCCACCGTCCTCGTCGAGACCAGTGGCCCGGACGAGGAACAGCCGCTGCCCAGCCCGGGGCAGGTGCGGCTGACCTGGCTGCACCGGGGCGACCGACCGGTGGGCGCGGCGCTGGTCGAGGCGGTCCGCGCGCTGGACTTCCCGCCCGGGGTGCACGCGTTCGTGCATGGGGAGGCGGCCTTTGTCCGAGAGCTGCGCCGGTTGCTGCGTGTGGATCGGGGTGTCCCACGCCAGCAGCTCTCCATCTCCGGCTACTGGCGCCGCGGCGTGGATGACGAGGGCTGGCGGGCCAGCAAGGCGGAGTGGAACCGCCAGGTCGAGGCCGAGGAGTCCGTCGCCACCCTGGCCTGACACCGACCCTTCCGATTCCGCCCCGCTGCCACCCCCGCCACCCGGAGGATGGCAGGGGGCCATCGGTGGACAGGCGGGCAGTGGCCCGCCAGCGGAAGGGTGAACATGGGCGGACAGGCGGGGCGGCGACCCGCCCACGAGAGCGTGGACCGGTTGCTGCTGGGTCTCGCTGTCGGCGGGGTGCTGGCCATCGTGGTCTGGGGCATCCTGGCGTCGGAGTCGATCTCCGCGGTCGGTGAGACCGGGCTGACCTGGGTCATCACCACGTTTGGCTGGTTGTTCGTCGTGGCGGCGAACACCTTCCTGGTACTGACCTTCGTGCTGGCGTTCTCCCGGCTCGGCACCATTCGGTTGGGCGCCGACACCGAGCGACCGGAGTTCAGCAACCTGGCCTGGATCGCCATGATGTTCAGCGCCGGTATGGGGATCGGCCTGGTCTTCTTCGCCGTGGCCGAGCCGATCCAGCACTATGCGTCGCCGCCGCCGGCCACCGGAACCGAGCCGGAGACCGGCACCGCCGCCTCGGTCGCCATGCAGTTCACCCTCTTCCACTGGACGCTGCACCCATGGGCGATCTACGCCATAGTGGCACTCGCCCTGGCGTACTCGACCTTCCGCAAGGGGCGGGAGAACCGAATCTCGGCGGTGTTCCGCCCGGTGCTCGGCCCCCGGGCCGGGGGTACGGTCGGGCGCTTGATCGACCTGCTGGCGGTCTTCGCCACCGTCTTCGGCTCGGCGACCAGCCTCGGCCTCGGCGCGCTCCAGGTCGCCGCGGGCCTGGACCGGGTCGTCGGGGTTCCCAACACCAGGGCGGTGGAGCTGGTAGTGATCGGGGCGTTGACCCTGGCCTTCGTCGTCTCGGCCTTCTCCGGGCTGTACCGGGGCATCAAGTGGCTGTCCACCACCAACGTGGTGCTGGCGGTGTTGTTGATGCTCTTCGTCTTCGTGGTCGGCCCGACGGTCTACGTCCTCGATGTGCTGCCCGCCTCGATCGGCGACTACCTCAGCAACCTGGTCTTCATGTCGACCCGAACCGGTGCCTTCTCCGAGCCGTCCTGGCTGGGCTCCTGGACGGTCTTCTACTGGGCGTGGTGGATCTCCTGGGCGCCGTTCGTCGGCACCTTCATCGCCCGCATCTCCCGGGGCCGTACGGTGCGGCAGTTCCTGATCGGCGTGCTGCTGGTGCCGAGCGGAGCCAGCGTGGTCTGGTTCGCGGTGCTGGGCGGCAGCGCGCTGCGGGTGCAGGCCACCGGGGGCGCGGACCTGGTCGCCGAGACCGCCGCCGGGAGCGAGGAGGCGCTCTTCGGGCTGCTCGAGGCGCTGCCGCTGGGGGCGTTGACCAGCGCGCTGGCCATAACGCTGGTGACGCTGTACTTCGTCACCAGCGCCGACTCCGCCTCCCTCGTGCTCGCGTCGCTGACCTCCCGGGGCGCGCTGCGCCCGCGCCGGGTGCTCGTCGTCGCCTGGGGCGTGCTGATCGGTGCCACCGCCGCGGTGCTGCTGCTGGCCGGGGAGCTGAGTGCGCTCCAGCAGGCGACGATCATGGTTGCGTTGCCGTTCGTGGTGGTGATGCTCGGCCTTGCCTGGTCACTGGTCAAAGAGTTGCTCCAGGACCCGGTGGTGCGGGCACGCCCGCCGCACGGGCACGGGTTGGCCGAGGCCCTCCACCACGCCCGCTCGACCGAGGAGGAGCAGGAGTAGCCCTCCGATCCCCCCGGTCCTTACGGTGCCGGCCCCGCTGAGCTGGATTCGGGCGGCGTTGCCCGGCCCGCGTCCCCCGGCCACGGCGAGGTCGGTCGGACAGGGCAGGATGTACGGCGAGGAGGTGGCGGAGATGACGGGGCGGATCCGGGACGAGGACATCGCGTTGGTCCGCGAGCGCACCTCGATCGCGGAGGTCATCTCCGATACGGTCACCCTGCGGTCTGCTGGTGGCGGCAACCTGAAAGGGCTCTGCCCGTTCCACGACGAGAAGAGCCCGTCGTTCAACGTGTCACCAGCCCGAAATGTCTGGTATTGCTTTGGCTGCGGCGCCGGCGGCGACGCCATCAAGTTCCTGATGGATGCCGAGCATCTCAGCTTCGTCGAGTCCGTCGAGCGGCTGGCCGCCCGCGTCGGTCTGCAGCTCCGCTACGTGGCGACCGACCACACCACCCCCCGCGCTCGGCCGCAGCAGGGGCAGCGGCAGCGGTTGGTCGCCGCGCACGCCGCCGCGGTCGAGTTCTATCGGGCTCAGCTCACCACCCCCGGAGCCCGACCGGCTCGCGAGTTCCTCGCCCGGCGTGGTTTCGACAAGGCCGCTGCCGAGCGGTATGCCTGCGGCTTCGCGCCCGACGGGTGGGACCTGTTGACCCGCCACCTGCGTCAGCAGGGATTCAGCCACGATGAGCTGGTGACCGCCGGGCTGTCCCGGCCGGCCCGGTCGGGCAGCCTCATCGACCGGTTCCGTCGCCGGCTGCTCTGGCCCATCCGGGACCTGACCGGCGACGTCGTTGGCTTCGGTGCCCGCAAGCTCTTCGACGACGACGACAGCCCGAAGTACCTGAACACCCCCGAGACGCCGATCTACAAGAAGTCCCACGTCCTCTACGGCATCGACCAGGCCAAACGGGAGATCGCCAAGCAGGGCAAGGTCGTCGTGGTCGAGGGCTACACCGACGTGATGGCCTGTCACCTGGCCGGGGTGCCGACCGCCGTGGCGACCTGTGGCACCGCCTTCGGCACCGACCACATCGGGGTGCTGCGTCGGCTGCTGCTGGACACCGACGCCGTTGCCGGGGAGATCATCTTTACCTTCGACGGGGACGCGGCCGGGCAGAAGGCGGCGCTACGCGCCTTCGACGACGATCAGCGCTTCGTCGGACGCACCTTCATCGCGGTCAGCCCGGACGGCATGGACCCTTGCGAGCTGCGGCTGGCCAAGGGAGAGCTGGCCGTTCGTGACCTGGTCGCGAGCCGTGAACCGCTGGTCGACTTCGCGCTGCGGCACGTGATCGGCCGGCACGACCTCGACACCGTCGACGGCCGGGTGGAGGCGATGCGCCGGGCGGCCCCGCTGGTCGCCAAAATCAAAGACCGAGAGAAGCGCCCAGAGTACGTCCGCAAGCTCGCCGGGGACCTCGGCATGGAGATCGAGCCGGTTCAGCGGGCCGTACTGGCTGCCGCCCACGCCCCCGGCAAGACCAACACCGCGTCCCGCGGGGCCCCGGCACAGCCGCAGTCGCCGTCACCGGCGGACAGCCCACAGGTCACCGTCGAGCGGGAGGCGCTGAAGCTGGCCCTTCAGGCGCCGGTGCTCGCCGGGCCGATGTTCGACGCCGTGGAGGCCACGGAGTACCGCAATCCGGTGCACGTCGCGGTCCGGGCGGCGGTGGCGGCGGCTGGGGGAGCGGCGGCGGCTACCGGTGGTGCGGTCTGGATCGAGTCGGTCCGCCACGCATGCGAGGACCTCGCCGCCCAGGCGCTCGTCGGCGAGCTGGCTGTCGAGCCGCTGCGAATCGACGGCGAGCTCGATCCGCGCTACGTGTCGGTGACGATGGCCCGCCTCCAGTGGGGAGCGGTGACCGGCCGGATCCGGGAGCTCAAGTCGAGAATTCAGCGGATCAACCCGGTCAGCAGCAAGGACGAGTACTTCGCCGCCTTCGGCGAGTTGCTGTCCCTCGAGCAACACGCCCGGGCGCTGCGTGAGCAGGCCGCTGGTGGGTTGTGACGCCGACCGCCGTCGAGGTGCGGGGCTGATTGTCGTGGGAGGGTGCTAGATGGGGTTGTTCCGCCGCCGGCCGAAACTGTCGCCGGCAGACCGCCCGCCGCTCGTCGCCGGTGAGCGGGTGCTCGCCTGGGCTGCCGCCGGGGGTTGCGCGGAGGGCAGCGTACTGGTGGCCACCAACCTCGGGCTCTGGCTACCCCGGCGTGCGGAGCGGCTGGGCTGGCACGACATCCTCCGGGCGGTCTGGTCTGGGCGGGAATTGGTGGTCACCGCCGCCGAGCGCGTCGTCGAACGCGACGACTACCTGGTGGTGGCCGACCGACCCACCGAGACCTACCCGCTGCTGGACCCGGGGGAGCTACCGCACCAGGTGCGAGATCGGGTGACCCGCTCGGTGGCGTACACCGAGGCGTACCCGGTGCCCGGTGGTGAGGGCCGGGTGGTCGCCCGGCGGGTGCCAGGGGTCGATGGGCTGACCTGGACTGTCCGGTACGAGCCGGGCACCCCGGTCGACGATCCGGCGGTTCGGGCGGAGACCGAGCGCCTGGTCGCCGCGGCCCGCGCCGCGACCACCGCACCGCAGATCTGACAGCGCGGCCAGGGGGCGGTGGCGCTGTCGGTCACCGCGGGGCTGGACCGGCTGGCTGGGCGGAAACTCGGTGGGGAGTGTCGGACCTGGTGGCTAGGGTCAGGGGGTGACCACGGCTCAACCACTCATCCAGGCGCGGGGGCTGGTGAAGCGGTTCGGCGGCTTCACCGCGGTCGACGCCATCGACGTTGCGGTTCCGGCTGGGGAGGCGTTCGGTTTCCTCGGGCCCAACGGCGCCGGGAAGTCGTCCACCATGCGCATGATCGGTTGTGTCTCGCCGCCCAGCGAAGGGGAGCTGCGCATCCTCGGCATGGATCCGGTGCGAGACGGGCCGGCGATCCGGGCCCGCCTCGGTGTCTGCCCCCAGCTCGACACGCTCGACCCGGAGCTGACCGTCCGGGAAAATCTGATCACCTACGCCCGCTACTTCGGTATCGCCCGCCGGGTGGCTCGGCTGCGCGCCACCGAGCTGCTCGATTTCGTGCAGCTCAGCGAGCGGGCCGACAGTAAGGTGGAGCCGCTCTCCGGCGGCATGAAGCGACGGCTCACCATCGCCCGCGCGCTCGTCAACGAGCCCGAGATCGTGCTGCTGGACGAGCCGACCACCGGTCTCGACCCACAGGCCCGGCACCTGGTCTGGGAGCGGCTGTTCCAGCTCAAGCAGCAGGGCGTCACGCTGGTGCTCACCACGCACTACATGGACGAGGCCGAGCAGCTCTGCGACCGTCTGGTGGTGATGGACGGTGGACGGATCGTCGCCGAAGGCTCCCCCCGCGTGCTGATCGAGCAGCACTCCACCCGCGAGGTGGTCGAGCTGCGCTTCGCGGGCGAGTCGCAGGAGCCGTTCGCCAGCAAGCTTGACCAGCTCGGGGAACGGGTCGAGGTGCTGCCCGACCGGATCCTGCTCTACGTACCCGACGGCGACTCGGCGGTGGCCGAGGTGACCGCGCTCGGCCTGCACCCGATCAACGTGTTGGTGCGACGCAGCGGCCTGGAGGATGTCTTTCTGCACCTCACCGGCCGCACTTTGATCGACTGAACTGCCGTGAGGAGCCGGGCCGGAGGGCCGGGTGGATGGGGAGCGAAGGCATGACACAACTCGCGGCCGAGCGGGCCCGGCCCGGCCCGGCGCGGGTGCCGGCGATGGCGGTGCTGCAATATCACCTGGTCGGTTACCGGCGCACCTGGCGGGGCGGGGTGCTCTCGTCGTTCCTGCTTCCCGCGCTGACGGTGCTCGGCTTCGGGGTGGGAGTCGGGGCCTTCGTCGACCAGGGCGTCGACGGCGTCTCCTACCTGGAGTGGATCGTCGGGGGGCTGCTCGCGTCGACCGCGTTGCAGGTGGCGATCGCCGAGTCCACCTGGCCGGTCTACAGCAGCCTCCAGTGGACAAAGATCTACTTCGCTCAGTACGCGGCACCCTTGCGGGTAGCGGACATCCTGGCCGGTCAGCTGGCGTTCGTGCTGTTCCGGGTGCTGACCTCGGCCGCGGCGTTTCTGCTGGTGACCGGGGTGTTGGGGGCGCTGCGCTCGCCGTGGGCGGTGCTGGCGCTACCGGTGGCGGCGCTGCTCGGCCTGGCCGTTGCCGCACCCACCTTCGCGTACGCGGCAACGGCCTCCAGTGACAGCTGGCTCGCCTTGCTGTTCCGGTTCGCGGTGATCCCGATGACGCTCTTCGCCGGGGTGTTCTTCCCGGTCGAGTCGCTGCCGGTGGGGCTGCGTTGGCTGGCGTACGCGACGCCGCTCTGGCACGCGGTTGACCTGAGTCGGGCGGCCACGCTCGGTACCGCGCCGGTCTGGTCGGTCACCGGTCATCTGCTCTACCTCGCCGCCTGGGCGGTCGGTGGGTGGCTGCTCGCCCACCGTGCCCTGCGCCGCAGGCTCGTCGTCTAGGAAGGGGGCGTCATGGTCGCTCTGGTGCTGCCCCGGCTGGTGGACGTCTCGGCGGCGTCGCGACGGTCGGCCTCGGTGGCCGAACGCAACGTCTCGGCCCTGAAGTCGATCTACTGGCTGTTGTTGGTCTCCGGCTTCCTCGAGCCGCTGCTCTATCTCTTCTCCATCGGGGTCGGGGTGGGGGCGCTGGTCGGTGACCTGACGCTGCCCGGCGGAACCGTCGTCAGCTACGCGGCGTTCGTCGCTCCCGCGATGCTCGCCTCGTCCGCGATGACCGGATCGTTCGCGGAGACCACCTTCAACTTCTTCGGCAAGATGAAGTACATGAAGCTGTACGACGGGGTGATCGCCACTCCGGTGCAGCCGTTCGAGATCGCCCTCGGTGAGCTGGCCTGGGCGATGCTCCGGGGCAGCGCCTACTCTGGCGCGTTCCTCGTGGTGATGGTGGTGATGGATCTGACCACCGCCGCCCGGGCGGCGGTCGCCTTCCCGGCGGCGGTGCTGGTCGGTTTCACGTTCGGGGCGATCGGCATGACGATCGCCACCTTCATGCGGAGCTGGCAGGACTTCGACCTGCTGGGGTCGGGGCAGTTCGTCCTCTTTCTCTTTTCCGGCACGTTCATCCCGGCGCAGGCCTACCCGACGTTGCTGCGCTGGCTGGTCGAGGTGACTCCGCTCTACCGCGCGGTGCACCTGATCCGGGGGATCACCGTCGGCGGTAGCGGCTGGACGTGGCTGCTCGACATCGGATACCTGTTGGTGGTCCTGGCTGTCGGCCTCTTTATCGCGTCCCGCCGGATGAGCCGGCTGCTCTACCAGTAACCGGCGTGCCGGCGAAGGGGTCGTCAGCGGCGGTCAGGCCCCGTCGCTGACCGTTGCCGCCGAACGTCTCGCCCAGCTTGGAGTGACCGAGCTTGTCCCGGCCCTCACTGTAGAACCGGTTCGCTTGTGCCTGCGCCACCCCCGCCGCCTCCTGGACGGTCGGGTGGTCGAGGACCTTGCGACCCCACACCACCAGCTCCTCGTACGCTTCCCGGCCGGCGCGGGCACCCAGGACGAATCCCACCGCCAACCCACCAAGGAACATGATCTTTCCGCGCATGGCGGCTCCTTCCGTACCTGACGTGCTAACTCCCCATCCTGCTCCCCGCGTCGGTATCTGGGTGCCCCGACGCCGATTTATCCGGAACATCCTGAATGCTGGGTGGGATCGGCCCGCGGTGGCACCCGTCGATGGTCCGGTAACCCCCGGCCCCGGGACCCCGGGGAGTCCTGTACTCTTGTCCCGTCGCACGGCGAACCGGGAGCCCGGAAGTCGGGCGGCGGCACGATCCCCCGTAGCTCAATTGGCAGAGCAGCCGGCTGTTAACCGGCAGGTTTTTGGTTCGAGTCCAAACGGGGGAGCTCCCTCCCCATCAAGCCCGTAGGCCCGTGCCTGCGGGCTTTCTTCGTTCCGGCACCCGGCTCATCGATTCAGCGCATCACCCACAGCGGCTGTTGCCGGCGGTTCTGGCACCGGAAAGGGAACCGGGGGGCAGGATAGGAGACGTTGACCAAGATCCCTTACGCGCGGAATGGCGCATCGGGTGGGTGCGGATGTCCAGGAAAGGTGCGTGGGGTCGGGGCACGCTGGTCGCCCTACTCATCGCGCTCGCCTGGCTGGTGGTTGGCGGCCTTGCCGGGCCGTATACCGGCCGGCTCAGCGAGGTCGCCACCAACGACAACGCTGCCTTCCTCCCCACCGACGCCGAGGCGACCCGAGCCCAGGACCTCTCCGAACTCTTCGTGGACCAACTGACCACCCCGGCGCTCATCGTCTACGAACGCACCAGCGGCATCACCGACGCCGACCGGCAGCAGATCGCCGCCGACACGGCCGAGATCGCCGAACTGCCCGGCGTGGTCGGCCCGCTGCCGCCGCCGGTCCCCAGTGCGGACGGGCAGGCGGTCCAGGTGATCGTCCCGGTTGATGACGAGCAGGGCGAGGAGATCGCCAACGTCGTGGCAGAGCTGCGGGGCGTCGTCGGCGCGGATCGAGACGGGCTCACCATCAACGTCACCGGGCCGGCCGGCCTGCTCGCCGACCTGATCGATGTCTTCTCGGCGATCGACGGGAGGCTGCTGCTGGTCACCCTCTGCGTGGTGCTCCTCATCCTGCTGGTCGTCTACCGCAGTCCCGTGCTGTGGATCTTCCCGCTGCTTGCCGCGGGCATGTCGTTCTCGCTGGCCACCGCGATCGTCTACCGGCTCGCCGAGGCCGACGTCCTGACACTCGACGGGCAGGCGCAGGGCATCCTCACCGTGCTGGTCTTCGGTGCCGGCACCGACTACGCCCTGCTGCTGGTCGCCCGGTACCGGGAAGAGCTACACCGGCACGACCGGCCCGCCTCCGCCATGCTGGCGGCCTGGCGCGGCTCCGCCCCGGCGATCGCCGCCTCCGCCGGCACCACCATCGCCAGCCTGCTCTGCCTGCTGCTCTCCAGCCTGACCTCCAACCAGGCCCTCGGACCGGTCGCCGCCATCGGCATCGGAGCCACCCTGCTGGTGATGCTCACCCTCCTACCCGCGCTGCTCGTGCTCGGCGGACGCCGGGCGTTCTGGCCGCGCCAGCCGCGACTTGACCACGCCGAGCCGCAGACCGAACACGGCGTCTGGGGTCGCGTCGCGCGGTTCGTCGCCCGCCGGCACCGATCGGTGTGGCTGGTAACCGCGTTCGCGCTGGCTGCGCTCACGCTCGGCCTCACCCAGCTGGGCGCGACAACGCTGGGCGAGAGTGACCTGTTCACCGAGCGGACGGACTCGGTCGCGGGCCAGGAGGCGATCGCCCGCCACTACCCGGCCGGCACCGGGAGCCCGGCCGTGATCTTCACCCGCCAGGAGACCGCCGAGCAGGTCGCCGCCGTGGCCCAGGAGACGCCCGGAGTCGTGGCGGTACGACCGGTCACCGACCGCCCCGGCGCCGGCCCGGGCTCGGGGTCGGAAGACGACTCAGAAATGATCGAGCCGCCGAGAGTCGTCGACGGCATCGTGCAACTTGAGGCGACACTCGCCGACGCGCCGGACTCCGACGGTGCCGAGGAAACCATCCGCGAGCTACGGGTGGCGGTCCACGCCGTACCCGCCGCCGACGCGGTCGTCGGCGGCGTCACCGCAATCAACATCGACACCGCTGACGCCTCCACCCGAGACCGCAACGTCATCATCCCGGTAGTCCTCAGTGTCATCGCCGTTATCCTGGCGCTGCTGCTGCGTGCCCTGCTCGCCCCGTTGCTGCTCGTCGCCACCGTGCTGCTCTCGTACGGCGCCACGCTGGGCCTGTGCGCGCTGATCTTCAAATACCTCTTCGACTTCCCCGGCGTGGACGCCTCCTTCCCGCTGTTCGCCTTCGTCTTCCTGGTCGCCCTCGGCATCGACTACAACATCTTCCTGATGAGCCGAATCCGGCAGGAGTCGGTGAAGCGGGGCACCCGCTCCGGCGTGCTGTACGGGCTCGTCGTCACCGGAGGTGTCATCACCTCCGCCGGTGTGGTGCTCGCCGCGACCTTCAGTGCCCTGGCCGTCCTCCCGCTGGTGGTGCTCATCGAACTGGGCGTGGCGGTCGCCGTGGGCGTCCTCATCGACACGATCATCGTCCGCTCGCTGCTGGTGCCCGCCCTCGCGTACGACATAGGGTCGAAGATCTGGTGGCCGAGCCGGCTGGCCCGGGTCGGCGGCGAACGGGAGGCGCGCGATGCCGGTTGACACCGACGTGGTGATCGTCGGTGGCGGTCTGGCCGGTCTGGCGGCGGCGCGACGGCTGCACCGCGCCGGGGTGCCCTGGCGCCTCCTCGAAGCGAGCGACCGGCTCGGCGGCCGGGTCGGCACCGACATCGTCGACGGGTTCCGGCTCGACCGGGGCTTCCAGGTGCTCAACACCGCCTACCCGCGGCTCGGCACCCTGCTGGACGTGAACCAGCTTGACCTCGGGCACCTCGTCCCCGGGGTGCTGGTGCGTCACGGCGACACCCTCACCCGACTGGTCAACCCGCTACGTGAGCCCGTCGGCGCGCCCACCACCCTGCTCGCCGGGGTCGGGTCACTGCTGGACCGACTCCGCTTCGCCGCATTCGCGACCGGCGCCGCCACGGTGCCCGTGCGGCGGCTTCTCGACGCCCCGGAGACCACTACCGAGGCGGCACTGCGTCGCGCCGGCCTCTCCGACAGCATCATCGAGGAGCTGCTGCGGCCGTTTCTCTCCGGCGTCTTCCTCGAACGCCAGTTGGAGACCTCCAGCCACGTCCTCGCGATGGTCCTGCGCTCCTTCGTCCGGGGCCGTATCGGCCTGCCCGCCAAGGGGATGGCCGCGTTGCCGTACGCGATCGCCGCCCCGCTCCCCGCCGACCTGATCGACGTGGACACCCCGGTTGGCCACGTCGCGCCAGGCCGGGTGCGGACCCCGGCCGGTGACGTCACCGCCCGGGCCGTCGTGGTCGCCGTGGACCCACCCTCGGCGACCAGCCTGCTGCCGGTGTTGGCACCGGTACGCATGCACAGCTACACGACCTGGTACCACGCCACCGAGACAGCGCCCCTGGACGAACCGATCCTGCTCGTGGACGGGGACCGCCGAGAACTGATCGCCAACACCGTCGTCGTCAGCCGGGCGGCACCGACGTACGCGCCGAAGGGCCAGCACCTCGTCGCCACCTCGATGGTGGGCCCCACCGCCCCACCCGAGCCGGTGATCCGGGCCGAGCTGGCCCGCCTCTACGGACACTCCACCGCCGACTGGGCTCACCTGAGCACCGTCACCATCGCCGAGGCGCTCCCCGCCGCACCACCGCCGCAGGGTCAACTGCGACGGCCGGTGGCGCTTGGGGGCGGTCTCTTCGTCGCCGGTGACCACCGGGACAGCCCGTCGATCCAGGGCGCGCTGGCCAGCGGCTGGCGTACCGCCGGCGCGGTCCTCGCGTACCTGCGGCCAGCGGCCTGACAGCTCCTCGGCGGAATGGGGTCGGGAGCACACTGTTATCCTCGCGTTGCCCATCGTGCCACTGCGCCGGACGCGGTGACCGAGGGAAGCTGGTTCGTGCTGGCCACTCATCAACCAGGCGGGTACGATCCAGCGCGGTGTCGGGGTGGTAGCTCAGCTGGTCAGAGCAGGGGACTCATAATCCCTCGGTCGCGGGTTCAAGTCCCGCCCGCCCCACCAGGCAAAACCTGACGTACGCCAAAATCAAGGCTGTACCTCAGGGTGTACCTGGCGTTCCGAACAGCCGCTTTCCCATACGCTTCGTAGCGTCCCGGGCCAGCTTCGAGGCGACGTGGGTGTATCCCTCGGCGATCTTGATCGAGGAGTGCCCGAGCAGCTCCTGGATCACCCGTATGTCGACTCCCTGGGCGAGAAGCAGCGTCGCCCCTGTCGAGTGCCAACCGCGAACCCGACGGACCAGCGGGCCGAGTTGCGGCGTCGGTGGGCTGCCGCCAGCACCGTGACCCAGGCATGAAACCACCCGTCACGGCCTTTGCTGATGGTGGGATACCGGCGGCGGGGCATCAGGGTGCCCTGCCTCGACCGGCGCTCAGCCGTTCCCGCACCTCAGCAGCGTGCTTCCGCGCGACGGTCATGTCCGCACCAGCGGCCTGGAGCAGTTCCACCATTGGTCGGCTGACCCCGTACGGGTCGACCAGCGCCGCCCCGGCCTGGATACCCAGCAGTACGGGATCGTCGGTGACCGCCCGTACCGCGGCGACCGCTGCCTCGCGGGGCGCGTCCCTCATGCCGTCGGTGCCGTAGCGGCGGGCCACGCTGGACAGCTCGGCCAGGAGCAGCCGCTGTCGCTGCGGCAGTGACGGCACATCCACCATCCCCGACCATAACGAGGAAGGACCCCGCCCCTACCGTCTACGGGCGGCAGGGGCGGGGTCCCTCGTGATACGCGGGCGACGGGGTCAGCCCGGGCAGCCGGTGACGTTGACGCAGTTGTTCGGCCGGTTCTTGACCACGGTGGTGCCGGTGGCGGTATTCAACTCGACCGTCCCGCCCGCCTGGTTGAAGATCCCGCCGCCGTCGGTGATGGCAACGTTTTTCATGATCTTTGTTGAGAAGAGGTTGATCTCGCCGTCGGAAGTGTTGTAGATGCCGCCACCCTCGTTGCCTGCCTGGTTACCGGTAAGCACCGTGCGCCGTAACACCACCTCGGCGAAGCTGTAGATACCGCCGCCGTCGATGGCGTCATTGTTTTTGATGATGCTGTCCTCGACAACAACTGATGCGTTTGGGTCAATTCCTAGGCCACCAGAACGACCCGTCCTAGCCGTGTTTCCGGCGATGGTTACGGATCTGAGTGTGAGTTGTCCACCGGACCCCAAAACGACGCCGCCACCCTCCGGGGCGGTATTGTTCGTGATCCGGGTATCCGAAACGGTGCCGGTTCCAAGGACGACAAGGCCGCCAACATTTCCCACCTGGGCATGGTTGGCGGTAATGGTACTCCGCTTGATCCGGGTTGTGCCCCCGCTGAACACCCCAGCCGCTCCGGCGAGGGCGGTATTGGCGGACACGTGGGACGCCCTGATGTCGAGTACGCCGACGCTGACGACACCACCGCCAATTGAACCAGCTGTGTTGTGGCTGACGGTGGAGTTACTGACAATGGCAGTGCCGTTGTTGGCGATCCCGCCGCCGTTGTCGCTGGCGATGTTACGGGTGATGGCACTGTAGCCGATGATCAACTTTCCGCCGATGTTGACCAGGATCCCTCCCCCGTCCTCGTCGGCAGCGGTCTGTCCACCGGTGATTTTCAGCTTGTTGAGGGTGAGGTCGCCGTCCGTGTCGACGGTGAGGATTCTGAACGGTTCAGCGGCGGCGGCGCGTGTGATGGTGGTGTCCTTGCCGCCGTTGAGGGTGATCGGGGCGGTGATGGCGGGCAGGCCGGCACCGTCGTCGATGTCGGCGGTAAGCAGGTAGGTGCACTTGCCGGCAAGGTCGAGGACGGCACCGCCGCGGGCGTTGGCCAGGGTGATCGCCGCGATCAGCGCATCGGCGTCACACGGGACCGGTGTGCCCTTGCGTTTGTCCTTCGTTCCCTTGCCCTTGTGGTCCTTGGTGTTGGTGGAGGCGTGGTCAGGTCTTCCTGGCCGGTCGTCGTCGGCGGCGGTGACAGTGCCGTCGACGGCGCCGATAGCCGGCGCGCCGCCGATGCTGAGGCTGGTGGTGAGGGCCAGGCCGGTCATACCGGCCAGTCCGACGGCCCACCACCGTGACCTCGCTCGGCGTCCACCGGGCCTATCTGGTTCGTGGTCGTGGTGCTGGTCCATGCGGTCTGGGTGTCCTTCCCCGTGAACGGCGAGCAACCACCACCCAGGGCAGGCGGCTCCTCGGCTACCAGGCAGGCGATAGCAACCAACCCGAGCTAAACCGACACAAACCCCATTAAGACATGAACACGAAAAACATGCCTGAACGAGACATTGCCACCGTTGGCAGACGCGTAGCCCTACCCCCAGAAGGAACCCGATGACCCACGACTACCTGATCTCCCTGATCCGCACCGCGGTTCCCGCCGGGGTTGGTGCCCTGCTGGCGTGGCTGGCCTCACAGGCGGGATCGTCCTCGACGCCGACTCGTCCACCGCCCTCACCGCTGGTGTGGTCGTATGGGCGGTGGGCGGCTACTACGGCCTCATCAGGGTGGCCGAGGCACGGTGGCCGTGGCTGGGCGTCCTGCTGGGCACGCCGGCCGCGCCCCGATATGAGGTGCCGTCCCGGTAGGGAAGCACTGATGGACCGAACACAGGTTCGGACGCTGACGGGAACTCCTCCGCACTGTCCGTGGTGCTGCCGACGTCGAGGTACGGGGCGAATCCTGAGTGGTCCGTCCACGCCGCCCCGACGCAAGCAGTTGACTACCTCGTCCTCATCATCGAGCTTTAGTCACTCAGCCAGTGACCTCATTACTCCTGCGCCCTGTACCGCTCCTCGTACCTCGCCTTGGCCGCTTCGGAATGCACCCACGAGATAGTCACAGCGTCCACCTCGTCGGACGGACCCTGGCCAGTACCCATACTGACGGTCCACTCCTCCACAGACTCGCTACTTTCGCTGATGCCTAGGACGTATACAGGGGACCGGTCGTCTTGGGTAGATAGCCACTCTCGAAGTTCACCGACATTCATGCCGTCATATTACTGATGGTCTTCCTTGCCCACATTTCCGAACCTGCTTGCTATCGTTAAGGCCTTGGTCAGCGATTCGCGCATGTCTATCCTCTTCGGCGTGAAGCAACTGCGTGGCCTTGTCATCCATTTGGCGATGGATGAGCTGTTCGGCGATGACCTGCAAATGGCGGATGCTCACGCCCTGGCCCGAGGTGTCGACTCGCGGAGCTTGCGTGAGCTCGCCGGCCTCTCAAAGGGCCAGTCACGGGATGCCGTTGACCTGTTCCGGCTGGCGATGGACGAGCTCGGCTCTCCCGTCCCGGACAAGAGCGGTGCCCGGCTACACCTCATGCGGGAGGCCGCGGCGAGCATCGTTGCGGGAAGCGGCGACCCCGAGGACCTGGCTCGGTCGATAGCTCGGAAACTGCTGGGCGACGTGACGTAGGGAGTTGTGACCCTCGGTTATTGTGCGTGCAAGATCAAGGGTGTACATCAGGGTGTACTGCACACCCTTGTTGGACACTGCGCGGCTTACGAATATGCAGGCTGTGCAGTGTCATGCACCAATACCCAAGAATCTCATAATCCCTCGGTCGCGGATTCAAGTCCCGCCCACCTCACCATCAGAAATGGCCCCTGACCAGGGATTCCGGGAGCTTTGGCCGATCTTTCTCTTCCAGGGTTATCGATCCGTGGGGCCAATGTGAGCCCGAGGTGCCCAAGCCGGTGCAGGTCCAGGAGCCGGTGATCAAAGGTGGTCGGTGCGGTCGGCACCGTCGCCGTGGTCGGCGCGATCGGTGTGTCCTGGCCACCGCAGGAGCTGGCGGGTAGCCCCTGGTGCTGGTGCCATCGGCGTTACCTTGGCAGCATCGGGATGAGTCGGTCTGTCGCCGCTTACATCAACATCGGCCTGGTGCTGGCACCGGAGTGGGAATGGGACCGGCAGCGAACCGGGTGGTCGGTTGAGGAGCTGCCCCGCCACTACGACGGCGGGTGGCGTAGGCGGCTTCGTTTCTCAGGGCTGTCGGGCAACGACCAGTGGCGTATCGCCGACGAGGACTCCGCAGCTCAGGTGTCCGCGCGGGTGCGGCAACAATTGGACGATCTGATGCCGCAGCTTCTGTCGCTGCTCGACCGGGACGTCGTGCTGAACCGGACTCCGGACATTCTCGGTCCGGGAGCCTGGCTGACCCGTGCCTGGATCCTGGCCGGGGAGGGGCGCACCGACGAGTTGGAGCATCTGTTGTTCGTGGAGAGATCGGCCCGTACCCACAACTCCGTCCCGGTCCGGACGGTGTGGAACTATGCCACCGGCCGGGCTCCGGATACCGGCCAACGGTGAGAATTCGCGGTGCGTGGGCAGAGGTGACGGCGGATCCGCCGGGCTGGCCTGCGGGCGCTCGGCCCAATGCCGGGCTACGACATCTGCTGTCCGCTCCGCGCGTCCTGTCCTCCTCTTGCGTCGCGTGGCGCATCGCCTAGAGAGGCGCGGATACCTGGGTCGTCGGGCTGTCGTCGATCCTGCCCTGCTGCGCTTGCCTTGTCTCCGTCACGTAGTCCGACGGGTGCGATTTCAGTTACTGCGTCGGCGGAACGGATGCCACGGCATGAGGTCACCTGGCTTCGCAGAAGGAACGGTAGTGCGTCGTGCCCACCCTGTGGTCAGGCAACAGTGGCCGAAGAGTTTGATGCCAGATTCGGGTGCGGATCGATCGGCGTAAACGGCGGGATGCGAGCTTCGATCGCTGCGGCCGCATCAAGACAGAGATCTTCTCTGAAGCGTGGGGCAATGACCTGCACGGCGTGCGGGAGGCCGTCGGTTTCCCCGGTTGGGATCGCGACGGCAGGTAGTCCGAGCAGGTTGACGGCCACGGCCAACCGCATCGTCGCGGGAAAGTCGGACAGGCAGACGGGGTCGAGGTCACATCCAAGCACGAACGCCGGCTGCGTACGGATCGGGGCCAGCACCAGAGGCGTTCGACCAAACCAGTCACTCCACACGCGGGCAATAGCGGCTCGTTCCATCATCGGATCGAACGCCGGCTCTCCCTGAGCCCGGGTCCAGATTGGTTCATACACATGCCAGAAGCGGGCGAAGTCGTCGGAGGCGACCGTCTCCACGGGGGGCTGCTTCCGTTGTACGCGGCCGTAGCTCGCCATGATCTGGGTATAGATCTCACCCGCTCGCTCCAGTGCGGGAGCGTCGCACTCCTCAATGACGTAGCCGGCGTCGGTGAGCAGGTCGGCTGCCCGCTGTAGCGCATGCCGCACCGCTGGGTGAATGTCGATCCCCCCTGGAGCCGTGACCATGGAAACCCGGATCGGCCGTGACACGGGCGGTCCGTTGAGCGGGACCGGCGCATGCCACGGATCGCCCCCATCGCTCGCACAGATATGGGTGAACGCCAGGCGAAGATCGTCGACATGGCGCGCGATGGGACCGTGCACCCCCAGCAGTTGAAATGCGAACGGCGTCGGCCGCCGACCATCGCTCTGCGCTACCCGGCCGAGGGAGGGCTTCAGGGCCGCCACGCCGCAGCACTGCGCTGGCCAGCGCAGCGAGCCCGCGCCGTCAGTGCCCAGCCCGAGCGGGGCCAGGCCCGTGGCGACCGCGACGGCGTCGCCCCCGCTGGAGCCGCCTGGGGTGTGCTCGGCGGACCATGGGTTGCGGGTCGCACCATGCAGCCCGTTGGTGGTGTGCCACCGCATCCCGAACTCGGGCATGTTGGTCCTGGCGATCGGTATCGCCCCTGCGGCGCGAAGCTCGGCGATATGCGGTGCGTCCTGAGTGGCGATGGCATCGCGTAGCGCGGCGATACCCTGTGTAGTTGCGGAGCCGGCGACGTCGATGTTCTCTTTTACCGTCATGGGTATGCCGCACAGTGGCCCAGGCTCTTCGCCGTACCGCAACGCTTGGTCGACCGCGTCCGCAGCGGCCAGGGCCTGCTCGTCGAGTACGGCGGTGAGGGCGTTCACGACGGGATTGATCTCGTTAATCCGTCGCAGATGTGCCTGCACCACCTCGCGGCTGGAAACCTGACCTGTTCTGATCTGCCGCGCCAACTCTGTTGCGCTCAGCATCCACAACTCCGGCATATCACCTTGCTGCTCACTCATGCGACGAACGTAGAGGCTTCGCCGGTGAATGAGCAGTCTTGTCATTTCGTACCGCCTCAGCCGTCTCGTTGTGCACCGTCTCAGCGGCCAGCCCGGTTGGTGACACTGGCGTCCGGACATGTGCTGGTGGCGCGGCTTCTCAGAGCGGCAGGTGCGGTCGACAGCTGGTCCTGCCGGCCTACGCGGGGTTCGGATGCGTCCCACCAGGTAGATCTGGCGTGCGCCACGGTCAAGGCCAAGCAGCTCGAACGGGACCCCTCGTGAATCCGAGTAGCGCGGGTCGCTACCCGATGCAGCCGGGAACGTTGACGCCGTTGTCTTGTCATGCAAGTCATGACTTGCCTATCCTTGGTGGAGTGAGTGACGTAGGCACACCCGGTCGCGACGATGCTGGAGCGGGTGACATCTTCAAGGCGCTCGCCGACCCGACGCGCCGGAAGATCCTCGACGAGCTGGTGGAGCGGGATGGTCAGACGTTGTTCGAGATCTGTTCGCGACTGGCCATGAAGTACCAGATCGGTTCATCCCGGCAGGCGATCTCCCAGCACCTGGAGGTGCTGGTCGGGGCGGATCTGGTCGCTAGCCGTCGTGCGGGTCGTTACAAGTTTCACTACATCAACATCGAGCCCTTGGAACGTCTCACCGATCGATGGCGCAACCGTGGAGCGAAGGAGAGCTGATGCGGATCCATGTGACGAGCGTTCTCGTCGAGAACCAGGACGAGGCACTGCGGTTCTACACCGAGGTGCTGGGGTTCGTGAAGAAGGTGGAGGTTCCACTCGGCGATCATCGCTGGATCACCGTCGTATCGCCGGATGATCCCGACGGCTGTGAGTTGCTGCTCGAACCGGACAGCCATCCGGCGGCCAAGCCCTGGAAGGCGGCGTTGGTCAATGATGGGATCCCGTCCACGTCTTTCGCCGTTGACGACGTCCACTCGGAGTGTGACCGACTACGCGGCTTGGGCGTGCGGTTTACTCAGGATCCCCTGCGGGTCGGCCCCGTCACCACAGCGGTCTTCGACGACACCTGCGGCAATCTGATCCAGATCGAGCAGACCACCTGATCAGGGCAGCAGGTCGAGAAGCCGAGCCCGTCGTTGCCGTCGTGGCGTCGGCCGCGGGGCCGTCGGGTCGTAGAGGTGCAGCTGTGTTCGTACGTCGAGTATCAGCCCCCAGGATCTCGTTTGAGTAGTTCTTTCTCTTTCATGTCTTAATGTAGTGTGATGTCCGATTGGCTCGAGGGTGATCGCTGCCGACCGTCTGGTAGCCGAGGGGCAGCCACCCGTACCTGTCCGGGTGGCTCCTGATCTGCGACAAGGGAAGGACCTCGACACCACGATGAGCCATCTACACCACGAACCAGAACCGGATCACGCCAGCAGGCGCCGGACACCGTCACGATGGTGGGCCGCCGGGCTCGCCGGGATGACAGGCCTTGCCCTCACCACCGTCGGAGTCGCCACCCCCGCCGCCGCCGACGGCGCAGTCGGGCACGCCCTCGCCGCCCCCGACGACCGGCCCTCCGCTGACGGCCACCGCGACGAGGGTACGGGCGACGGTAAGAGTAAGGGCAAGAAGGAGATCAAGCCCAGGGGTATCCCCGTACCTTGCGACGCCGACGCCCTGATCGCCGCGATCACCCTGGCCAACGCCCGCGACGGCGCAGTGCTCGACCTCGCCGAGGACTGCACCTACCTGCTCACGGCTGCCATCGACAGCAGCGGCCTGCCCGCCATCACTGCCCCCATCACCCTCAACGGCGGCAAGAACACCACCATCGAACGCGCCGCCGCCGCCGACCCGTTCCGTATCCTCGCCGTCGAGGTCGGCGGCGACCTTACCGTGAACAAATTGAAGATCGCCGGGGGGCGGGCCGCCGCCTCGGGTGAGTTCGGGGCTGGCATCCTCGTGAACCCCGGCGGGCGGCTGACTGTCAAACACAGCGAAATCGTCCGCAATGTCGGCGGCACCAGCGTCGGGGGCGGCATCGCCAACCTTGGCACCAGTGCCATCACCGACTCCGTTATCAGTCGCAACAGCGCCGCACAGGGTGGCGGTATATTCAGCATAAGGGGGCGGCTCACCGTCAAGAAGGTTCGATTTACCGACAATAGCGCTAACAGCGTCGGTGGTGCTATTGGCAGTGTTCTCGACGTGACCACCGAGGTGTGGGACAGCACCTTTGCCCGTAACCGTGCAGAGATCGGTGCGGGAATCGGCGAATCCGAGGGTGCCAATACCAGCATCGTCAGGTCCACCTTCGTAGATAACAATTCCAGTAGTATTGGTGGCGCTATCTTCCTCGACGGGCAGCTGACCATGCGACACGTCACCGTAGTCAGAAACCACGCCGAAGAACGGGGTGGCGGCGTCGCTGTCCAGAACGCCACGGGTGGTTCTGCCGCCGTCATCGAAGACAGTGAGATCAGCAAAAACACCACCAACGGTACCGGGGGAGGAATTTTCAATGCGTCCGTACCGGTGGTACTGCGGGACACCACGGTAGCGGCTAATCAGGCCGACACGGGTGGCGGCATTTTCACCCAGGCCAACAGTACGACCACCCTGTTCAACACCTCGGTCGTCAAGAATATCGCTGTCACCGACGGCGGCGGAATTTTCAACGACCCCGCCGGCGTAGTGGTCCTGAACACGGCCACCGGCACGGTCGTTATCAAGAACCGGCCGAACAACTGCGTCAACGTCCCCGGCTGTTCGGGCTGACGCCAACCCCGGAGCTTCAGTTCCGCCCTCGCCACCCGCCTGAGGGTGGCGGGGGCGGAACTCTTCCTGACCGCAGGTCGCGCGTCAGTTCTCAAGGCCGGGTGCTGTCTTGCTCCGCACCGGTGCCCGTTGCTTCCTTGGCCCGTAGGGCCGCGGACCGGTGGAGGATCCTGCGAATGATTGGTGCTGCCGGCGGGGGTGACCTCTGAATGTTGTGAGCCCGAGGGAGCCCGGAGGTGCTGGAGTGGAAGACGAGGGGTTCCAGGCGGCGGGGTCAGCCCGCGCAACCGGGTACGTCGACGCAGTTGTTCGGCCGGTTCTTGATAACGACCGTGCCGGTGGCGGTGTTCAGGTTCACCACGCCGCCGCTGTTGAAGATGCCCCCACCGTCGGTGACGGCGATGTTCTTGACCACCTTCGACGTGAAGAGGCTGAGCGTGCCGAAGTTCTGGATGCCGCCGCCCTGACTGGCCTGGTTGCCGACTACCTTGGTACGTCGCAACACCGTTTCTCCGCTGTTGAAGACTCCCCCACCGGGGTCCGCGGCGGTGTTGTTCTTGATGAGGCTGTCTTCGACCAGGGCGAAATTGTCCCCCTCTGCGACGAGCAGCCCACCGGCGGTGGCGGGCGACGTATTGTCTGACAGGTTGACGTGGCGCATCGTCAGCTGCGCGGTCGCCTCGACCTGGACGCCTCCAGCGCCAGCGGCGGCACTGGAATTTTCGGTGATTCTGGTGTTGGTGACAATTCCGTTGGCGCCAGCCAGAAATAGTCCTCCGGTCACGGTCGCCTGGTTTCCGGAGATGCTGCCGTCCTTGATGACAGTGTTGCCGGATCCATAGATGCCGCCGCCAATAGTGGCGTCGTTCATATCGATGTGGGATTTGATGGCCTCCAGAAGCCCAATATTGTTTACTCCGCCTCCCAGCTGGTTTGTGCTGTTGTTTTCGACGCGAGAGTGGGCGAGTCTGGTGGTGCCGCTATTGGCGATTCCGCCGCCCGGGGTCTGAGCGATGTTACGGGCGATTGTGCTGTGGTTTGTGATCAACGTTCCACCGGCTCGGACGAAGATTCCCCCACCGTTGCTGGTGGTTTGTCCGCCGGTGATGATGAGGTGGTTGAGGGTGAGGTTGCCACCGGTGTCGACGGTGAGGATGCGGAACGGGTCGGCGGTGGCGGCGCGTTCGATGGTGGTGTTCTTGCCGCCGTTGAGGGTGATGGGGGCGGTGATGGCGGGCAGGCCGTTGCCGTCGATGTCGGCGGTGAGTAGGTAGGTGCAGTTTTTGGCGAGGTCGAGCACGGCGCCGTCGCGGGCGTTGGCGAGGGTGATCGCGGCGATCAGAGCGTCGGTGTCACAAGGGACGGGTGTGCCATTGGGCTCCTTTCCCCCTCTTTCCTTGCTCTTGGCGTCGTGCTTGCCGTCCTCGCCCTTGTTGCGGTGGTCCCGGTCGGAGGGGCGGTCGTCGGCGGCGGTGAGGGTTCGTCCGACGGCGTCGGCGGCTGAGGCGGTGGGGCCGCCGACGGCGGCCAGGGTCAGGCCGGTCATGCCGGCCAACCCGACAGCCCACCACCGCCACCCTGATCTCGCCTGGGTTCCGCCCAGACGGTCCGGTTTGTGCTCCTGGTGCTTATGGTTCATCGCAGCGTCGGTGTCCTTCCTCGTTGTGGATGAGGAGCCCACGCGCGAGCGTGGGCGAGGGTATTCGTTTCTGTGGCTCGGCAGGCCCTTCCCCGCCGCAGCGGATTGAGGGGTTCCGCCCCTCCGCCGGTGGGCGGAGGGGCGGAACCGTCATTCGTTTGGATTCGCGCGAGGTTGCTATCCGGCGCAGCCGGGTACGTCGACGCAGTTGTTGGGTCGGTTCTTGATGACGATGGTGCCGGTGGCGGTGTTCAGGTTCACCACGCCGCCGCTGTTGAAGATGCCCCCACCGTCGGTAACGGCGATGTTCTTGACCACCTGTGTGTCGAAGAGGGAGAGGGTGGCGTTAGGTCCGTTGAGGATTCCGCCTCCCTGGTTTCCTGACTGGTTTCCGATGACCTTCGTGTTTCGCAATACCAGCGAATCGAAGTTGAAGATTCCACCGCCGTTTGCGGCAGCGGTGTTGTTCTTGATGGTGCTGTCCTCGACCACCGTGGTGGTGGCGGGGTTCACCGACAGCCCGCCGGCCAGCCCCGATATCGCCGTGTTGTTGGCGATGACCACTGCTCTGAGGGTGAGCTGCCCGGAGTTCGCCAGAACGCCGCCAGTTGCACTGGCGGTATTGTTGGTGATCTCGGTCTTCGTGACAATTCCGGTTCCTCCGAACAGTTCCACGCCGCCAGCGCTGGTCGCAGTCTGGTTGCCGGTAATTCGGCTGTGCTCAACCAGCATCGTGCCCTCATTGCTGTTGATGCCGCCACCAGCGGCGCCGGCGGTGTTGTCAGCTACGTGGGACTTTTTGACGGTCAGTAGACCGGTGCTGAAGATGCCGCCGCCGGTAGTGCCGGAGATGTTTCGGCTGACGGTGGAGTGGTGGAGAGTTGTGGTGCCGTTGTTGGCGATGCCGCCGCCATTGGCGTTGGTGATGTTGCGGGTGATGGTGCTGTGGTTGGTGGTGAGGGTGCCGGCCGGGTTGACGAGGATGCCGCCGCCGTCGCTGTCGGTCTGGCCGCCGGTGATGGTCAGCTTGTTGAGGGTGAGGTTGCCGCCGGTGTCGACGGTGAGGATGCGGAACGGGTCGACGGCGGCGGCGCGTTCGATGGTGGTGTTCTTGCCGCCGTTGAGGGTGATGGGGGCGGTGATGGCGGGCAGGCCGTTGCCGTCGATGTCGGCGGTGAGCAGGTAGGTGCAGTCCTTGGCGAGGTCGAGCACGGCGCCGTCGCGGGCGTTGGCCAGGGTGATCGCGGCGATCAGCGCGTCCGCGTCGCAGGGCACGGGGGTGCCCTTGGGGGTGGCCGTCTTCTTCCCCTTGCCCTTGTCGCCCTTGCCCTTGTCGTTCTTGCCCTCGTCGCTCTTGTTCTTGGCGTCGTCACGTTTGCCGCCGTCGTCGTCGCGGCGGTCACCTTCATGTGGCTGGTCACGTTTGTCGGAGCGGTCGTCGGCGCTGAGGGTGCGTCCGATGGCGTCGGCGGCCGGGGTGGCGGCGACTCCGACGGTGGTGAGGGCCAGGCCGGCCACGCTGGCGAGCCCGACGGCCCACCATCGCCGCCGTGACCTCGCCCGGTCCGCGCCAGGGCGCTCCGGTTCGGGTTCGTGGATGTGGTTCTGCTGGTTCATCGTGGTCTCGGTGTCCTTCCCCCGTGAACGACGAGGACCACCACCCGGGGGCAGACCGGGGGTGGTGCTCCTCGGCTACCGGGCAGGCGGTAGCGGCCACAAGCACGCTAAAACCACACCCAACCCGAAAGAACATGAACACGAGGAAAATGCCGGAAATAGGCTAAAACGGACCAGGTGTGACCGGGTCAGCCGTGCAGGTGTCAGCTGGCCTGGGTGAGCGCCTCGAACTTGTCGTCGGTGAGCTGCACCTCGGCGCTGGCGACGTTCTCCTCCAGGTGCGCCACGGAGGACGTGCCGGGAATGGGCAGCATGACCGGCGAGCGTCGCAGCAGCCAGGCGAGGGCGAGCTGCGCCGGCGTCGCGCCGTACTCGGTGCTGGCCGCCTCCAGCGGCCCGCCGGGGCGGGCAAGGTCACCGGTAGCAATCGGATGCCAGGGAACGAACCCGAGGTCGTTGCGTTCGCAGTACTCCAGAACGGGCTCGGCGCCACGGGTGGTCAGGTTGTAGAGGTTCTGCACGGTGGCGATCGGGGTGATCTTCTGAGCTGCCTCGATCTGCTCGACGGTCACCTCGGAGAGGCCGATGTGTCGGATCTTGCCTTCCTGCTGGAGCTGGACCAACTCGCCGAGCTGGTCGTCGAGCGGCACCGTCGGGTCAATTCGCTGCAACTGGTGCAGCGGAATGCAGTCCAGGCCGAGGTGGCGAAGGCTCAACTCACACTGTTGGCGTAGGTACTTCGGAAGGCCAAGCAACTTCCAGTCGTCCGGCCCGCCCCGGACCACCCCAGCCTTGCTCGCGATCACCAGATCCTCGGCGTACGGGTGCAGCGCCTCTTTGATCAGCAGCTCGCAGACGAACGGCCCGTACGAGTCGGCGGTGTCGATGAACGTCACCCCTAGGTCGACAGCCCGTCGGAGCAGCCGGATCGCCTCCGCGGGGTCCTTCGGCATGTCCCACACGCCCGGTCCGGCGAGCCGCATGGATCCATACCCGAGGCGGTCTACCAGGAGATCACCACCGATCCGGTACGTGCCGGATGCCTTGACCGGCTGGTGGCCGGCGGGACGTGCCATTGCCGTGTCCCCTCGTCTGTCGGCGGGCAAGGGTAGGCCCATTCGGTCGCCTTACCCGCTGCCGATGGGCTCACGCGCCCGGCGCGCGTTCGCCGCCCACCGGCACAGGTCGGCTACTTCCGAGTGAGCGAGTCGCCGAGCCCCGTGGTGCGCGCGGATCGGCGGTCAATCCGATGGTGGCCGGGCCTTGGGCCGCGCGCGGAGGTGGGCACGCTCTCCCTGCTGGCCGAAGAGGCTGAGGATCTCGACCGGCTGGTCCTCGGCGACGCCGAACCAGTGCGGCACCCGGGTGTCGAACTCGGCCGCCTCGCCGGGCGTCAGCACGAGATCGTGCTCGCCGAGGATGAGCCGTAACCGCCCGCTCAACACGTAGAGCCACTCGTACCCGTCGTGGGTCTGTGGGTCTGGCTCCCGCTTGCTGGTCGGGATGATCAGCTTGAATGCCTGGATGCCGCCGGCTCCTCGGGTCAACGGCAGCACGGTCATGTCGTGGCGGATGACTGGGCGCAGGTGGATGCGGGGGTCGCCGGTGGGTGGCGCCCCGACGAGTTCGTCGAGGGTGACGCCGTGGGCGCGGGCGAGGGGAAGGAGCAGCTCGAGGGTCGGCCGGCGAGTGCCTGATTCGAGCCGGGACAGGGTGCTCACCGAGATGCCGGTCTGGGCCGAGAGGTCGGTCAGAGTGGTTGCGCGCTTGTGTCGCAGTGCCCGCAGCCGGGGGCCGACCGCGTCGAGAGCCTGGTTCAGGTCACCGTCCATGGTCAATATTTTGCCATATCGGCAACAGGGTTTGCCGCCTACGACGAGTGGGGGCATGGTGGCCGCGGGAGGTGGTCGGAATGACCAATCAGCTGAAGGAGAGCTACGACGTCGTGGTGGCCGGTGGTGGTGCCGCAGGTCTGAACGGGGCGGTGATGCTCGCCCGATCGCGTCGATCGGTGGTGGTTCTCGACTCGGGTAACCCGCGTAACGCCCCCGCCGAGGGGGTGCACGGGCTGTTGGGCCGCGAGGACATGCCGCCGTCCGAGCTACTCGAGCGCGGCCGGGCCGAGGTGCGCGGCTACGGTGGCCACATCGTGCCCGCGGAGATCGCGACCTCTGCCCGGGACCGTGATGGATTTGTCGTGACCTTGACCGACGGCCGGTCGGTACGGGCCCGTCGCCTGCTGGTCACCACGGGACTGGTCGACCTGCTACCGGGCCTCCCCGGGCTGCGCGAACGCTGGGGCCGAGACGTCCTCCACTGCCCGTACTGCCATGGCTGGGAGGTTCGGGACCAGGCCATCGGCGTGCTCGCCACCAACCCGATGTCCGTGCACCAGGCGCTGCTCTTCCGCCAGCTCAGCGCCGACATCATCTACTTCACGCACATGTCCGCCGGACCCGACGAGGAGCAGGCGGAGCAACTCGAAGCCCGGGGCGTACGGGTGGTCACCGGTGCGGTGGCGGGCCTGGAGACCGCCGACGACCGGCTCGTCGGGGTGCGGCTCGTCGACGGCACAGTCGTACCCCGGACCGCCCTGGGGGTTGGGCCGCGGATGGTGGCGCGTGCCGGGTTCCTGGCCGGGCTCGGGCTGCGGGCGGTCGAACACGCGAGTGGGCTCGGTGAGCACATCCCCGCCGATCCCACCGGGCGCACCGAGGTGGAGGGGGTCTGGGCGGCGGGCAACGTCACCGACCTGGCGGCCCAGGTGGGCGCCGCCGCGGCCGGCGGGGCTGTTGCCGGAGCTGCCATCAACGCTGATCTGATCGCCGAGGAGACCCGCCGGGCGGTCGCCGCCCTGCGGCACCCGTTCTCGGGCAAGTCGGAGGCGCGGGTCGCCGAGGTGGTGGCGGGCGAGGGTCGGCACGGACTGTGAAAGGCAGCGGGGTGCCTCGGGGAAGGCAGCGGGGTGCCTCGGGGCGGTCGGCGGAGGGCAGTCAGGTGTGCGACAACCGGGTGATCGGCTAACGGACAGGACGCCGGGTGCCGCACCGAAGCACAGTTAAAGCAGGTGAGAGGCGTGGATGGCGGGCCACATCCCGATCCTCGGGCCTGGCGGGGGCAACAACGTCCCCGTCGCCACCGAGCCCGGCGCGAGCGTCGTCGCCGACGCGCACCGCGCTGCCGGCCCGCCCCACCCACGCCCTGGAAGGAGCCGACCAATGGCTGCTCCCACCGTGACCGTCGCCCTGAACGCGGCGGTCTACGTTCCTGGTGACGAGATGACCATGATGGTTACCTACGGTGACGCCGATACCCGGCCGGTGATCGTCACCGTGGTGGTCACCGACACGTGGGGGCACAGCAGCGCCCCCGCGCAGGTTACCGCGGTCATCGATCCGCTTACCCTCACCGTCACCGACGACTCCGGCCGTACCTGGACGAAGCTGTCGGACGACGGCGCGGTGGCCGACTATCGGGCGGTGGCGTGATGCCTCGGGTCACCGTCACGGTGCGGGACTCCGGCGGGCGCACCGCCACCGCCACCGCCGACTATGGGATCGCGTCGCCTGTCCGGGGTGGCTACTACCTCTCCGGCAACGCTGACCCGAGGGCGGATCTGGTGGGCGCGAACATCCGTTCGCTGACCCAGTACCGCAGCTTCGCCGACGGCTACCTCTTCCCGGGGTGGAAGAAGCCCTGGCTGAAGGAGCTTGGCGCGGCCGGGATGAAGATCAATATGGTGCTGGAGTTGAAACACTACGGCGCCCCGCACGCCGGGCCACAGACCTTCCGGGTCGATGGTCGGACGTACACGGTCCCGGCCCCGGCGATGACTATCCAGCAACGACCGGGGACGACCTGGCCCAGGGCGTACGGGTACGGCCAGGTGCTCTCCGGGGAATGCGACGGGTTGTTCGCGCGGGCGCTGTCGCAGTACCAGGAGATGGGCGTGGGAATGAACCTCCAACTCATCTCGGAGCTGGACACCGACCATGAGTTCGGCACCACGGAGGCGGGTAGGGCGTACACCTGGGCGGAGTCGGATGTCCGTGCGGTGCAGGCGGTGGCCTACATCGTCACCTGGTTCAAGGCTCGTGGGCTGCCGGCCGGCAGCACCTTCTCGGTGGGGGCGGGCGGCTTCGACCGGGCCTGCTACCAGCGGACCCACCCGGAGGTGCTGATGGCGAAGCTCGACTTCCTGCAGTGGAACGTCTACGCCACCAGCGCCACGCACACCGCGCTGGCCCGGTTTCGCCGTACCAAGGACTGGGCGGTCGCCGATCTCGGCCCGGTCGCCCTCTCCCGCCCGGTCCTGATCGCGGAGTGGGGGGTCCGGGGGGCCGAGGTCGGCGACCAGGCGACGTGGATCGGCACCGTGCCGGCCGCCGTCGCCGCGCTCAACGCGGAGCGGGGGCCCCGGATCGTGCGGACGAACTACTTCAACTCCGGCTGGGGCCAGCTGGTGCCGAAGGACGCCGGCCTAGCCGCGCTCCGGACGGCCTACATCACCCGACCGTACGTCTGAGGGCCCGGGTGTGCGGCGCCGGCCCCCGGTGCGCGGTGCCGGCCCGGGGTGCGGCACCGGGGTCGGCGCTGGCGGCGGTGCCGGGGTGGGCTGGGGGCCCGGCGTGGTCGGTGGCGCCGGAACACGATGGCTGCTCATCAACCGGGAGTTCCCCGGCCCGGTCGGCGGTAACCGCACCCGTCAGGAACCTGGCTGCCCGGCCAACTGCTCACGCATGCTGCCGCGCTGCGCCGCCCGGCTGATGTCACTGGGCGACACGATCCCGACCAGCTGGCCGTCATCCACCACGAGCGCCCGCCCGTCGGCGCAGTCGGTGAGCCGGGGAAGGAGCTCGTTGAGTGACTCATCCGGGGAGGCGAGCACCAGTTCGTCGGTGCGGCAGGCGACCTCGGCCAGGGTGGTGGCGGATCGGCGGTCTGCCGGTACCCGGCGGATCCGGTCGAGGGTGACCAGCCCGACCGGCCGGTCGTCCGCCACCAGCGGCAGCGCTGAATACCGGTACGCGAAGAGGTAGTGCTCGATGAAGTCGGCCACGGTCATGTCGCCGGCGGCGGTCTGCGGCTGTGGTGTCATCACCTCGGCGATCCGGATGCCGCTCAGGGCGCTGCCCATCCGGGCCTGCCGCTCCTCCATCGTGGCGGCACCGATCAGGAACCAACCGATCAGGATCAGCCACAGGCCGCCGAACCCGCCTCCTGCGAAGAACTGCCAGAACCCCAGGCCGATCAGGAGCGCCCCGAGGACCCAGCCGGCCCGGGCAGCCACCACCGACGCCTTGGTCCGGTCCCCGGTGGCCTTCCAGACCGCCGCGCGCAGCAGCCGTCCGCCGTCCAGCGGGGCGGCGGGCAGCACGTTGAAGACGGCCAGCAGCACGTTGATGCCGGCGAGCCAGGCCAGCGCGCCGAGCCACAGCCCGTCGTACCCGGTCATCGCCAGGCCCGCCGCGATAGCGCCGAAGAAGACGCCGATCAGCAGACTCACCAGCGGCCCGATCCCGGCGATGCGCAGCTCCGCGCCCGGGTTCGGCGCCTCACCCTTCAGCTCGGCGACACCGCCGAAGAGCCACAGCGTGATGCCGCCAACCTCGAGTCCGTTGCGCTTGGCGATGACCGCATGCGAGACCTCGTGGGCGAGCAGGCCGAGGAAGAAGACCACGGCGGCGGCGAGGCCGGCGAGAAGGTACGCGATTCCCGGCTGGTCCGGGTAGGTGCGGGGGAACTGGTTGGCGGAGAGTAACCAGGCGATCAACAGGAAGATGACCAGGACACTCCAGTTGACCCCGACTGGTACGCCCACGATCCGGCCGAGCCGGAAGCTTGCCCTCATCTTTCGGTCATACCCCTGGACTCTGCCGCCATGCCAGAGGCGAAAGGCCACTGGTGGTCGCGAGGGAGTATCGGAGGGGTAGTGACTTATATGAGGGTATTTGTACCGAAAAGCCCTCATTATTCGCTTTGGCTGTTTTCACTGCTTAGAGCGGCTGGACGGCCGCCCCACCGCTTCACCAGGAGCGCGGACCGACCGACACGAAGGTAGATCACGATGCCGGACCAAGCACGGCCACCAGGACGAGCCCGTCGGCGGCGGCTCGCTCGGACGGCGACCACGCTGGGCGTAGCGACTCTCGCTGGCTTTGCGACCGTGGCCGCCACCGGATCCATGAGCCTCGCCCACGCGCCAGGGGCACTCACCCGAGCCGCCCTGCCTGGGGGTGACGACGGCGGAGCCTCCGGCAAGGGCGGCCCGGAGCAGCACCGAACCGGCGACCGGGGAAGTGACAAGAGCACTACCGGTAACCCGGGCTGGAAGCGTGATGATCATGGCGAGGGGAAGGACGCGGGCACCCCGGTGCCCTGCGACCCCAACGCGCTGATCGCCGCCATCACCGCGGCGAACCAGGCCGGCGGCGGCACCCTGCGCCTGACCGAGAAGTGCGTCTACACCCTGACGGTCAACCAGGACGACAACGGACTACCCCCGGTCTTCCAGCCGATCACGATCTACGGCCAGGGCGCCACCATCATCCGGGCCGCCGCCGCCGACAACTTCCGCATCTTCAACGTCACCACCGGCGGCGACCTCACCCTCAAAGACCTCACCGTCGCCGGCGGACAGGTCACGGAAGCCGACGGCGGCGGCATCCTCGCCGGCGAAGGCACCCGACTGACCCTTGAACGGGTCACCGTCCGCGACAACATCGCCACCGGCGAGGCTAGCGAGGGCGGCGGCATCTACAGCGACCGGAGCAAGGTCACGATCACCAAGAGCACCATCACCCGCAACACTGTTGACGGCGACGGCGGCGGCATCTACAGCGACAATGCTGCCCTTTCGATCAGGAAGTCGAAGGTGACCCACAACACCGCCGGCGACGAGGGCGGCGGGTTGGTCAATGACGACGGCAACGTGACCATCGACCACGTCGTGGTCAGCGACAACATCGCCGCCGACGGCGGCGGCGTGCACAGCGACGGTGACCTTACCGAGATCGTCCACAGCACCATCACCCACAACACCGCCAGCGGACTCGGCGGCGGCATCTACGACGACGGCAACGAAGCCCTCCTGCTCCAGCACGTCACCGTCGCGGAGAACACCGCCACCTCCGGCGGCGGGCTCTACCTCCTCGAGGACCTCGGCGCGACCATCGAGGACAGCAAGATCGTGCACAACACCGCCACCACCGGTGACGGCGGCGGCATCGCCATCGTCGGCGACGAGACTGGGGGCGACCCCGTGGTGGCCCTACGCCGCACCACCATTTCCGGCAACCAGGCCGCGGGAGCCGCCGGCGGTATCTTCTTCAACCCCTCCGACCCCACCACCGTCCTCACCCTCACCGACGTCCGGGTCACCGACAACCTCGCCCAAAACGAACCCGGCGGCGTCTACAACAACGGCGTGATCGACGTCTTCGGCAAGGTCATCATCATCAACAACCGACCCACCAACTGCACCGGCAGCCCCAACCCCGTACCCACCTGCTTCGGCTGACCGACTCACCACTGGTGACGCCCCCGGCAATCGCCGGGGGCGTCACCGTCGATCCGGGCCCCCAACTGGGCGTATTGATCACGTGCTCACGGCATCGACGGCGAGTTCGGAAGGCCCGACTGGTTTCCGACCAGCAACAGTGACTTGCCGACCGTGGTGCGCATGGCCAGTGCGCGATGAGCGGCAGCGGCCCGTTCCAGCGGGTAGGTGGCGCCGATCACCGGGTGCATGCGTCCCCGCGTGGTCCGTTCCAGGGCCAGGCCCATCAGTTCGCGTACGGTCTGTCGGTCCGGCGGGCCGTCCAACAGCGGTGCGAATATCCGAATGCCGCGGCCCGCGGCCGAATCGGGGTCCGGGGTCGCGAGGCCGTCGGCGGTGCCGTAGGTGACGAGCCGTCCGCCGTCGGCGACCGCGTCCAGGGTGGCCGTGCCGGTTGGGCCACCAGCCCCGTCGTACACCAGCGCGACACCGCCGCCTGTTGCTTCCCGCACCTGATCAATCCAGCCCGGCCGGGTGTAGTCGACAGCGATCTCCGCGCCCAGTTGGCGGGCCAGCGCCAGCTTGGCGTCGGTGGAAGCGGCGGCTACCACCCGCGCTCCGGCGTTGACGGCTAGTTGCACCAGCAGTGATCCGGCTCCACCAGCGGCAGCGGAGACCAGCACCCACTCTCTCTTTCGTGGTGTGCCCAGTTGGTCCAGGCGGAGCGCGGTCACGCCGTCGTGCACCAGTGCCGCGGCTGCCTCGATGGCCAGGCCGTCGGGAACTGGCAGGATCTCCTCGACGTGCGCGGCGACGCGTTCGGCGTAGCCGGTGCTGGTCTGTACGACTACCCGCCGGCCGATCCATGCCGGGTCCACCCCGTCGCCGGTCTGCACGACTACGCCTGCTCCGCCGCCACCCGGCACATAGGGCAACGTGCGGGGGAAGAAGTCCTGTCCCCAGCCGCTGCGCAGCAGGGTGTCGAGGAAGATGACGTCTGCCGCAGCCAGGGCGACGACGACCTGGCCGGGCCCGGGCGCCGGGTCGGGCAGTTCCGCAGGCGACAGCACCTCTGGGCCGCCGAAGGCGGTTACCTGGATTGCGCGCATGTGTAGGTAGCACCCCTTTGGGACAGACAGCATCCCGACCAGGGTTCAATCTCAAGCGTGGTTGAGGTCAAGTCACCCGCTCAGACCGCCCAACATCATCTTCGCCGACGGCGAGTTGCCACCACTCGGCGGCCTACCGTCCGCTGCGCCCAGGACAGGCGCGCGAACGGCGGTTCCCGGTCGACGCAGCTGGGGCGGCGCGGGCTCGGCCCACGGTACGTGGCGGCGTTCCTCGACCGGGCCCGCCGGTTACCTGGCCGGGGACTGCTCCCGCCTCCCCGGCGGTGATCCCGGCGAACTCAGCGAGGGGTGAGGCGGTCGGTACCGAGGCGGTCCCTCAGCACCTCCGGCACCAGGACACTCCCGTCGGGCTGCTGGAACTGCTCCAGGATCGCCGGGAACAGGCGGCTGGTGGCCAGTGCCGAGCCGTTCAGCGTGTGTACGAAGCGGGTCTGCTTGCCGCCCGGCTCGCGGTAGCGGATCGCCGCCCGACGGGCCTGGTAGTCACCGCCCCAGGAGACCGACGACACTTCCTTGTACTTTCCGGTGCTCGGCATCCAGACCTCGATGTCGAGGGTCTTGCGCATCGCGGCGCTCGAGTCGCCGGCCGCGAGCAGGCTGCGCTGGTAGTGCAGGCCCAACCGCTCCACCAGGCCCTCGGCGTGGGTGACCATCGCCTCCAGCGCCGCGTCGGCCTGCTCCGGCAGGGCGAACTGGAAGACCTCCACCTTGTTGAACTGGTGGCCGCGCACGGTGCCGCGCTCGTCCGAGTGCGACCCGGCGGCCTCCCGGCGGTAGCACGGGGTGTAGGCGAACACCTTCAGCGGCAGCTTCGCGGTGTCCAGGATCTCGTTCTGGTACGCCCCGAGGATCGCCGTCTCGGCGGTTGGCAGCAGGAACTGACCGCGGGGGGCGGACTGCCGGCTCAGGTGGTAGACGTCGTCGTAGAACTTGGGGAACTGCCCGGCGGCGAAGCCGGCGGTCTCCAGCAGCAGGTGCGGCGGGAGCAGGAACTCGTAGCCGGCGGCGACGTTCTGGTCGATCAGCCAGTTGACCAGCGCCCACTCCAGTCGGGCACCCAGGCCGGTGTACATCCAGAAACCGGAGCCGCCGAGCTTCACGCCCCGCTCGTGGTCGACCAGGCCCAGCAGTCGGCTCAACTCGACGTGGTCGCGGACCTTGTCGATCGCCGGTGGCTCACCGAAGGTCTTCACCACCCGGTTGGCCTCCTTGCCGCCGGGCACCACGTCGTCGGCGGGCAGGTTCGGCAGCTCGCTCATCCGGACCCGGAGCTGGTCCTGCACCTCGCCCAGCTCGGTCTCCAACTCGGCGAGTTGCCGACGGCCGGCCTCGGCCACCGTCGGTTCCGGCTCGCGGCCGGCTCGCTTGGCCTCCGCGTACGCCCGGGCCTCCGCCTTGCGGCGCTGCCGCTCGCCGTCAATCTCGGTGATCAGACTGCGCCGCTGCTGGTCGAGCTGCGAAAGCTCGTCCAGCGCACGGGTCACCTCCGCCAGGTCCAGTCGTTTGGCCAGCGCGGACGCCACCGCGTCGCGATCTTTCCGGATCAACTCCATGTCGAGCATGCTGCTCCGTACGCCTCCGTCCGGGTGTCGGGTGGACCATCAGATGCTACCGTCGCGGGCCCACCGCCCCCGGCCTGCCCTCGGCGTCGGCCCGTTCACAACACGCGGAAGGTGATCCCTGCTCGCTGGAGCCGGTCCAGCAGGGCATCGCCCATCGCCGTGACCGGGGTGACCTGGCCGGTGGTCGGGGGGAGGTCGTCCAGGGCGAGGCAGAGCGCCGACTCGGCGAGCATCTTCGCCGTCTCGTCGTAGCCAGGGTCGCCACCCGCCACCTCGGTCCGCACCTGCTGCCCGCCGCTCTCGGCGACAAACCGCAACCGGAACCAGGACCGGGCCCGCTGATCGGGGCTCGGGCCCTGCCCGGGGCGCAGCCGACCGAACAGCCACCGCCGGGTCGGCGGCAGCTTCACCAGCCCCGCCACGGCGGCGATCCCGGCCGCTCCGGCGAGCAGGGTCGGTAGCCGCCGTACCGCCGCGAAGTGCCGGTAGCGGAAGTCCGGCCCGTACTCGGGGCGGGCGGCTGCCGAGCGGCGTACCACCTGGGGGTCGATCGTCGGCAGTGGCACCGTCCACATGCGGAGCTCGGGGGAGCGGGCGAACCGGCCGGACACCGCCCGGACCCGCCGCCCCTCCGGCCGTGGCTCGACCGACCGCCGGGCCGCGGCAGCCCGGCTCGTCTCCCCGCTGCGCGAGAACGCGGTCAGGGCCGAGTGGAACGTGCCGCCGGAGATCCGCCCCCCGGCCCGGACGAAGCCGTCAACGGTGATCGGCGCGTCCGCCGGCAGCTGCTTGACGGTGAACCAGACACCCAGGTCGTACGGGATCGAGTCGAAACCGCAGGTGTGCACCAGGCGAGCACCGGTGCGTACCGCCGTCTCGTGGTGTCGTACGTACATCAGGTCGACGAACTCCGGTTCCCCGGTGATGTCCAGGTAGTCGGTGCCCGCCGCCGAGCAGGCGGCCACCAGTGGCTCGCCGTGGCGGATGTACGGGCCCACGGTGGAGGCGACCACCCGGGCGCGCTCGACCACCGCCCGCAGCGACGCGGGGTCGGTGACATCGGCGGTGAGTAACGGTAGCTCCGCCAGCGTCGAGTCGATCGCGGCGAGTTGACGCCGGACGGCGGCGAGCTTGTCCGGGTTGCGCCCGGCCAGCGCCCACCGCAGCCCGGGCGGCGCGTGTTGGGCCAGGTATTCGGCGGTCAGGCCTCCGGTGAAGCCGGTGGCGCCGAACAGGACGAGGTCGTACGTCCGCTCCTGAGGCATCTGCTGAGTCTGTCACTTGAGGAGCTCATCCGGCAGGGGCAGCTCCGGACTGAAGACGGCCCGCACGCAGCCGTCCCGCCGGTCCCGGAACAGCGCGTACCCGCGCGCCCCCTCCTCCAACGGCAGCCGGTGGGTGGCCAGGTGCTCGGTGCGTAACTCGTCGCGGGCCATCCGCTCCAGCAGCGTCGGCACCCGCCCCGCTCCGTGCTGCCGGGCACCCCGTATCCGCAACCCCTTGGCGCTGACCGCGCCCAGCGGGAAGGCATCCACGTGCCCGGTGAACTCGCCGAGCACGACCACGGTGCCACCCTTGCGGCAGGCGTGCACCGCCTCGCGGACCGCCGGGGGCCGCTCCGCCGCGTCGGTGAACCGCTGGGCCAGGGAGCGCGGCCGCCCTTCCCCGGCGGGTCCGACCGCCTCCACGCAGACGTCCGGTCCCCGACCGCCGGTCCGTTCGCGCAGCTCGGCGAGGACGTCGGTGTGCCGCGGGTCGACCGTCTCCGCGTCCACGTGCCGCCGTGCCATCCGTAGCCGGTCCTCCTGCGGGTCGATGATGATCACCCGGTCGGCACCGAGCAGGCCGGCCGCGCGGGCGGTGAGTTGACCGACCGCGCCGGCACCCCAGACTGCCACCACGACTCCAGGATGGACCCCACCCAGCTCGGCGGCGAGCCAACCGGCGGGGGCGGCGTCCGCGGCGAAGAGCGCCCGTTCGTCGCTGACCGCGTCGGGGATGCCGTACGCGCCGACATCGGCGTAGGGGACGCGGACGTACTCGGCGTGACCACCGGCGAACCCGCCCGCCGCGGTGGGCCGCCCGAAGGCACCAGGCACGGGATGCCCGTACGCCAGCTCGCTCGCCTCCGGCGCCGGGTTCCCGTTGTCGCAGCACCACGGCGCCCCGGAGCGGCACTGCCAACAGGAGCCACAGGCCACGGTGGAGCTGACCACCACCCGGTCGCCGACCCGGTGCCGGTGTACCTGTGGCCCCACCGCGATCACCTCGCCCAGGAACTCGTGTCCGAGTACGTCCCCGTCGGCCAGATAGGGCGCCCGACCGGCCAGTAGTGGCAGGTCTCCGCCGCAGGTGGTGCTCAGGCGTACCCGCACGATCGCATCGTGGCCGTTGCGCAGTTCCGGGTCGGGCACGTGCCGTACCACGACCTGGTCGGTGCCCGTCCAGCACAGCGCCCTCATCCGGCCGGCCCCCGGTCGGTCGGCGACCGGTCCGCGCGGAGCACCTCGCCGGTCTCGGTGAGCTGCTTGGACCGCTGCAACGCGGACCGTACCACCCGGTCGGGGTGGTCACCGGCCACGTGTGCGGCGAGCCCCGGAAGGGTCGCACCAGGACGGATCCGTGCGGCCAGCTCGGTGCCCCGGCCCGCGGGCGCGGGCCAGACGTCCACCTGGATGGCGCGGCCGAGTCGGCGGAGCGGTTCCGGCCATCGCCCGCCGGGCAGCACCTCGTTGGGCGGCCGGTCGACCGTCACCACCTCCCAACCGCCGGTCGGCCGGGCATCGGGGCGCGGGTCGGTCGGGCGAGCGCGCCGTCGGGCACCGATGAGCCTTGCCAGCCTCCCGGCAGTGGCCCCGTCCCGCCGTGTGCTGTCGTTCACCCGCGCCTCCCCGTCCCGTCCCGCCGCCGGGCTCTCCGCCACCTGGTCGGACGCCGCTCTTCCCAGCGTCGGCTCAGCCTGGGTGAAACGGGTTCCCCCGGAAGGGGTGAACCGCCACCGGCCGGGTAACCGCAGGGCCTGGGGGAGAACGCGTCCGATGGGGGTGGGGCCGGTGCCAGCGGAGCGACGGCAGACCACGGTGACCACGGGACCGGGTCCACCACTACTGGCGTCCCGGCTGGCCCCGGGTCCACTGCCCGGACCGGTGGTGGTCCGGCCCCGGTTGCTGCGGCGGCTTGACGAGGGGACCGCCGTACCGGTGACTCTCGTCGCCGCACCGGCGGGCTGGGGCAAGACGACGTTGCTCACCTCCTGGTATCAGGCCGCCACCGGCCGGGACCGGCCGGATCTGGGCTGGGTCTCGGTGGAAGGCGGTGACGACGGCGAACGTCTCTGGTCGTACCTGGTGGCGGCGCTGCGGCCCGCGGTGGGGCCGTCGCGATCGGCGGCGCTGGACGGGCCGCCCCGCCCGGACCAGCTGGAGGTGCTGGCCGCGGCGATCGCCGCCCGGGAGCGGCCGGTGCTGCTGGTCCTGGACGACCTACACCGGATCACCGACCCGGCAGCGGTCGCCGGATTGGAGTTCCTGCTCCGCCACTGTGAGCAGCGGCTGCGTCTGGTGGCCGGGGCTCGCGCCGGGGTGCCGCTGGCGGTGCACCGGTGGCGGCTGGCCGGCGAGCTGACCGAGCTCGGTCCAGACGACCTGGCCTTCACCGGCGACGAGGTCGCCGATCTGCTCACGGCGCATGGGGCGGCCCTTCCAGCGGAGGGGGTCCGGCGGCTGCGCGAGCGCACCGGTGGCTGGCCGGCGGCGCTCCGGCTCGCCGCGCTTGCCTTGCCCGGGCAGCCGGACCCGGCCCGGTGGGTCGGGCAGCTCGGCAGCGATCAGCCGGACATCGCCGGCTACCTGCGGGAGGAGGTCCTCGGCGGGTTGGATCCGGACGACCGGGAGCTGCTGCGTACGACGGCGATGGCGGACGCCGCCTGCGCCGGCCTCGCCGACGCGGTGACCGACCGCCCGGACACCGGGGCGAGACTGGCCGAGCTGGCCGGCGTCGGGGGCGTGCTGCGGCACGACGACGGCCGTCCCCCCTGGTACCGCTGCCATCCGCTCCTGGCCGACCTGCTCCGCGACGAACTGGACCGGCTGCCGGCCGAACACGTGCGGGAGCTGCACCGGCGAGCCGCCGGCTGGTACGCCGCTAACGGGCGGCCCGCCGACGGCTTGCGGCACGCGCTCACCGGCGGTGACTGGGCCGGGGCCACCGAGCTGTTCCTCACGACCTGGCCGGAGCTGGCACCGTACGACGGGGAGCGACCGGCCGCACCGCCACCACCACCTGCCGAGACCATGGTGCGGGACCCGGAGCTGGCCCTGGCGTGCGCGGCGGAACGCGCGTACGCGGGGGACATCTCGGCCGCCGAGGGGTATCTGCGCTCAGCCGGGGCGGCGGGTGAACTGCCGGTGCCCCGCCGGCAGCGCTTCGCCCGGTTGGTCGCCGCGGTGGAGCTAGCGGTGGTCCGTTGGTCCGACGACATTCCGGCGGTGCGTGCCGCCGCCGCCCGGTTGCTCGCCACCCACTCGGCGACGCGGGCGTCCGAGGCGCCAGACCGCCCGCCGCCCGTCGCCGAGCCGCGCGGCACCATCGTCGAGGACGCGGACGGGTGGGCGGTGGCGGGCACCGCGCTTGGCCTGGCCGATGTCGCCGCCGGCGAGCTGGGCAGTGCGGAGCGGCAGCTGGAGGCGGCGTCGCTGACCGCCCGGACTGCCGGGTGGGTACGAACCGAGCTGGCCGGTGCCAGCCGGGTGGCGCTGCTGCGCGCGATCCGGGGTGCACTGCGACAGGCGGAGACGGGGGCCCGTACCGCGCTTGCCCTCCCGCCCTGCCAGGGGTGGTCCTGCCGGATCGACTGCGGGTACGCGTACCTGGCGCTGGCCGTGGTGGCGCTGCTGCGGGACCAGCCCGAAGAGGTGGCGGCGAACCTGGCGTTGGCGGAGCCGGCGACCGTGGAGCCCGTCGCCGGGGCGGTGGTGGCGCTGTGCCGATCCCACCTGGTGCGGGACGCCGGTGACCACGCGGCTGGGCACCGACTGCTCGTCGCCGCCCGGGAGCAGCTGGGCGGCTCTGAGGGGGAGCTGGACCGGTGGCTGCGGGCCGCCGAGGCGGACCTGCGCGCGGCGCGGGGCGACCTGGACACCGCCCGGGAACTGCTCGCCGGGGCGGGCCCCGAACTCGCCGTCGGCCTTGCTCGGGTGGAGCTGCGGGCCGGGGACGACCGGACGGCCGAAGCGGCCCTGCCCAACTGGCAGGCGGCCGAGGCGGCGGACTGGCCGCTACCGGTGCGGGTGGAAGCCGCGGTGCTGCACGTGGTGCTGGCCGAACGGGCGGGGGATGGTCGGCGAGCACACCGAACCCTGGAGGTCGCCCTCGACCTGGCCGGAGAGGAGGGGGTCCGGCGGCCGTTCACGCGCGCCGATCCGGCGGTGCGGGACCTGCTGGCAGCACATCTGGACACCGGCACGGCGTATTGGTCGGCGGTGAGCGACCTGGTCCGCGGGGCGGAGGAGCCGACCGAACGGGCCGGGCCTACCGGGGCGGCGCTGGCCGAGCCACTGACCGAGCGCGAGGTGACCATCCTGCGCTATCTGCAGAGCATCCTCTCCAACGTGGAGATCGCGGCCGAGCTGTCGTTGTCAATCAACACGGTGAAGACGCATGTTCGCAACATCTATCGCAAGCTCGACGCCACCCGCCGCCGGGAGGCCGTCCGTCGGGCCCGTGATCTGCGGCTGATCTGATCGGTGGGCAGCAGACCGCGCCCAGATCGTCCCGTCCGGGCCGCCAGGCTCATCTGCTGGTGGCCGCCGCCGCGGTCTGCGGCGGCGGCCACCACCGGCGAAGCGCACCGGTCATTCGCGGCCGGCGGCGTCGACCGCTGCCAGCAGGTCGGCGAGGTCGTACCCGCCGTTGTGTCGGGCACCGTTGACGAACAGGGTCGGGGTGGCCTCCACACCGCTGCGGATGCCGCCGACGAAGTCTCGCCGGACCCGGTCGCCGTGTGCCTGCTGATCGGTCTCGGCGTCGATTTCGTCGGCGGCGAGGCCGAGCTGTCCGACGCCGAGTGAGAGGTGCACCGGGTCGAGCTGGTCCTGGTGTTCGTACAACCAGTCGTGCATCTCCCAGAACCGTCCCCGGGCACCGGCCGCCTCAGTGGCGTGGGCGGCGCTTTCCGCGTACGGATGCACGTTGGAGATCGGGAAGTGTCGGTAGACCAGTCGGACCGTGTCGGTCCGCTGACGGAGCAGTTCGGCGAGGTTGGCGTAGGCCACCCCGCAGAACTGGCACTGGAAGTCCGCGTACTCAACGAGCGTCACCGGCGCGTCCACCGGTCCCCGGACGTGATCGCTCTCCGTCACCGGGCTTCGGAGGCGTGGGGTGACCTGGTGTGGGGTCGTCATCGCCGCACCACCCAACGGTTGCCGCGTGCCGACCGGGTCGGCACGTTCGGATAGGTCATGCCTCCCACTGTCGCGGACCGCGGGGTGAGGGCGGTTCACCCGGCCCGGATGGTTTCCGGCACCGCAGCGTCGGCGCGCCGAGGTGGTTGTGGGGCCGGTGGAACGACGGAGGGCGTGCCGGGTGACCACGCCGGGCGGCCGGGGTCTCCGCGTTTCGTCGCATCGGGCCGCTACATTGGGCCGTGACTGTTTCGGGTCTCGGGTACTCCGGCCCTTGACTGTTCGGGATGAGAACTGTTCAGGTTGAGAACTGGTCGGGTCGAGAGCTGTTCCGTATGGGAGATATTCGGGTTTGGAGCTGTTCCAGTTAAAAGACAGCCTCGTAACCAGAGGGTGAAATGTTCGGACAAGAGCGACCCGGCATTCGAACCAGAAGAATTGCTCATCCCAGGGGGTGGCGACCGAGTGCGTCGGAGGAATACTCTCGGTCGCGGCCTGCGTACTGATGAGGCGCCTGTTTGACGGGCGAGTGGAGGTGCTCGCGTGAGCCTGTCGATCGTAAAGTCGTTCCTACCCCGGAGCGTCGTGGAGATCTCGCCGCGTGGTGAGATCGATGTCGACACCGCGTACGAGGTACGTGAGGCGGTCGCGGAGATCCTGGCCAAAGGCCGTCCTCGTCGCATCGAGTTGAACATGCGGCTGGTGACCTTCATCGACTCTGTCGGGATCAGCGCGATGGTTGCCGGCTTCCAGACCGCAGAGGTAAGTGGTGTGAAGCTGGTGGTGACCGAGCCGAGCCGATTCGTGCACCGGCAGCTCTGGGTTGCTGGTCTACTCGGACTCTTCGGCGCCCCCGAGCCCTACTTCGCGGGGGCCGCGGCCCCGGAGGTCCTGCCGGGGGCCTGAGTCACACCTCGTGCCCGGGCGGTGTTCGGGCCGGGAGCTGTTCGCCAGCGGACGGCTCCCGACCCGAACACCCGGGTTAGTAGACCGACAGGTGCACGTGGTTGGTGTGGTCGCTGGATGGGTCGCCGGCGGCCCCGCTGTACGACGTCCACCCACTGCTGGGCAACCAGATCTGCCGATACCAGATCACGTAGAGCACCGCGAGTTGGTCGGCGTTGTCCACCAGGAACGCCGCCAGGTTGTTGCCGTACGTCCGGTCGCCGCCGGTGGCATCTCCGCCGAAGCCGTCCTGCTGAGCAGCGAAGTCGCAGGCCCGGCCCTTTGGGTGCTCGCCGGAGCCGCCGGAGCGGAAGCAGGACACGTAGCGGGTGAAACCGGCCGCCTTGGCCTCGTTCAGCGCATGCAGGGTTCGCGGGGTAATGCACCCATCCGCCGGGGTGGGATCATTGACGCTGCACGTCTCGGCCGGCCAGGAGCCGTCCGGGTTGCGTGGGGCCGGCGCTGCCGAGGCCGAGTTCTGGGTGGTGCTGGTGTTGGTGGGGGCGGCTTCGGCGCGGGCCTGCTCATTGGCGACCGCCAGTGCCTTCTCCGCCTGTTGCTTGCGCTTGGCCATCAGGGTCTCTTGCTTGCGCTGTTCGATGATCTCGGCGTCGACCGCGCGGGTGTCCTGGGCGATCTGTTCCTGGGTCTCCTGCAATTCGTGCAGGGCCTGGTCCTCGTTGGCGACTACCGCCTCCAGCGCGGCGACGCGGTCCAGGAAGTTCGCCGGTGACGCGTTGTCGAGTAGCACCGACGCCGTGCGCAGCGGACCGGTGCGATACGCCAGATCGGCGATCTCCTCAACCCGCTCGGTGCGTTCGACGCGCTGGGCCTTGGTGGTTTCCAGTTGGGCGGTGAGCTGCTCCTGCCGCTGCACCGACTCGGTCAGGGCTCGTTTCGCGTCCAGGTAGCCCTTGCTGGCTGCCTCGAGCTCGGCGCGAAGGGCAGGGGTGCCGCCCTCCGGGTCGTCGGTCACCGCGATCTGGCGGGCGGGGGGAGCGGCTACCGCGGGGTCTACCGGGGCGAGGCCGGCACCGAGGGTGAGCGCCACGATGATCAGGGCCGCCACCCGGGCGGCGCGGTGTCGTACGGGTGCCACTGCTGGCATATGCAGGTGTCCTTCCGTCAACCACCGACCGGGTTAGCTGACGGGTTCGGGACGGAAGATCCCTACCGCTGACGCGGATGCACCCCAGGTACCTGGTTCCCCGGCTCACCCTGGCAGGTGATTAGGCGGTGGCCCCGCCGGCACCGGTGGGTGCCGCCTGGCGCAGGCCGGCTCAGAGCCTAACCGGTGCTCCTGAGGCGGGTGTACCCGGCAGTTTCAGGAGAGTCGCGGGTACGACTGACCGTAAACATTGGTGTACTGGGGGCAGTGATCGGCGGTACTGGGCAATGATCGGCAACCGCTGACATCGGTCACCACTTGAATGAGCCGCAGTCTTCGATGGAGGCGTCCGGTTCGACCTGCAGCGTCGCGTGTTCAATCCGGAACTCCTCGCGGAGGGCGGTCTGGGCGGATCCGAGGACGTCCCCGATGTCGGCGCCGGGGTCGACGGTGAGGTGCGCGGAGGTCACCTCTATGCCGGAGGTGAGGGTCCAGACGTGCAGGTCGTGTACGTCGGTCACGCCAGGCACAGCGATCAGTCGGTCCTGCACCGCGGTGACCTGGAGATGCTCCGGCGCGGCCTGGACCAGGATGCGGGTGGCCGCCCGCCCGAGCAGCCAGATCCGGGGCAGGCGGAACAGGCCGAGGGCGACCGCGATGAGCGGATCGGCCAACTGCCAGCCGGTGCCCGCGATGATCAGTGCCGCCGCGATCACGCTGAGACTGCCGAGCAGATCGCTCAGCGCTTCGAGGTAGGCACCCTTGAGGTTGATGCTCTCCTTCGCTCCCGGCCGCAGCAGTACGAAGGCGACGATGTTGGCGAGTAGGCCCAGGACGGCCACCACCAGCATGGGCCCGGTGTCCACCTCGGGTGGGCCGCTGAAGCGGCGGATGGCTTCCACTAGTACGTAGATCGAGACGGCGGAGAGCATCAGGGCGTTGGTGAGGGCGGCCAGCACCTCCACCCGGTAGAGCCCGAAGGTGCGCTGCGGGTTCTTGCCGCGTTGGCTGGTTAGGGTCAGTGCGGCGAGGGACATACCGATGCCGAGCACGTCGGTGAACATGTGCCCGGCATCGCCGAGCAGGGTCAGAGATCCGGTGCGGACGGCGGTCACCGCTTCGGCCACCATCAGGGTGCCGAGCAGTGTGAATGCCGTCCAGAGGCGCCACCGGTGCCGTTGCCCGGTGTCGGCGACAGCTCCGGGCTGGTGGCCATCAGTTGCACCCACTCGGATACCTTCCGCTGGCTCTCCCGTTCCACCCCAATTTATGCTCACATTGCCATGTGTGTCACTGTATGGCGGAACGCGGTCCGAACCGTACGGCAGGATGCGACGATGGCGGTACCTGCCGGCACGAAGCCCAGACCGGTACCGGTCAACCGGTGAGGTCGACCGTGGTGAGCCGCTGGGTGGCGCGGGACAGCGCGACGTACAACGTCCGCACCCCCGACCCCGGCTCCGCCCGAATCTCGCCCGGGGCGACCAGGACGACGCCGTCGTACTCCATGCCCTTGGCCTCCAGGCTCGTCACCACCTGTAACCGGGGCGCGTCGAGCCCGTCCAGCCAACCCGCCACCTCAGCCCGGCGCGGCACCGGCGTGACCACGCCGACCGTGCCGGGCACTTCGGCGAGTAGAGCGTTGACCGCCGCCAGCACGGTGGTCTCCAACTCGGCCGGCGGCACGGTCAGCCGCACCGGGTCAACCCCGGTCGAGCGGACGGCGATCGGCAGCGGGAGGTCCGGGTCAACCCGCCGAATCTCGGCCGCCGCCACCGCGAAGATCTCCGCCGGGTTGCGGTAGTTGGTGGTCAGGGTGAAGTGGTGCCGCGGGCGCCGGCCGAGCGCGTGGTCGCGGGCCCGAGCCAACTCCGCCGGGTCGCCGGTCCACGCCGTCTGCGCGGGGTCGCCCACCACCGTCCACGAGGCCAACCGCCCACGCCGGCCGATCATGCGCCACTGCATCGGTGACACGTCCTGGGACTCGTCCACCACCACGTGCGTGTACTCGCGATAGTCCTCGGGGCGCTGGCGGGCCGCCTGTCGGGCGGCGCGCTGCCGATCGGCGAAGGTGCTCAGCTCGCGTACCCCGCCCGCTAGCTGGAACGGGTCCCGCCGGGGCCGGGCCGGCTTCATCGGCCTGCCGAGCAGGGCGTCCAACTCATCGAGCAGCGCGACGTCGGCCACGGTCAACCCAACAGTGCTGTCCCCGGCCCGGTACGCGTCACCGAGCAGGCGGACCTCGTCGGCGGAGAGCACGTCCGCGGCGTACCGGCGCAACCGCTCGGGCTGGGCCAGCCAGGCGAGCACGTGCCGCGGGTGTAGTCGGGGCCACCACGCCTTGAGGAACTCGCGGAAGTCCGTCCGGTCGGCCAACTCCTCCTCGAACGCTCGCTGCTGCGGCAGGCCGGGAATGCCCAGCCGCCGGGCCTGTGCCCAGAGCGCGGCGAAGACGCCGTCGAAGCCGACCCGGCGTACCTCGTTACGTCGCGCGCCCCGCCGCAACGCCCGATCGCGGATGGCGTTCAGTTCGCGACGGTCCACCCGCAGAAGCTCGCCCCGGTAGAGCAGCCGCAGCTCGTCCGGGGCGCCCGGCGCTGTGTCCCGGGCGGCCCGCTCCAAGACCCGCCGCATCCGCAGCGAGCCCTTCACCGCGGCGACCTCCGCTGGGTCGGTACGGGTCGCAGTCACTCCCGGGAAGAGCCCACCGAGTGCGGCCAGGGTGGCGGTCTCCTCGCCCAGCGAAGGCAGCACCGACCCGATGTACTCGACGAACACGGCCGACGGCCCGACCACCAGAATGCCGCCGCCGGCGTACCGACTGCGGTCGGTGTAGAGCAGGTACGCCGCTCGGTGCAGGGCCACCGCCGTCTTGCCGGTCCCCGGACCGCCGGAGACTACGGTGACACCGGAGCCCGGGGAGCGGATCGCCTCGTCCTGCTCCCGCTGAATGGTCGCCACGATGTCCCGCATTCCCCGTCCGGTCGCCTGGGACAGGGCGGCCAGCAGGGCGCCGTCGCCGACCGTCGTCATCTCCGGCGAGGCGGCAGCCGGGTCGAGCAGGTCGTCCTCGATCCCGGTGACCCGTTCCCCGGTTGACTGGATCATGCGCCGGCGGACCACGCCCAACGGCTGTGCCGGGGTCGCCCGGTAGAAGGGGGCGGCGGCCGGGGCCCGCCAGTCGACCACCAGCGTCCCGGCAGTCTCGTCCCGGATGCCGAGGCGGCCGACGTGCAGCACCTGCTGGCTGTGCAGGTCGAGTCGGCCGAAGACGAGCCCCTCGTGCTCAGTGTCGAGCAGGTGCCGGCGCTGTGCCGCGTGGAAGACCATCGCGTCCCGCTCGACCAGCGCGCCGAAGTTGCCGACCCGGGCCAGGCGATAGCCGTCGGACTCGGCACGGACCGCTGCCTGGCGCAGCTCGGCGAGGCGCGTGTACACCCGGTCCAGGTGCCGCTGCTCGACGGCGATCTCCTGCTCCAGCTCGGTCCGGTCGGTCAACGCTCGTTCCTCCTGACGTCGGTGACCAGCGCGGCGCGGGACGCGCGGCGGTCAACCGCACGAGGGTACGCCCCGGCCGTGTCCCGTGTGTTTCAGGTTCGGGCGGCCCTACCGGGCGACCGGCGCGGCGGGGCTGTCGAGGACCCGGCCCAACACTCCGGCCAGGGCGGTGTTCACGGCGCCGGGGCGCTCCAGCATCAGCAGGTGACCCGCGCCTGGGCACACAGTCCGCCGGGTGGTCGGCAGCGCGGCCGCGATGGATTCCGTGCACGGCAGTGGGGTCAGTCGGTCCCGGTCGCCGACCAGTGTGACGCTCGGTAGGTGGGTCAAGCCCGCCAGGGTCGCCAGCCGGTGCTGGGCTCCGATCGAGGCGCGGAACCCGCCGATCGAGCGGAGTGACGCGTGCGCCACGGCACGGGTGACCAGGCGGAGATCGGCCGGGTTGTACCGGTCGCCGAAGAGTATCCAGCGGATGCTTGGTCGGAGGGCGCGGAGTAACGGCCGGGGCGGTCGCCGGGATCCGCAGCGGGCCAGGACGCCGGCGCCGGTGCTCTCCGCGCGCCGGATCAGCCGGGCGACCCGGGGCGACAGGCCGTAGACGGTGTGCGTGTGCCCCTCGGCGGTGGTGGAGACGAAGACCAGACCGGCGACGCGGGCGGCGAAGTGCGTGGGGTGGCGGTGGGCGTACTCCATGATCGTCATTCCGCCCATGGAGTGGCCTATCAGTACCACCCGCCCGGTGGGGACAACCGTGTCCAGCACCGCCGCGAGGTCGTCGCCGAGTTGGGCCAGGGTGGCGGTGGGCAGCGTCATGCAGCTGGATCGCCCGTGCCCGCGCGCGTCGTAGGTCACCACCCGTACCTTCGCGCCGAAGCGGTCCCGCAACGTGGCGAGTTGCCGGTGCCAGATGTTCCCGTCCAGAGTCCAGCCGTGCAGCAGCACGGCGGTTACCTCGGCATCGACTGGACCGTCGGTTTCGACGTGCAGGCGAACGTCGTCAGTGAGGCGGAGTTCACGAACGTCCGGCATCGACGCCTCCCCGGGCCACGCGGATCCGTCACCCCGGCAGCACCCCGGTGGCACCACCGGTTACCTTGCCATGACACCACGTCACCGCTACCCGGGGGAAGGCGGAGCCCGGTCCGGGCGGCGGGAGCACAGCCCTGCTGGCCGAGTAGAACCCTCGCTGGCCGGGTAGAAACAGGGCGGCCCGCCGGGACATCCCGACGGGCCGCGCCGTTCGTTGCGCCCCGAGTGGGGCAGTAAACCGGGAAGATCAGCTCTCGAAGACGCCGGCCTCGACGAGGCGCTTCTCGGTGGCGTCCCAGCCGTCACCCGGGTGGGTGGTGTTGAGGGCGTTCAGCTCCGCCCGGATCTTGGCGGCGTGACCCGCCGCGGCCAGCGTACGGATCTCCTCGACGAAAGCGTCGGAGTCGGTACGCAGGTGCTCGGTCTTGCCGTTGGTCAGGTTACGCACGTACGCGTTCCGACCGCCGTTGAGCGGGATCAGGTACTTGAACTCGCCCAGCACGCTGAGGGCACCACCCTGGCCAGCCTGGCCGGCCCGGACAGACGCGCGCGCGGTCTTCGAGGTGTTGCTCGCCACGGAGGTACTCCTTGCAGACGTACGGGAGGACGCGGTAAGACGTCCGGGGGCTGGTGCGGACCACATCCGGTGGGTGAGGTCCGCGCGGAAGCTCGCGGCACAGGCCGCCGATGGAACTGTACACGAGCCGACGGTTGGGTTGGCCACCGCCTCGGGCTGGTCCAACGGGCTCACCCGACCGGCTATTCCGTGACCCGGATTCTCCGAATCCCTGGCGCACCATCCGTCACACCAGTCATGATGTGCCCCGGTAACCACCTGGCTCGACGAGGTCGTAGGGGAAGACGCACCTCGCTCTCCGGGAGGTCACCGTGCCAACGCGTGGCGTCGTATACGTCCACTCGACCCCGCTCGCCGTGTGCTCGCACGTCGAGTGGGCGATCGCGCGCGTCCTCGCAGCGCCGGTCAACCTGCAGTGGACAGCCCAGCCCGTTGACCCCGGCGCCCGCCGGGCGGAGTGCGGGTGGACCGGTCGCCCCGGAACGGGCGCCGAGCTGGCTGCTGCCCTCCGGCAGTGGCCCATGATTCGTTTCGAGGTCACGGAGGAGCCGAGTCCCGGTGCCGACGGGGAACGCTTCATGTACGTCCCAGGCCGCGGGCTCTTCCAGGCGACCGTCGGCGCGGCCGGCGACATTCAGCTCGGTGAGGACCGGCTGCGCAGCATCATGGCGGACGCCCGGGCACCTGAGGCCCTCGCGCATGCCTTGGAGAAGGCCCTCGGGGCGGCCTGGGACGCCGAGTTGGAGCCCTACCGGTACGCCGGGGACGGTGCTCCGGTGACGCTGCTCACCCGCGTCGGCTGAGGTCTGCACCCACAAAGGTGAGGCTGCCACGTGTTTCGGTGGCGGTCATTCGGCGCGGGTAGGGTCGACTTGCCCCGACCGCCGTCGACAGAGTGGGATGGCTCGCGTGTCGATACCTTCACGACGCGGCGGTGTCGCGGTCATCGCGCTGGCCGCACTCACCGCCCTGCTTCTTGCCGGCTGCACCGGCGGTCCGGGGCGCGCACAGCCGACACCGGCGGCGAGGGGCTCGGCGACCGGCTCGTCGCCCGTGGGCCCGGTTCAGGATCCGGTGGCCAGCGCCGCGGCCCTGGTCAACTCGCTGGCGGATGAGGACCTCGTCGGACAGGTGTTGATGCCCTACGCCTACGGTGCCGCCGCCGATCAGGTCTCGACCGGTTCGGCCGCCGGCAACCAGGAGCTGGCCGGCGTCGACACCCCCGCCCAGATGATCGCGAAGTACCGCCTCGGCGGGCTCATCCTCGTCGGCTTCAGCGCGGACGACCCGACCAGCGGCAACCAGGAGACCACCAACGTCGACAACCCGGAACAGGTCCGGGCGCTGACCACCGGGCTGCGGTCCGCCGCTGCCGACCTGGCCACCGGTGCGGCGCCGTTCCTGATCGGCACCGACCAGGAGTACGGAGTGGTCACCCGGATCACCGACGGGGTCACCATGTTGCCCAGCGCGTTGGCCACGGGGGCGGCCGGCAAGCCTGAGCTGACCGAGTCCGCCTGGCGGGCTGCCGGCACCGAACTGGCCGCGATGGGCGTCAACGTGGACTTCGCTCCCGTCGCCGACGTGCTTGTCACCCCCAGCACCGTGATCGGGTCCCGGTCGTACGGCGCCGACCCGTCGATGGTGGCCGAGCAGGTCAGTGGGGTGGTGCGCGGTCTGCAGGCGACCGGCGTCGCGGCGACCCTGAAGCATTTTCCCGGCCACGGGCACAGCGCCACCGACTCCCACGAGGCGCTGCCGGTGCTGCCGCAGCCGCGCACCGTGCTCGAGCTGGAGGCCTGGCGTCCCTTCGCGGCCGGCATCGGGGCCGGCGCCCTCGCCGTGATGTCCGGGCACCTCGACGTCCGGGCAGTCGACCCGGGCACCCCGGCAACGTTCTCGCACACCCTGCTTACCGAGGTGCTCCGCGGCGAGCTCGGCTTTCAGGGAGTGGTGATCACCGACGGGATGAACATGGCCCCCGCCAAACGATGGTCGCCCGGTGAGGCCGCGGTCCGTGCCCTGAAGGCCGGCAACGACCTGATCCTCATGCCGCCGCACGTCGGCCAGGCGTATGACGGGCTGCTCGCCGCGCTGCGCGACGGCTCGCTGCCCCGGACCCGGCTGGTGGAGGCGGTGACCCGGGTGCTGACCATGAAGTTCACTCTGGCCGGTGCGGCCGTCCCGGAACTGGATGTCGTCGGCGCGCCGGCCCACCAGGCGGCGGCCGTCGAGCTTGCCACCGCCGCGGTGACCGCGCTGCGTGGCCCGTGTGGCAGCCCGGTCTCCGGGCCGGTGACCGTGACCGCCTCCACTGGCCGGGAACACACCCGGGCGACGCTGATCAAGAAGCTGACCGCGGCCGGGGTGCCGGTTGCCGACAGCGGCGGTGCCGTGGTCCACCTGGTCGGCTACGGCGACAGCGCCGACGACCTGAGCGCCGACGCCGCCGTGACCGTTGCCATGGATACCCCGTACCTGTTGGCCGAGGCGGACTCCCCGGCGTTGCTGGCAACCTACTCGTCGAGCCCGGCGTCGATGACCGGACTGGCCCAGGTGCTGGCTGGCGAGGCCACTCCGGCCGGCAGCGCACCGGTGCCGGTCTCCGGCCTGCCCGCCACGACCTGCGGCAGCTGAGCTACCCGGTCGGCCAGGCCAGCCGGTCGGCCGGTCAGCCCGCTGTTCGTAGCCCCTGTACCGCCAACCGGTACGCCGGCAGCAGGTCGGAGTGTTCGGTGAGCAGGCTCTCCTGGATCACGAAGAGCAGGGACTGCCCGTTCGTCGATACGGCCGTCGCCCAGCTGCGCCTGACCTCGTCGAGCAGCTCGTTGTGGCTGACCCAGGTCGCCTCCACACCGATGAGATCGTCGGCGGTCACGTCGCGGAACTGCGCCTCGGTGGCCTGTTCGGTCGACGTGTCGGCCAGGAAGGCGTCCAGGGCCGCCCGGGGCGGGACATCCCGCTCGGTGGCCCAGACCCGGAGGAAACCGCCGCCCTCGCCGCGGCCGTCCACCTCGCACCGGGCGGTGGCACCACCCCGGAGGGCCATAATGGCGATCATCTCGGCGGCCAGCTCCGGATCCGCGGCCGTCGTCGGGTCGGGCAGTTCTATGGTCTCGGCCTGCCAGCCCTCGGCGATCGGGAAGGTGACCGGCAGCGGGCACGGTCCGTCCGCGCCACCGGCGGCGCCGTCGGCGCTGGCCGGGTTGATCTCGTCGTACCAGGGCTCGCCGACGGCGGTGCTCCCGGCCGGCGAGCCGGCGTCGGCCGGAGCCTCCTTCGCGTCGCAGCCGGCCGGAACCAGGAGGGCGAGAACGGCCAGCGTGGCCGGTAGGCGATGACGCAGCACAGTACACATCCCAGGATCGAATTGGACCGACACGGGTGTGGTGTGCCGGCTCAAGGATGTATACAGCGGCCCCCGGACACCGCGGTGAGGCGGTACCCGGGGGCCGTCGGACGTCCGCTAGAGCGGGATGTTGCCGTGGGCGCCGCGGCCGGCCGGCGCCGCCGCGAGCGCCTCGGCGATCTGTCGGCGGGTCTCGGCCGGCTTGATGACGTTGTCGACCACGCCGATCTCCAACGCCCGGTTCACCCCACCCGCGACCCGGACCTGCTCCTCGATCAGCTCGGCGCGCAGCGCCTCGCGCTCCTCGGGCGGAGCGGCGGCCAGCTTCTTGCGGTGCAGGATGTTTACCGCCGCGCTGGCGCCCATCACTGCGACCTCCGCGTTCGGCCAGGCGAAGACCGCGGTCGCGCCCAGGGAACGGGAGTTCATCGCGATGTACGCGCCGCCGTACGCCTTGCGGGTCACCAGCGTCACCCGCGGCACGACCGCCTCGGCGAAGGCGTGCAGCAGCTTCGCCCCGCGCCGGACCACCCCGTCCCACTCCTGGCCCAGACCGGGCAGGTAGCCGGGGACGTCGACGAGCACGATCAGCGGTACGCCGAGCGAGTCACACATCCGCACGAAGCGGGCCGCCTTCTCGGCGCTGGACGCGTCGAGGCAGCCGCCGAGCCGCAGCGGGTTGTTGGCGATCACTCCGACCGTCCGGCCGGCGAAGCGGCCCAGGGTGGTGACGATGTTCGGAGCCCACTTGGCGTGTAGCTCGACACCGGGCGCGTCGAGTAGCGCCTTGACCACCGGCTTGACGTCGTACGCCCGGTTGGCCTCGGCCGGCATCTTCGCGGCCAGGTCGTGCCCGTCCTCGGCGGTGGCCGGCACATCGTCGGGACAGAGCCGGCCCTGGTGGCCGAGGAGCGCCGCGAGTCGGCGCGACTCGGCCAGTGCCTCCGCTTCGTCCCGGCACGTCACGTGTACGACGCCGGAGCGCCGGCCGTGCGGCTCGGGGCCACCGAGGCGGGCCATGTCGACCTGCTCGCCGGTGACGCTACGGACGACCTCCGGGCCGGTCACGAAGATCCGGCCGGCGTCGCTCATCACCACGATGTCGGTGAGCGCCGGCCCGTAGGCGGCGCCCCCCGCGGCGGGACCGAGCACGACGGAGATCTGTGGCACCCGACCGGAAGCCCGGACCATGGCGGCGAAGACCTGACCGACCGCGTCGAGCGCGACCACGCCCTCGGCGAGCCGGGCTCCGCCGGAGTGCCAGAGCCCGAGTACGGGCACCCGCTCCCGGACGGCGGTGTCAATCGCGTCAATGATGTGTCGGCAGCCGTCAACGCCCATCGCGCCGCCCATCTTCGTGGCGTCGGTGGCGTACGCGATGGCTGGCGTGCCCTCGATCTCGCCGCGGGCACAGAGCACACCGGAGGTGTCGCGTGAGGCGAGTAGGCGGAGCGTGCCCGCGTCGAACAGGGACCGGAGCCGCAGCTCCGGATCCCGGTAATCCACAGTAGGCGTTTCGGGGCCGGCAACAGTGGTGGTCACGTGAGCCTCCAAGGCTGTGGTCTCAGGCCCGCGTGAAGACGAGAGCCACGTTATGCCCGCCGAAGCCGAAGGAGTTGTTCAGCGCGGCGGGGATCTCCAGGTGGCGCGCCTTGTTGGCGGCCACGTCCAGGTCGAGACCGTCGTCCGGGTCGTCCAGGTTGATTGTGGGCGGTACCACACCGTCCCGGATCGCCAAAATCGTCGCGATCGACTCCAGCGCACCGGCCGCGCCGAGCAGGTGCCCGGTCATCGACTTCGTCGCCGTCAGGACGGGGTGGTCGCCCAGCGCCTGACGCAGTGCCTTGATCTCGGCCAGGTCGCCGACCGGGGTCGACGTGGCGTGGGCATTGACGTGCGCGATGTCGTTCCGGTCGATGTCCGCGTCGGCGATCGCCTTCGCGATGGCCCGGACCGCGCCGGCCCCCTCCGGGTGCGGCTGAACGATGTCGTAGCCGTCGGAGGTTATTCCGGCGCCGGCGAGCCGCGCATACACGCGGGCGCCGCGGGCCGCGGCATGGTCGGCGCGTTCCAGCACGACAGCCCCCGCGCCCTCGCCAAGCACGAAGCCGTCGCGGGCCTTGTCCCAGGGGCGCGAGGCCTTCTCCGGCTCGTCGTTGCGGGTGGACATTGCCCGCATTGACGAGAAGCCAGCGATGGGCAGCTGGTGGATGACCGCCTCGGTGCCGCCGGCCACCACCACATCAGCGCGCCCGGCGCGGATCATGTCCAGGCCGAGGGTGATCGCCTCCGCGCCGGTGGCGCAGGCGCTGGCCACGCAGTGCACGCCCGCGCGGGCGCCCAACTCCAGACCAACCCAGGCAGCGGGGCCGTTCGGCATCAGCATCGGAATGGTGTGCGGGGAGACCCGCCGTGCGCCGGATGCCTCAAGGATGTCGTCCTGGGCGAGCAGGGTCAGCGCGCCGCCGATGCCCGAGCCGACGCTGACGCCGAGCCGCTCCGGGTCCAGCCCGGAGTCGGCGAGACCGGCATCCGCCCAAGCCTGGTGCGAGGCGATGATCGCGACCGCCTCGGAGCGATCCAGCCGGCGCAACTTGACCCGGTCCAGCAGAGCGGCCGGATCGACCGCGAGCTGGGCAGCGATCCGGACCGGTAGCTGTTCGGCCCAGTCCGGGGTGAGCGCGCTCACCCCGGACTGGCCATTGAGCATGGCGTCCCAGGTTGACGCGACGTCCCCGCCCAGCGGGGTGGTCGCGCCGAGACCGGTGACGACGACGTCAGTGTGGGTCATGATCAGGACTGCGCCTCGATGTAGCTGACGGCGTCCCCGACGGTCTTCAGGTTCTGTACCTCGTTGTCCGGAATCTTGACGCCGAACTTCTCCTCGGCGGCCACCACGACCTCCACCATCGACAGCGAGTCGACATCCAGATCGTCGGTGAAGGACTTCCCCTCGGCCACGTCGCCCGGGGTCACCCCGGCAACCTCTTCGAGGATTTCGGCGAGGCCGGTGGTGATCTCGTCACGGGTCATTGCTGTTGGTTCCTCTCATCGGGGTTGCTTCGCCGCGGTGGCGAAATGTGGCGTGGCGAGGCACGCCGGTCTCAGGGGCAGCGGATGACCTGACCGGCGTAGGTCAGGCCACCGCCGAAGCCGAACAGCAGCACTGGCGCGCCGGAGGGCACCTCACGCCGTTCGACCAGCTTCGACAGGGCCAGGGGAATACTCGCCGCCGAGGTGTTACCAGACTCGACAAGGTCCTTGGCGACGATCGCCTGCGGGATGCCGAGGCGCTTGACGATGCCGTCGATGATGCGGGTGTTGGCCTGGTGCGGCACGAATGCCGCCAGCTCCGAGGGGGCGACTCCGGCCCGCTCACACGCCTGGAGCGCGAGCGGAGCCAGCGCGGTGGTGGCCCAGCGGAAGACGGTCTGCCCCTCCTGCCGCACGTACGGGCGCCATCCCTCGATGCGGACCGCGTCGCCGCGCTCCGGCACCGAGCCCCACACCACCGGGCCGATCCCGGTCGGCTCGTCCGCCCCGGTGGCGGTGACCACCGCGGCTCCCGCCCCGTCGCCGAAGATGATGCAGGTCGAACGGTCCGTCCAGTCGGTGACGTCGGACAGCTTCTCCGCACCGATGACGATGGCGTTCCGCGCCGCGCCGGCCCGGACAGCGTGGTCGACCGTGCCGAGGGCGTACGTGAAGCCGGAGCAGGCGGTGTTGAGGTCGTACGCGCCGGGCGCGGTGATACCGAGCTTGGCCGCGACCCGGGACGCAACGTTCGGGCTGCGGTCGACTGAGGTGCAGGTGGCCACAACGACGAGGTCGATGTCGGCGGCGGTTAGGCCGGAGCCGGCCAGCGCCTTGCCAGCGGCGGCGGCGGCCATGTCGGTGACCGTCTCGCCATCGGCGATCCGGCGGCTGACGATGCCGACCCGGTCGCGGATCCACTCGTCGCTGGTCTCCACCAGCTGGGCGATTTCGTCGTTGGTCACCACCCGGGACGGCTGGTAGTGACCGAGCGCAACGATCCGGCTGCCCGTCATCAAGGCTGTCCTTCCCTGTGCGGCCATGGGTACCGCGATGTCATGTGTGGCCACCGATTCGGGCCAGCGGCTGACCCGGGGCCACCGGGTCGTCGTGGTGGGCGAGCCACTCGGTGAGCAGGCCGCTGTCGTGAGCGGTGACCTCGACCGAGCCCTGCCGGGTGGCGACGTGGCCAATGATCTGACCGGCGCGCAGGTCCACGCCCTCGGCCAGCTCGTCAGCGGGAACGAAGGTACCGGCGGCGGGGGAGACCACGACCCGGAACTGGATGATCGGCTCGTGACCACCGAGGCCGCTGTGTCGGGCGATCAGGTCTCGCGCGGCGGGCAGGTCGTCCGGGGTGTTGAGGGTGACGATCTCCGGGGCGGCCTCGCCCTTCAGTTCTCGCTTGACCAGGCCGGCGAGGGTGCCGGCCGGGGGTAGCTCAATCACGCCGGTCACGCCGAGATCGGCGAGGGTGCGCAGGCACAGGTCCCAGCGGACCGGGGCGGTGACCTGGCGGATCAGCCGTTGCACCATCTCCCGGCCGTGGTTCACGGCGGCGCCGTCGAGGTTCGACAGCAGGATGGTAGTCGGGTCAGCGGGGGTGATCCCGGCGGCCACGGCGGCCAGGGTGGCCTCGGCCGGGGCCATGTACGGCGTGTGGAAGGCACCGGCCACCTGTAGCTGGCGCACCCGGGCACGGGCGGGTGGCTCGGCGGCGAGCTTCTCCAGCCCGCCGAGGGAACCGGCGGCCACGACCTGGCCGGCGCCGTTGCGGTTGGCCGGGTGCAGCCCGTGCTTCTCGACCATGGCGAGCACCTCGCCAGGATCGCCGCCGAGCAGCGCGGCCATCCCGGTCGATTCCAACGCGCAGGCGGCTGCCATCGCGCGCCCCCGGACGGCAGCCAGGGTGACCGCGGCCTCCGGCGTGAGCACCCCGGCGAGCGAGGTAGCGCCCAGCTCGCCGACGCTGTGGCCGGCGGTGAGCGTGACGTCCTGCATCGGCAGGTGCTCGGCGGCGAGCAGCGCCGCCGCGACGAGCAGCGGCTGGGTGCGGGCGGTGTCCTTGATCTCGTCAGCGTCCGCGGCCGTGCCGAGGTGCACCAGGTCGACCCCGGCGAGCGCGGACCACCAGCGCAGCCGCGCCTCGGTGCCGGGCAGGTCGAGCCAGGGGGTCAGGAAGCCGGGTTTCTGTGAACCCTGGCCGGGGGAGAGTACGGCGAGCACGGGTATGACTCTTCCGGATCCGTGCGGGTATCGCTGTGCCGCCTTGCACCAAACCGCACTAGAACCTTTGGAGGAATCCTACAAAGGTCCACCAATGCGGCCTGCCTATTGCCCTGTTTTGGGATTTATCGAGTTTGTTGTCCGGTTCGGGGTTAGGGCGACTACCGGGTCGAGTCGGCCGACGGTGAGCGCCACCTGGAGCGCGTACGCGTCCCGTGCCGCGAGGGGAGAGAGCCCGGTCACCTCCGCCACCCGTCGCAGTCGGTACCGCACCGTGTTCGGGTGTACGAACAGCGCCCGGGCCGTGCTCTCCAGGGTGCCGCTGGCGGTGAAGAAGGCATCCAGGGTCTCCAGTAGCTCCCCGCCGGAGCGGGCCAGCGTGGCGTACACGTCGTGCCGCAGCCGGCGGCGGGCCTCGGCATCCCCGGCAAGCGCCCGCTCCGGCAGCAGGTCGGCCGCGGGCACCGGTCGGGGCGCGGCCGGCCAGGCGGGGGCGGCCCGGAAACCGGCGAGCGCGGCCCGGGCGGAGTCGGTGGCCTCGTCCAGGCTCGGCACGGCCGGGCCCACCACGACCGGGCCGGTACCAAAGGCGTCGAGCAGCTTGCCGGTGGCGGCCACCGGATCGGCCACGCCACCGAGCACGATGACCAGGCGGTCGCCGTGCACGCCGCCGATCACCTCGGCGCCGATTCGCCGGGCCAAGCGGTAGACGGTGTGCAGCACGGCGGAGACCTCCCCGCCCGGGGAGCGGCCTACCGCCACCGCCACCGGGGGCGCGTCCGCCCAACCCAGCGCCGCCGCCCGGCTGGCCAACACGTCTGGTGAGTCGCCACGCAGCAGCGCGTCGACCAGGAGGGCCTGGAGTCGGGCGTCCCAGGAACCACGGGACTCGGCGGCCCGCGCGTACACCCGGGCGGCGGCGAACGCGATCTCCCGGGAGTAGCGCAGCACCACATCTCGTAACTGCTGCTCCTCGCCGGGAGCGGCGAGGGTCGGGACCCGTTCCTCCACCACGTCGATGGTCACCTTGATCAGGGCCACTGTCTGCTGGAGGCTGATGGAGCGGGCCAGGGCTTGCGGCGCGGTCGCGAAGACCTCGTCGGAGACCTCCTGGGTGCTGTCCGCGGTGCCGCCGCCGGCGCGCAGCCACTGCACCAGTGAGCGGGCGCCAGCCTGCGCCACCAACATGACCCAGGAGCGTTGGTCGGCCGGGAGCTCGCGGAACCAGGGCAGTGTCTCGTCCATCCGCGCCACGCTGGCGGTGGCGAGCGCTCCCGCCGCCCGCTCGATCCGGCGCAGCGTGGCCGCCAGCTCGGTTCCCGGCTCGTTCACCGCCCTAGCCTGACACGTCGCCCCCTGCCGGTGTTGTGGCGGGTGAGCGTGGCTTCCGGCGGTCGACGGGTGGGTGTTCCCCGCGGCTCGGGCATCCGTCGCGCCCCGCCTCCGGAGGCGCGTGTCAGCCGGGCGGTTCGCCTGAGGTCGGTGATTCGAGTCGATTCGAAATGTGACCTGGTACGCGTGCGGCACCGCCCGTCGGTCCCGGCCAGTACGGTGACAGGGCACGCCGGGGCAGCGCCGGTGGGCGACGGCGAGGGTAAGGAGACCTGGATGGCGCACGGGGAGGCCGAGCGCGGCTACGCCCAGGACGGGCACCGCCGGCCGGGCCACCACGAGGTGCCGGCAGCCAAGAGCCCCCTTTGGCTTGGCGGCAGCGCGCCGGGCGAGACACCGAGCGGGCCCCTGCCGGAGCGCGCCGATGACGATTCAGCGGTGCCACGCCAACGGTCCGCCGAGTCGGTCGAGTCGTCGCCGGACCCGGTTCGGGGCTGTGTCAGCGGCCTTCCGGGCTGGGCGGGCGCGCACCGGCACGGCCCGGTTCGACCTCGATCGCGGGCTGGGCGACCGGGTCGACCGCCCAGCCGTTGGTGCTGATTCGCGCCTGGACGGCCCGGCACTGGCGCCACCCCGAAGGCGTCAGCGGGACCGACGCCGGATCAGCAGTGCGATCCCGGCCAGCCCGAAGGTGATCGTCAGCACGATGGCCACGTTGGCAAGGAGCAGCCGGGGGAATCCGCTGAAGGTTTCGTCGATGGTCTCAGCGGGGTTGACGGCTTTTTCCGGAATCATCCGTTCGCCGCCGCCGGCCCCACCAACCGTGTCCACCTGCCGTTCCAACGGCACGCCAGCTGTCCGCAGCGTCTCCGACATGGTGAGCCGGCCGAAGAACCAGCCGGCGGTGGTCTCCTGAGCGTCCGGCTGCTTGGCCGGTCGGTAGATGCGGGGTCCGCCGGCCGCCTTCGGGTACAGGTCGTAGGTCTGCTGGGGCTCTTCAGCAGCGAGCACAACGACGGTGTACTTCGGACCGAGGTCGGCCTTCTCCGGTTCGCTGCTCTGGCCGGCGTTGCCGAGGAAGTTGACCTGGTCGATGACGGCCGCCACCTGGGTCGGGTGGGCGTCGGCGCGTAGGCGTAACGGCTCGGCCATCCCGGTGCCGGTGATGTCCACCCCCGCGGGCGGTGGCTTCGATGTCGCCGACGCGGGTGCTGCGGTCAGGCCGAGCGAAAGCACCCCCGTCGCGAGACCACTGGCCATCATGGCGGCTAACCGCCGTACCCTACGGACCATCGCTGCCTCCTCGCCCCCGTTCGATGGATGGCATCGCTGCGGGCTTCGTGCACGCGGATCGCCGTGGGCACCCGGATGCTGGACCGGACGCCCCCACCTCAATAGACTCCGTCGCGCGACAGCTGCCCACACAGCCTGGTGAAGAAATTTCAGCTATCTGCGATCTTCCACCGAGGAGCCACCGGTCGCGGTCGGGTCGACCCGCGCATTTTACCTACCGCGCCGGACCTTCGGACGGCAGGGTGTGCCTCGCCTCAGGGGAGACGGAGGCGGGCAGCCCGTAGGCGGGTCAGGGTGCGCTCGCGGCCCAGGACCTCGAGGGACTCGAAGAGGGGGAGACCGACCCGGCGGCCGGTCACCGCTACCCGGACGGGTGCCTGAGCCTTGCCCAGCTTCAGGCCGTGCTCCGCACCGACTGCCTCCAGTGTCGACTTGGTTGAGTCCGCGTCCCACGAAGGCAGCGCGGTGAAGGCGGCGATCACCGCGTCGAGCAGGTCGCCGGCGCCCTCCTTCATCGCCTTGGCCCACGCTCCCTCGTCGATCAGCGGCGAGTCGAGGAAGAGGAAGTCCACGTTGGGCACGATCTCGCTGAGGACGGCGATGCGGGTCTGTGCCAGCGGTGCCACCGCCGCGAACGCCTCGGCGTCGAACTCGTCCGGCTGCCACGGCGGAGGTGCGATCGTCGCGGTACCGGTCAACCACGGCTGGCATCCCGCGATGAACTCGGCGATCGGCAGCGCTCGGATGTACTCACCGTTGAACGCGCGTAGCTTCTTCTCGTCGAAGAAGGCCGAGGAGGGGTTCACCTCCTCCAGTCGGAACTCCTCCTCGATGACCGGCCAGGGCACGATCTCCCGGTCGCCGGACGGGGCCCAACCGAGCAGCATCAGGTAGTTGCACATCGCGTCGGCCAGATAGCCCTCGTCGCGGTACGCCTCCAGGGCGACCTTGTCGCGGCGCTTGGACAGCTTCTGCCGCTTCTCGTTGACGACGACCGGGACGTGCGCCCAGACCGGTGGCTTGACGCCGAGTGCGTCCCAGAGCAGCTGTTGCTTCGGGGTGTTGGGTAGGTGCTCCTCGGCCCGGATGACGTGGGTGATCCCCATCGTCATGTCGTCAACCACGTTGGCGAGCAGGAAGACCGGTGAGCCGTCGCTTCGGGCGATCACGAAGTCCTCGATCAGCCGATTGTCGAAGGTGGGCTCACCGCGGATCAGGTCGACCACCACGGTCGCACCCTCGTCCGGGGTCCGGAAGCGTAGGGCGCGGCCGGCACCCGGCCCCAGGTTCCGGTCCCGGCAGAAGCCGTCGTAGCCGGTGTGTGGCGAGCCGGTACGGGCCTGCACCACCTCACGGGTGCAGTCGCAGTAGTACGCGCGCCCGCCCTCGTGTAGCCGGCTGGCGGCGGCGCGGTGCTCGGTCGCGTACGAGGACTGGAAGTAGGGCCCTTCGTAGCTACCGCGCGCGATGCCGATCCACTCCAGCGCCGCCAGGATTCCCTCGGTCCACTCGGGCTTGTTGCGGGCCGCGTCCGTGTCCTCGACCCGGAGTACGAACACCCCGCCCTGCTGCTTGGCGAAGATCCAGTTCTGCAGGGCAGAGCGGGCACCGCCGACGTGGAACATTCCGGTCGGGGAGGGGGCGAAGCGCACACGTACCGTCACGCCCCAAGCCTACGGCCGGCGGCACCGGCGTCCGGCAGGGCCCCTCGCCACCGGTGGCGGCCATACCCGCATCTCACCGATGGAGACAAGGGTCTTCGGCGTGTCTTCTACCTACCTGTCCGTTTACGTCCTAAATCGCGCATAGAGTGCCGATATCGTGGGTTGTCCGCACTGGAGGAAGACGGAAAATGATCCTCGTGGAACGCAGCTCGCACGTAACCGCGCCGATCGAAGCGGTCTGGGGTGTCGTGCAGCGGGCTGAACAGCTACCGGCCTGGCTGGCCGGGGTCCGTGCGGCGGAAGTGCTCTCCGGGGAGGGCTTCGGTCGGCGGCAGCGGGTCCAGGCGGGGCGCGGCGCGGCACATGAGGCCGAGGTGATCGCCTACCAGGAGCCGACCCTGATCGGCTGGCGAGAACGCGCCAAGGGCGCCGGTGCCCGAGCGGAGGCGCGCACCGAGATCTACGTCCAGCTCACCGCGGACGAGGCGGAGGGCGGGACGGTCGTGCGGCTGATCGTCGTACGCTGGCCGGCCGGCCCGGTCAAAGCCGCCCTGCTCCGGCTCGGTCTACGTCGGGTCGGCGCCGACCTGGAGGACTCGCTCGCCCGGCTGACCGACCTGGCCGCCGTCGGCTGACCGGGCCTCGTCCTGGCGTCACCCGTTCCGGTGGTGGCCCGGGGTCCTAGCCAGGGATCCGGGCCACCGCCACCTTGTAGCTCCCGCAGGCCCAGCAGGGAAGCGGATGGACCCGACCCACCCGAGAGACGCCGTGGGCCCGGCGCGGAACACTCCCACGCCGGGCCCACCAGGACGGTCGGTCAGCTGTCGCCGCCGGTCTCACCGACCGGGGCGGCCCCGACGTCGTCGATGGCGTACTTCTTGGCCGCCTCGGCGGGAACCCCCGCCGGTACCGCGCCGCGGAGAGCGAGCTGCCGCAACGTCGCGACCACGATTGACTCCGCGTCCACGTGGAAGTATCGACGCAGCGCGTGCCGGGTGTCCGACATACCGAAGCCGCAGGTGCCGAGTGAGGTGTAGTCGCCGGGCACCCAGCGGGAAATCAGATCCGGCACCGCGCGCATCCAGTCGCTGACCGCGACCTTCGGCCCGTCGGCGTCGGCCAGCTTGGCCGCCACGTACGGAACCTGCTGCTCCCCGGTCGGGTTGAGCAGGTTGTGCTCCTCCGCCTGGACCGCGTCGCGGCGCAACTCGGTCCAGGAGGTCACGGACCAGACGCTGGCGGCCACCCCCCAGTCGCGGGCAAGCAGGTCCTGCGCCTTGAGCGCCCACTGCAGGCCGGTGCCGGAGGCGAGAAGCTGTGCCGGCGGGCCGTCCACCTGGGGCGCCGGCGAGTACCGGTAGATGCCCTTCAGGATGCCCTCGACGTCGACCTCTGCCGGCTCCGCCGGCTGCACGATCGGCTCGTTGTAGACCGTCAGGTAGTAGAAGACGTTCTCCTGCGCCTCGCCGTACATACGGTGCAGGCCGTTCTCCACAATGTGCGCGATCTCGAAGGCGAACGCCGGGTCGTAGGCGACCACCGCCGGGTTGGTGGCGGCGATCAACAGCGAATGACCGTCCTCGTGCTGGAGGCCCTCGCCGTTGAGCGTGGTCCGTCCGGCGGTCGCGCCGAGCAGGAAGCCCCGGGCCATCTGGTCGGCCGCCGCCCAGAGCCCGTCCGCGGTCCGCTGGAACCCGAACATCGAGTAGAAGATGTACATCGGGATCATCGGCTCGTTGTGTGTGGCGTACGCGGAGCCGGCCGCGGTGAAGGAGGCGACCGAGCCGACCTCGTTGATGCCCTCGTGCAGGATCTGCCCGCCCGTCGCCTCCTTGTACGACAGGAACAGCTCCCGGTCAACCGAGGTGTAGCGCTGGCCGTGCGGCGAGTAGATCTTCCGTGTCGGGAAGAGCGAGTCCATACCGAAGGTGCGGGCCTCGTCCGGGATGATCGGAACCCAGCGCTGGCCAAACTCGCGGTCCTTCATCAGGTCCTTGAGCAGGCGGTTGAAGGCCATCGTGGTGGCCACCTTCTGCTTACCGGAACCGCGCTTGACATCGGCGAAGCTCTCTGGACCGGGGATGGTCAGCCGCTTCGTACCGGGCCGTCGGGACGGCAGGTAGCCGCCGAGCTGCCGGCGGCGCTCGTGTAGGTACTCGATCTCGTCGGACTTCGCCTCCGGCCGGTAGTACGGCGGCAGGTAGGGGTTCTCTTCCAGCGCCTTGTCCGGGATGTCCAGGTAGAGCCGGTCGCGGAAGGTCTTCAGATCATCCAGCGTCAGCTTCTTCATCTGGTGGGTGGCGTTGCGCCCCTCGAAGTGCGAGCCGAGCGTCCAACCCTTGATGGTCTTGGCCAGGATCACCGTCGGCTGCCCGGTGTGCTCCACCGCCGCCTTGTACGCCGCGTAGAGCTTCCGGTAGTCGTGGCCACCCCGCTTCAGGTTCCAGATCTCGTCGTCGCTGAGGTGCTCGACCATCTTGCGGGTCCGCGGGTCACGGCCGAAGAAGTGCTCCCGGATGTATGCCCCGGACTCCGCCTTGTAGGTCTGGTAGTCACCGTCGGGCGTGGTGTTCATCAGGTTGACCAGGGCGCCGTCGGTGTCCCGGGCGAGCAGTGGGTCCCACTCGCGGCCCCAGACGACCTTGACGACGTTCCAGCCGGCACCCCGGAAGAACGCCTCCAGCTCCTGCATGACCTTGCCGTTGCCGCGGACCGGTCCGTCCAGGCGTTGCAGGTTGCAGTTGATGACGAAGGTGAGGTTGTCCAGCTCCTCCCGGGCGGCCGTCCCGATCGCGCCCAGTGTCTCCGGCTCGTCCATCTCGCCGTCACCGAGGAACGCCCACACGTGCTGGTCGGAGGTGTCCTTGATGCCGCGGTGGTGCAGGTAGCGGTTGAACCGGGCCTGGTAGATGGCGTTGACGCCGCCGAGGCCCATCGAGACGGTGGGGAACTCCCAGAAGTCCGGCATCAGCCGGGGGTGCGGGTACGACGGCAGCCCGCCACCGGGGTGGGACAGCTCCTGGCGGAACCCGTCGAGCTGGTGCTCGCTGAGCCGCCCCTCGAGAAACGCCCGCGCGTACATGCCGGGGGAGGCGTGCCCCTGGTAGAAGAGGTGGTCGCCGCCGCCCGGGTGGTCCTTACCCCGGAAGAAGTGGTTGAAGCCGACCTCGTAGAGCGAGGCCGAGCTGGCGAACGTCGAGATGTGTCCACCGACGCCGATGTCCGGCCGCTGGGCCCGGTGTACCAGCACCGCGGCGTTCCACCGGATGTAGGCCCGGATGCGCCGCTCGACGTGTTCGTCGCCGGGGAACCAGGGCTCCCGCTCGGGTGCGATGGTGTTGATGTAGTCCGTGGTGGTCAGGGATGGCACCCCGACCTGACGCTCGCGGGCTCGTTCCAGCAGGCGCAGCATGACGTAGCGGGCGCGTTTCGTCCCGCGCTCGTCGACAACACCGTCGAGCGACTCGACCCATTCGCCGGTCTCGTCGGGGTCGATATCCGGAAGCTGGCTCGGCAGACCGGCACTGATCACCGGGCGCTTGCGTTCCGTGGCCACAGGCGTTCCCTCGGTTGGATTTTTGGTCAGGTTATAGCGTCATCCTGCCCTCTCGGGGCACTCCCCGTCACTTCACCTGTGGGAGACGCGACGCTCGACACAGGTACTCATCGGTAACCTCATCGGGGGTGGCCTGACGGTGTCTCGGCGTCACAGGTCGGCCACGCCGGCTGCGGGCAGAATCCACACCATGCATACCGAGGTGATAACAGTGCAGACCGGCTCGCGCCTCACCGTCCGGAACATCACCACCGAGGCGGACCGGTTCGTGGCCGGACAGGGGGACGGCCTGCTGCACGTCTTCGTGCCCCACACCACCGCCGGGCTCGCGCTCATCGAGTTCGGTTCTGGGTCCGACGACGATCTACGCCGGGTGCTCAACGACCTGCTGCCCTCCGACGACCGGTGGCGACACCGGCACGGGGCCCCCGGCCATGGGCGGGACCATCTGTTGCCCGCCTTCCTGTCGCCGTACGCGACGCTTCCGGTGTGTGACGGGCGGCTCGTGCTCGGCGCCTGGCAGTCGCTGTGCCTGGTTGACCCGAACGGAGACAACCCGACACGCCAGGTCCGCTTCTCGTTCCTGCCCGGCTGACCGGCCCCGGCGGTTCGGTCCTCGGCCGTCGCCGGGCCCGACGAGCAGAAACCTCCTCGATCGGAGCGGGGTCCCGACACCGCTGCCGTCGTGTGGGAATCGACCACTTCAACTGTTGCGGCGGGTAGGGTACTGGTCATGGCGCATCGCACCATCCAGCGGGCGGACTCCCCGGAGAGCAGCCGGTCCGAGCTGGCCGGGGACGCCATCCGCAGGATCATGCAGATCGCCTCGATCATCCGGCAGGACCAGGAAACCGACATCACCCGGCTGGGGCTCACCCCCGCCGTGGCCCGCGCCCTGTACGAACTCGACCCAGACCGGCCGCTGCCCGCCCGCGAACTCGCCGAGCAACTGCGCTGCGACCGGTCCAACGTCACCGCTCTGGTAGACCGGTTGGAACAGGCGGGCCTGGTCGAGCGTCGGATCGACCCCGCCGACCGGCGGCAGAAGACACTCGTGGTGACCACAGTGGGGCGGCGCATGCGGGTGCGGGTCCACCAAGCGATGTCCGAATCCCGGCCCCTCTCCGGTCTCAGCGATACGGAAATCAACGACCTGCGCGCACTGCTGACCAAGATGTCCGACCGCGGCTGCCCGGAAGCCGGCGAAGTGGAGTAGACCGGGCCGCCCCCGTCGTGTCCCACTGGGCACGCCGGGCCTCGGTCGGTAATGCTGTCCGACGTGACCACCCAGTACGACCTTGACGAGCGGCTCCGTGTGGGATTGGGGGCGCTGGTCGCCGCCCAGCGTCACCGGGACCCCTCCCGGCCGGTCCGCGAGGAGGCATCGCTGACCGGCGCGCGGGTCCTGGAGCTGTTCGACGCTCAGATCATCAGCCGCCAGCTCGACCTTGCCGGCCGCTGGCTCCGCAGCTTCGACGAGGGCTTCTACACCATCGGCTCGGCCGGCCACGAGGGCAACGCCGCCGTCGCCGCCGCGCTCCGGCCGACCGACCCGGCCCTGCTGCACTACCGCTCCGGTGCGTTCTACTGCGTCCGCGCTGCCCAAGCCGGCGGTGATCGCACCCCGGACGACCACGCCGCGGCCACCGCCGGCACGGTCGAGGGCACCTGGGGTGCACCGGCAGGCGGCGTGGAACGGCCCCTCGCCCCCGAGTACGCCGAGGCGGCCCGCGACGTGCTGCGCGGGATGGTCGCCTCGGCTCGGGAGCCGATCGCCGGCGGCCGGCACAAGGTCTTCGGCCGCGCCGACCTCGCCGTCGTGCCGACCACCTCCACCGTCGCCTCGCACCTGCCCCGCGCGGTCGGTCTGGGGCTGGCGGTGGAGCGGTCCCGCCGGCTCGACGGGAACACCGCACCCGACAGCGCGCCGTGGCCGCCAGAGTCCGTCGTGCTCTGCTCCTTCGGCGACGCGTCGGTGAACCACGCCAGCGCCACCGCCGCCCTGAACGCCGCCGGCTGGTACGACCACAACGGGCTACGCCTGCCGGTCCTGTTCCTCTGCGAGGACAACGGCCTCGGCATCAGCGTGCGGTCCCCGCAGGGTTGGGTCGCGGCGGTCCTGCGCGCGAAGCCGGGAGTCCGCTACCTCACCGCCGACGGAACCGACCTGGTCGAGGCGTACGCGATGGCGGCCGAGGCGGTGCAGTGGGTCCGTCGACACCGCCGGCCGGCCGTGCTGCACCTGTCGACTGTCCGACTGATGGGCCACGCCGGCGCGGACGCCGAGACCGCGTACCGCACCACCGACGAGATGACCGCCGACCTCGAGCGGGATCCGCTGCTGGTCACCGCCCGGCTGCTCACCGGGGCAGGCATCGCCACCGGTGCGGCCCTGCTGGCCCGGTACGACGAGATCGGCTGGCAGGTCCGCCGGATCGCCGAGGAGGTGCTGGAGGAGCCGAAGCTGGCCGATCCGGCGGAGATCCTCGCCCCGCTGGCACCACGGTGGCCGGGCCGGGTCGCCCAGGCCGTCGCCGCCGCCGCGGCCCGCGCGGAAGGTCCCGGCGCGGCTGCCCGAGCCGAGGCCTTCGACGGAAGAACGCCTGAGCTGGCCGGCCCGTTGACCCTCGCGGAGAGCATCAACGCCGCGCTCGCCGACGGCCTGCTCGACCACCCACGAATGGCCGTGTTCGGTGCGGACATCGGCGCGAAGGGCGGGGTGTACGGGGTGACGAAGGGGCTGCGGGAGCGCTTCGGGGCCACCCGGGTCTTCGACACCCTCCTCGACGAGACCTCGATCCTCGGGCTCGGACTGGGCGCCGGGCTGGCCGGGATGTTGCCGGTGCCGGAGATCCAGTACCTCGGGTATCTGCACAACGCCGAGGACCAACTGCGCGGCGAAGCCGCCACCATGCAGTTCTTCTCGCAGGGCGCCTACCGGAACCCGATGGTGGTCCGGATCGCCGGGCTGGCGTACCAGCAGGGGCTCGGTGGTCACTTCCACAACGACAACTCGGTGGCTGTACTCCGGGATATCCCCGGCCCGGTGGTCGCGGTGCCGGCACGGCCGGACGATGCCGCGCCCATGCTCCGCACCTGCCTGGCCAGTGCGGCAGTGGACGGCAGCGTCTGCGTCTTCCTGGAGCCCATTGCCCTCTACCACACACGCGACCTGCGCACGGAGGGCGACGGGGAGTGGCTCGCCGAGTACGCGGGGCCGGGCTCCTGGGCGAGCGCGCAGGTGCCGATCGGCCGGGCCCGCGGCTACGGTGTCGGCTCGGCCGGCGACATCACGATCATCACCTTCGGCAACGGGGTCCGGCTGTCGCTGCGTGCCGCCGCGGTGCTCGCCGAGGAGGGGGTCGGCAGCCGTGTGGTTGACCTGCGGTGGCTGGCGCCGCTGCCGGTAGCCGACCTCATCCGGGAGGCCACCGCGACCGGCCGAGTCCTGGTCGTGGATGAGACCCGGCGGTCCGGCGGCGTGGGGGAGGGGGTCATCGCGGCCCTGGTCGATGCCGGATACGTCGGAGCGGTGCGGCGTGTCGCGGCAGCTGACTCGTTCGTACCATTAGGCCCGGCGGCCCGTCAGGTACTGGTCACCGAGGATGCCATCACCCAGGGTGCCCGCACGCTCCTGGCAGGGTAAATTCCGTTCCACCCGGTGTGCCACTTGCGCGCCGAGCCGCAACTGTGTGGACTTGGCTCACGGCGTCGACCGACGCCGTGAGCTGGACGAAAGAGGAGGCACGCGACAGTGAGCGCGACCGCTGGTCAGGCCGCCGACGGAGTACGCAGCCTGGCGGACCGGTTCGGAATCGAGCCGGGGATGGTCGTCATGGAGATGGGGTACGACGACGACGTCGACCAGGATCTCCGAGACGCACTGACCAACCGCTGTGGGGAACTGGTTGACGAAGACACCGACGAGGTGGTCGACGCGGTGCTGGTCTGGTACCGGGACGGCGACGGTGACCTCTTCGAGCTGCTCGTTGATGCCCTCGGCCCGCTGGCCGACAGCGGAATCGTGTGGCTACTGACGCCGAAGGCCGGACGCGATGGGCACGTGGAACCCAGCGAGATCGCCGAGTCCGCGCCAACTGCCGGCCTGCAGCAGACATCCACGATCAACGCTGGTCGGGACTGGAGCGGTGCCCGGTTGGTGCTGCGCCGCGGCTCTAAGAGCAAGAAGTAAGAAGTAAGTAGCTACTCCCATACCGCCCAGCTCGTGCCGTATGGCAGGCTTTCGTGACGTTGACCCGACCGCAAGGAGCTCCGCATGCCCATCGACGTTGGCGCCCAGGCGCCGGACTTCGTGCTCAAGGACCAGAACAATCAGGAGGTTCGGCTCGCCGACTTCCGCGACAAGCGCGCGGTGCTCCTGGTCTTCTACCCTCTCGCCTTCAGCGGTGTGTGCCAGGGTGAACTGTGCGAGGTACGGGACAACCTGAACCAGTACGTCAACGACGACGTTCAGGTGCTCACCGTCAGCGTGGACTCGGTGTACTCCCACAAGATCTGGGCGAACCAGGAGGGCTACGAGTTCCCGCTGCTCTCCGACTTCTGGCCGCACGGCGCGGTCGCCCAGGCCTATGGGGTCTTCAACGACATCGGTGGCATCGCCAACCGGGGCACCTTCGTCATCGACAAGGCCGGTGTGGTCCGCTTCGCCGAGATGAACATGCCGGGTGAGGCCCGGGACCAGCAGGGCTGGCGCAAGGTGCTGGCCGAGGTGACGGCCGCCTGACACCTGGTCGGCCGTCGGGGCGGGGCCGGTGGCGGCAGGGTAAGCTTGCCAGCCTCCGGCCCGTCCTACCGGCGCCCGGGGCGCGTAGCTCAGTGGGAGAGCACTCGCCTTACAAGCGAGGGGTCGCAGGTTCGAAACCTGCCGCGCCCACCCCGTACCACCAGCACTACCGACGGCCCGTGGTCAGTTCTCCGGGCCATGATCCCCCGAAGGCTCACCGCGTTCGGATTTCTCGTATCCACCGGGCGGGAGGTCGCCCGGACCGCGGACGAGATAGATCGCCACCAGCAACAGGTAGGCCAGCAGGCTGAGGATCGGATTGACAAAGACGATCGCGAAGGCGAGCAGGTAGAGCAGCGGGCGGACGAGGTACCGGCGGGAGACCGACGCCGCCAGTCGGGGATCGAGATCCGGGTTGAGTAGCCCGTGCGAGCGCGCCCACCACCAGCCCAGATTGAAAAACAGCGCTTCGCCGAGGACTGCACCGACGTAGATCGCGGCCGACAACTGCTGGTCCACATCGCTGCCCCGAAGATGGTCCGACAGCTGGTTGGCCGTGAACGGGATGGCTGCCACGAACATCAGCATTATCAGGTTCAGCACCAACAGCATCTGGTCGACCCGGACCACGTATCGCCAACTGTTGTGGTGGGTCAGCCAGATCTGGCCGACGATGGCGAAGGTGATGATGTAGGCGAGGAAAGCCCGCCACTCCTGCTGGAGCCTCGACACCAGGTCCGTGTCGGCAGCTCCACTCGGGTTGAACTGGAGCAGCTCCACCGCCATCAGCGTCAGGGCGACAGCGATCACGGCATCGCTGAAGGCCTCCACCCGGACTGTGTCCCGGGACATCTCGCTGTCTCGCCGAAACCGGTGTCTCGGCCCTCCACCCGCCTGCGCCACGTCATCCCTGTCCCCGCTGGATCCGCACACCTGATCGTCGCCCGGCGGGGGTGGCGTGCGTGGCGAAACCGCCCTCGGACGGCCGGAGCGGACCACTTTCGAGGGGGCCGGGTGCGGGTGCTGGTCAAAGGGTGCCGCGAGCGTGCTACGACGAATACGGCCGTGGCACCGGCTTCGCCTGGTGCCGACGGTTCACCAACGGGGAGGCTGCGCCGGAGAAGCGGCAGCAGGAAGCACGTCGTCGAGTCGTCGAAAACGTAGGCCGCGTCCGATGAGAACTGGAAGTGCGCGTTCGACGCCGGCGGCTGTCTCCGACCCGGGTCGGTTGAAGTGTGCCAGCAGGATTCCGCCGGGGCGGAGCCGCAGGAACTGCTCGTAGACCTGGTTGGCGCTTGCGGTGGCGCCCGAGTCGCCGTTTACGCTGAACATGACGATCCACTCACCCATCGCCCGGGACACCTCTGTGGCCACGTTGTCAGCGTGGGCTGTTCCGGGGCGGAAGAACTGTGGTTGGAGGTCGTAGTTGGTGGCCATCCACGTGTGCATTCCGGCGATCTCGTCGTACACCTCGCCAACGCTCTTCGTGCCGGCGATTCCGTACGCGGTGCGACCGGTAACTGATAACGGACGATGGTTGGTGCCGTGATTGCCGATCTCGAACAGGGGGTCGGCGACGAGGCTTTCGAACTCCCGGCGATGGCTGGTCGCCCAGCGTTGGTTGACAAATAACGTCGCCGGTACGCGGTGCGCACGTAGGGTGTCGATCAGCCGCTCGTCGTAACCGCTGCTGTCGCTGCACGCGTCGAATGTCAGGCAGACGGAGTCACGAGCCAACGGGGTGTCGGTCGGGAACGTCGACCAGGAATTCTCCGGGTGTAACCCCCAGTAGTGTGGTGTCCGGGCACCGTACTGGTTGATGATCTCCTGCCGGGGTGGTAGCGCGCCGGTGGCGTTAGCCGTTGGTGATGGTGGCGCGGGGCTGGCGCCTGTCTCGACGGGCCCTGTCCAGGCAGTACCGTTTCCCTGGGGACTGCGGTCGGTCCACCATGGGGCTAGTTTCGCCCCGGCGAGGACAGTTAGCCCACCGAGCGTTCCGACGCCGGTCAGCGTCATCAGTTTTCTGCGACTGACTGATTGTTTCGGTTGTTCTCGACTTCTGGCTTCCTTCGGCCTGCCTGTCATTAGGGGATCATACTGACCAACGTGAGGTATGTTCGAATTTTGTCGAGGCTCGAAGGCTCCGGCACGGCTCGTGAGTTTCCGCGGTAGGCCTTGAACAGTCAGTACCGACGGCGACCTCCGCGCCATAGGATCGCCGGTATGCACGGTGGCGCGGGGCGGGACCGACCTCGCTGGGTTCTCATGCCGTTGCTGGTGTGGCCGTTCTCGTCGGCGGGGCGCCGCCCGCCATCGGCGAGACGGCGTGGTGCGGGCCGCCGGAGGCCGGGTGGGCAGCCGTGAGTTACGCCGAGGTCAGCGGGCTTCGAATGTGGTACGAGTGGCACGGCACCGGACGCCCGCTGGTGTTGCTGCACGGCGGCTTCGGGTCGACCGACATGTTCGCCCCGCTCCTGCCAGCACTGACGGAGCGGCGCAGGGTCCTTGCGGTGGATCTTCAGGGGCATGGCCGTACCGCCGACGTGGGCCGTCCGCTTCGGTACGAGTCACTGGCCGACGATGTCGCCGCTTTGATCATGAGGCTGGGTTTGCCCGAGGTTGACGTGCTCGGATACTCGCTGGGCGGCGGGGTGGGGCTGCGTACCGCGATCCAGCATCCGGACCTGGTCGGCCGACTGGTGGTGGTCTCCGCGCCATGCCGCCAGCAGGGCTGGTACCCAGAGACCCTCACCACGATGGCCCAGCAGGACGAGGCGGCGGGGGAGCGGATGCGGGGTACTCCAGCACATCGGCGCTACGCCCGGGTAGCGCCCCGGCCGGCGGAGTGGCCCCGGCTGTGGGCCAAGTCGGGGGAGCTGCTGCGGCGCGAGTATGACTGGTCGGCGGAGGTGGCCGCCCTCGTCCTGCCCACACTGCTGGTCTTCGCCGACGCGGACTCGGTGACCACCGCGCACATGGTGGAGTTCTACGGGCTGCTCGGCGGCGGTCACCGGGACGCCGGATGGGACGGCACCGGTCGGTCGGCGGCTCGGTTGGCGGTGCTGCCCGGCCTCACCCACTACGACATCCTCTCGTCCCCGGCCCTGCCGGCGGCGGTGCTGCCCTTCCTCACCCACCCCGCCGGTCCACCCGGCTGACGCCGGACCCCGGTCAGGGCGACGGTCACCCGCCCCCCGCCCGGCCGCTCCTGAACCGCCGCGCGTCCAGGGCAGGACTGTTCCTCGGCGTACCGGGAAATCCGCCTGGACGGACCCGGGAGGAGCGACGGATGACAGCTGGCACCGGCCTGACCATCGGTGTGCTCGGCTCGTACGGCGGTCGCAACCTTGGTGACGAGGCGATCCTCACCGGCCTTCTGACCGACCTGCGCGAGCAGGAGCCGAACGCACGGATCATCGTCTTCTCCCGCAACCCCGATCACACCCGGACGGCTCACCCGGAGGTGGAGGCGGTGCCGTGGGAGGGGGTGAGCCGCACCGACTCGTCCCCGCTGCTGGCCCAGCTCGATCTGCTCATCCTGGGGGGCGGCGGCATCCTCTACGACCAGGAGGCCCGCCGCTACCTGCGGGTGGTCCGGGTTGCGCAGGAGCGCGGCCTGCCGCTGCTCACCTACGCGGTGGGGGTCGGCCCGCTCAGCGAGATGGTGGACACCGGGATGGTCCGCGAGACGCTGGCCGGGGCGACCCAGGTCACGGTGCGGGACCAGGAGTCTCGGATGCTTCTGGAGGAGGCTGGGCTGCTCAACCCGATCACGGTCACCGCGGATCCGGCGTTTCTCCTGGAGCCCGAGGACTTCCCCGTGCACCTACTCCGGGAGGAGGGGGTGCCAGCGGGCCGGCGTCTGGTCGGCATGAGTGTGCGGGAACCGGGGCGGGCCGCTGAACGGCTCGATGTCGACGGCTACCACCGGCTCCTGGCCCAGATCGGCGACTTCCTGGTACACCGAATCGACGCCGATGTCCTCTTCGTCCCGATGGAACGGGACGATATCCGGCACTCCCACGGCGTGCTGTCACACATGGTCGCCGCCGAACGGGGGCGCATCCTGCACGGCAGCTACTCCCCCCAGCAGGTGCTCGGCCTGATGCGCCACTTCGATCTGGCGGTCGGCATGCGGCTGCACTTTCTGATCTTCGCCGCGATGGTGAACACCCCGTTCCTCCCCCTGCCGTACGCCGGCAAGGTCTTCGACCTGGCCCAGCGGCTCGGCGTCCCCGCCCTTCGCGGGGTGGAGCGGGAGGTCGAGGGCCCGCTGCTGGCCGAGGTCGACCGGCTGTGGGACGAACGGGAGCAGCGCGCCGAGGCCACCGCCCGGCGGGTCGCCGAGGTGTGCGAGGAGGCCCGGGGCACCTCGAAGGTAACCCGCTCGGTGCTGGAGAGTCTCCGGACCCGGTCGTTGGTCTCCGTGGAGGGGTGAGCCGGTCAGACCGCCGGGCCCCGCCAACAGTAGCGCCACCTCCGGGCATCTCCCCCCACCGTCTCCAGCTCGTAGATCTCGGCTTCGGCGAGCCCGCCGTCGCCGAGGTGGTGGTGGGTCAGCGGTGGGCGACCGTTCGGGTCCAATTCGACGGTGACGGTCTGCCCGTCGGACGAACCACCGGCCAGCGGAATCTCCACGGTTGGCGCCATGCGCCCATCCTGCCCCGACCGGCGGGACCGCGTAGCGGAAGCGCCGCCCCCGGAAAACGGGTACAGCTCAGGAACAGGTCTGCTACAGCGGTGAGGAGCCTCGCTGCCGCCCCGCCTATCCTGGGCCGGGGCGCCAACGAGGGGAGAACGCGTGCTGGTTGTCCACGGGTCGTGGCGGCTCGGCATCGGGCTCGCCATCTGGGCCGAGGACAGCGCGTCGCCGCCTCGGGCGCCGCGCCGGGCCGGGCGGGCGCCCCGCGAGCGACCCCACCCGTTCGCCGCCGGTCACCCCGTGCTTGCGGCAGCTCTGGCCGAGGTCGCCGAGCCGACCGAGCCCGGCACGGCACTGCTCACCCTGCCCACCCGAGCTGGTTCGCCGCTGGACTCGCCGGAGCTGGTCCGCACCGCGTCGGTCGAGCCGCTCCGTGGGCCGGTCACGTTGGCCGGGTGGCGGGTGCCCGCCCTGGTTTACGCCCCGGACGCCGCCCTGTCGCTGCTCTCCCAGATCACCGCGGCCGGCGCTCTACCTGACGCCGTACCCGGTGCCACTCTGCGTCACCTCGCGGAGCTGGCGGCCTTCGCCGTGGACCTCGCCGCCCGTGGTCGGGTCCTGCCCGGCGTCCGGCCACCGAAGGAACGTGCCAGCGCCGCCTGGGCGGTGTGGCAGCCCCTGCTCACCGGCGTGGACGCTGGCTGGGCCCGGGCCCTCGCCCTCGCCCTGCCGCCCGCGGTCCGTGCCGCCGTCGAGATCGATCCGGCTCCACTCGCCGTACCCGGCGGACCGGAAACGCCCGCCAACGGTGGTGTGCCGCCGCAGGCTCGTACGAGGCGACCGACCGCAGCCGCCGGGGAACCAGGTGAACTGGTGGTCGAGGCGCTCGACGCGCTCACCGACGCGGCCGTACGGGCTGCCCTCGCGGAGACCTCCCTTACCCGGGGAGCCCGTCCGCGGGGCGCGGTCGCGGCCTGGCTCGCGGCGCTCACCGGCCCGCGTCGTGACTTCACCGCCGACTCGGCGGAGCTCGACACCCTGCGCGGTGAGTTGGACGCCTGGCAGCGCGACGCTGTGGGAGGTTCGGTCCGGGCCAGCTTCCGGCTGGTGGAGCCGCCGACGGACGGACTCTTTGAGGCGGCGGCCGGGGGGCTGGCCGCGGCCGAGGGGTCGTGGCGGGTCGAGTTCGGCCTACAGCCGGCCGACCAGCCGGGTCTGCATGTTGACGCCGTGCGGATCTGGCACGAGTCGGCGGCCCTACCGGGCCCGGCCGCTCCGCAGGAGGCCCTGCTGACCGAGTTGGGGCGGGCCAGCCGACTCTGGCCGGAGCTGAACTCGGCCCTGCGCACCGCCACTCCAGAGGCGCTGGAGCTGGACGCCGCGGGCGCGCATCGCTTTCTACGCGACGGCGCGCCGGTGCTGCACGCAGCCGGGTTCGCGGTGCTGTTGCCCTCGTGGTGGCAGCGTCCGTCGTCCCGGCTCGGCGCTCGACTACAGGCCCAGAGCCGTACCGCCCCGGGCACCGTCGCCGGGGCTGGCGACGGGGTGGGGTTGGATGCCCTGGTCGACTACCGCTGGGAGGTGTCCCTCGGCGACCAGCCGCTGACCGCCGAGGAACTGGAGTCGCTGGCCGCGCTGAAATCTCCGTTGGTCCGCCTGCGTGGGCGCTGGGTGGAGCTGGACCCGAAACGTCTCGCCGCCGGCCTGCGGCTGCTCCGTTCCGCCGGCGAGCTGACCGTCGGCGACCTGCTGCGGCTCGGCCTCTCCGACCCTGCTACCGACGCGCTGCCGGTGCTCGAGGTGGCGGCCGACGGTGCGTTGGGTGACTTGCTCGCCGGAGCTGTGGAGCGGCAACTCACCCCGGTGGACGCGGTTCCGTCGTTCCAGGGCGTTCTCCGCCCCTACCAGCGGCGAGGGCTGGCCTGGCTGTCCTTTCTGCAGTCCCTCGGCCTCGGCGGGGTGCTCGCTGACGACATGGGTCTCGGCAAGACGGTACAGCTACTCGCGTTGCTCGCTGGTGACCCGCCGGGCGTCGGTCCGACCCTGTTGGTCTGTCCGATGTCACTGGTCGGTAACTGGCAGCGGGAGGCGGCGACCTTCACCCCGGGCGTACGGGTCCATGTGCATCACGGCGCCGAGCGGGCCCGCGGGGCGGCGTTCACCGCGGCGGTGGAGGCAGCGGACCTGGTCCTCACCACCTACACGGTGGCTGCCCGCGATGCGGGGGAGCTGGCCGGGGTCGACTGGCATCGGGTGGTGGTGGACGAGGCACAGGCCATCAAGAACGCCTCGACGCGGCAAGCCGAGGCGGTCCGGGCGTTGCCCGCCCGGCATCGGATCGCGGTCACCGGCACCCCGGTGGAGAATCGGCTCGCCGACCTCTGGTCGATCATGCAGTTCGCCAATCCCGGTCTGCTCGGCCCGGCCGCCGAGTTCAAGAAGCGGTACGCCGAACCGATCGAGCGACACGGCGACGCGGAGGCGGCCGAGCGGCTGCGCCGGATCACCGGCCCGTTCGTGCTGCGTCGCCTCAAGACCGACTCTTCGGTTATCTCCGACCTGCCAGAGAAGCTGGAGATGGAGGTGGTGTGCAACCTGACCGCGGAACAGGCTGCCCTCTACCGTGCGGTGGTGGACGACATGATGGCCCAGATCGAGTCCAGCGAGGGCATCGAGCGACGTGGGCTCGTGCTGGCCGCCATGACCCGGCTCAAGCAGGTCTGCAACCACCCGGCGCACCTGCTGCGGGACAACTCGGCGCTGGTCGGCCGCTCCGGCAAGCTGGCCCGGCTGGAGGAGATCCTCGACGAGGTGCTTGTCGCGGGGGAGAAGGCCCTGCTCTTCACCCAGTACGCCGAGTTCGGCGGCATGCTGCGCGGCCACCTGTCGGCCCGGTTCGGACAGGAGACGCTGTTCCTGCACGGCGGCGTCGGTAAGGCCGACCGGGACGCGATGGTGACGCGGTTCCAGTCCCCGGACGGCCCCGCGCTCTTCGTACTCTCGCTCAAGGCCGGTGGTACCGGTCTCACCCTGACCGCGGCCAACCATGTCGTGCACGTTGACCGCTGGTGGAATCCGGCGGTGGAGGACCAGGCCACGGACCGGGCGTTCCGCATCGGGCAGCGGCGGCGCGTTCAGGTCCGCAAGTTTGTCTGCGCCGGCACGGTGGAGGAGAAGGTCGCCGCGCTCATCGCCGACAAGCGTCGGCTCGCCTCGACGGTGGTGGGTGCCGGTGAGCAGTGGGTTACCGAGCTGTCCACGGCGCAGCTGCGGGAGCTGTTCCAGCTGGAGTCCGGGGCGGTGGCCGAATGAGCCCACGGGATACCGGCAGTGACCAGCCAGGCCGCCCGGCCAACCGGTTCGCCGAGTACGGTCCACCCCGCAGGGTCGAGGGCGGGCTGCGGGCACGGAGCACCCGTGGCGCGATCGGCACCTCCTGGTGGTCCCGCCGTTTCCTGGAGGTGCTGGAGTCCTTCGCACTGGGCACTCGCCTCACCCGTGGTCGGTCGTACGCCCGGGCGGGGCAGGTGCTGCGGTTGGACGTGACGCCGGGCGAGGTGACGGCCGCTGTGCAGGGCTCGCGATCCCGGCCGTACGAGGTGCGGATCACGCTGGCGCCCTTCCCGGCGACGCTCTGGGCCCGAGTGGAGGAGGAGCTGGCCGCGCAGGCGTTCTTCAGTGCGCGCCTACTCGCCGGTGATCTCCCCGCTGAGCTGGAGGAGCTATTCGTCGCGGCTGGTGCGCCGCTCTTCCCGGTTGGCCTGGCCGAGCTGGGCCAGTGGTGCAGCTGCCCCGATGGCGCCGTGCCGTGCAAACATCTCGCCGCGACCTTCTACCTACTCGCCGAGGCGTTCGACGCCGACCCGTTCGCGCTGCTGCACTGGCGCGGCCGTGGCCGAGACGAGCTGCTGGACCGGCTGCGGGTGCGCCGGGGTGGTGCCGCTGCCGTACCCGAGCGGTCCGATTCGGACGAGGTGTCGTCGGCGCCGGTGACCGGTGCCGCGCGGTCGGTGGCGGGTCTGCCGCCAGCGTCGCTGGCCGACGCGGTGGACCGGTTCTGGTCCTCGCCGGTTCCGCTGCCCGACCGGCCGCCAACGTTGGCGACGGGGACCGAGCTGCTGCTACGGCAGCTCGGTGCGCCTGCCCCGGCTATCGGTGGCCCCGGGCTGGTGGAGCGACTACGCCGAGCGTATCGGCGGCTCGGCGAGCAGGGCACCGGCTGACCGCCCGTGGCGGAAGGCCGGGTGACTCATAGCCAGCGGCGCCGGAAGCGCCACATGACCACGGCGTTGGCTACCAGGACCACCGCGCAGATGGCGCCAGCCATCGGGCCGGCAAGCACAGTTGTTGCCGGAAGCGCTGCCCAGAGCACGATGGTCAACAGCATCAACCACCGGCCGCGGTGGCCCTTCGCCCGATGGTCCAGCCGGGCGAAGAATGCTGGGTCGCTCTCCCGGAGGTTACGGGTGATCTGCTCGAACCTGCGCTGATCCTCTTTGCTGAGCATGTGCCTTCCCCTCACGTGTTCAGCGGTTCGCCGGGCATACCCGCTGCGGTGGCGGCTCACGCTCCTGCTGCTGACACTTTCCGAGGTGCCCGCGCCCGGTGCTGCCCTGAACGCAGCGGCTACGTCGGTGGCGCCGTGCGGTTGTCCAGCGCGGCGTGGACGGCGTCTCGGGTCGGCGCGGTGTGGTGCCGACGACCAGCGTGTGGTCTGGCTCGGTGTCCTTAGGGCGGGCTCAGTGCCCCTTAGGGATGGTTTGGAATCCTAGGTTGGATATGGCCGTGGATAGTGCATCTTTTACTTGCTGAGTACCTTCTGCCTGGATGGCCCGATGGGCGGTTGGGGAGGTGGCGCACCGCGCTCCGGCTGGTCGGTGCGGTGCCGGTCAGCAACCCTGCCGAGGAAGCGGCAGGTGGCCGGGGACCAGCTCCGCTGCCAGCGGCACCCCGTTCGCCCGTAACTCGGCGATCAGACTGTTCTGCAACAGGTACGAGTCGGGGAGCTGCCAGCGTGCCTGCTCCGGGGCGACCACCCAACGCACGGCACCCTCGGGTAGCCGCGTCGGCGGTGCGGGGATCCACGAACCCGGGCCGTGCCGTACCACGTGGAAGCAGTGTTCGAGTTCGGGTCGAAGCGGGTCGCCGGGTCGGACCAGGAACATCCACCGGCCGGTGGGAGTGGACAGCACCGGCCCGCGTACTCCCGGGCCGGCCGGATGGTTCTGGACCGCGAGGAGTACGTCTCGTCCGAGGTGGGCCGACACCTCCAGGACGTCGAAGGCCCGCCCGGTGGGTAGCAGAACGCCGTGCGGCCGGGTACGCCACCACGTCGCGACCCGGGCCGGGTCGGAACTGGCGGAGTGCTCCCAGTCCACCAACGCAGGATGACAGCCGACGGTGGGGCAGCCCGCCCGCCCGCAGACGAAGCGGCTGCGGGCCAGGAACGCGCCGGGCGTCACCTCCCAGCCGTGCAGCGCGTAGCGTACGGCGACGCGGCGCAGCCGTACCCGTTCCAGGGGCGACAGCTGAGCGACCCGCGGTCCGATATTCCCCCACATATGTGCCATCTCTCCTCGCCGATTCCGGTCGTGCCGGTGTCGTCTGTCGGGCACCGTCACTGCCTCGACCCGCGATCGTTGAGTCGACGAACGGCCGATGCAACTTGCATGAACGGTAGGAGCCTCGGCTGATCAGCTGACGCACATGCTGTGCGACCGGAAGAAACCTGAACAAAGCGCCGTGCCCGCCACGAATCCGGCTGATCAGCCGGGCTGGATGTGTAGAAAGGGATGGGACATGGACGAGCTACCCATCGGGCGTCGGGTGGCCTACTGGCGGGGGCGACGCAAGATGTCCCAGCAGGTCTTCGCAGACCGGCTGGGTAAGTCGAAAAGCTGGGTGGACAAGGTCGAGCGCGGAGTGCGTCGGCTGGACAAGTTCTCCGTCATCTACGAGATCGCCGACACCCTCCGGGTTGACGTGCAGCTCCTACTCGGCAAGGACCCGGAACGGCGTTCTGACGCGCTGAACTGCATCGACCAGACCGAGGTGCAGGAGATTCGGGCGGCGCTGGAGCGGTACGACGCGATGAGCGCCTACTTCGACGCGGCACCGTACCCGCCGCCCCTGCCCGACATGCGCAAGGCCGTCACCCACGCCTGGTTGACCTATCAGTACGGCCGGTACGGGATGCTGACTCGCTCGCTGCCCAAGCTTCTGCGGGACGCTCAGGCGGCCGACGCCGGCTTCGGAGGCGACGACAACCGGGAGGCGGCGCACCTGCTCGGGCAGGTCTACCAGATTGCCTCGTCGGTCCTGCGCAAGCTGGGGGAGTTCGACCTGGCGTGGCTCGCCGCCGATCGGGCGATGGCGGTCGCCCAACGGGCCGACGATCCGCTGTTGGCCGGCATCGCCACCACCCGGGTCGGTAACGCGCTCGTCGCGATGGGACGCCCCTTCCCGGCACTGGAGGTAAATGTCGCCATCGCGAACCGGTTGGCCCCGGGCGGTGGCAACGACGTCACCCCGGACCGGCTGTCGGTCTACGGCATGCTGCTGCTCCAGGGCGCGATGGCCGCCTCCCGGATCGGTGACACCGCCACAGTGGATGACCTGCTGGGCGGCGCCGACGAGGCCGCCAGCCTGCTCGGTGGCGACCAGAACCACTACTGGACCTCCTTCGGGCCCACCAACGTGGAGCTGCACCGCGCCGCGGCGGCCGTCGAGCTGGGCGACGGCGGCCGGGCGGTGGAGGTCCACCAGCGCATCGGGCCGGAGTTCAACGCTCTGCTACCCGAGCGCCGCGCCCACCACCTGCTCGACATCGCCCGGGGCTACGCACAGGTTGGTGACGTGGTGAACGCCGGCGAGATGCTGTTGCAGGGTGACCGGCTCGCCCCGTCGGAGATTCGTTGCCGGCCGATCGCCCACGAGGTGATGTCCGACATTCTGCGTCGTACCCGTGGCACCCCACCCGCCTCGATCGCGGAGTTGGCTGAACATATGGGAGTCGGGATATGAGTCTGGATGCTCTGCTGACCACGTCGCCGCCGACGAGTACTACCAACCGGGTTCTCTACGTGATCGCCTGCGGTTCGCCGCTGGCCCGGCGCGTCGGCCGGCTCGTGGAACTGGCCCAGCACGCCGGATGGGAGGTCTGTGTTGTCACCACCCCCGACGGGGCCAAGTTCGTCGACCAGCCGGCGCTGGCCCGACAGACCGGTTACCCGGTCCGTAGCCACTACAAGAATCCGGGCGACCCGGACGTCCTACCGCCGGCGGACGCGATGATCGTCTGCCCGGCCACGGTGAACACGGTCACCAAGTGGGCGGCGGGGATAGCCGACACCCTGCCCCTCGGCCTGCTCGTGGAGGCGCAGGGCCGTGGGGTGCCGCTGGTAGCGGTTCCGTTCACCAACGCGGCGATGGCCGCCCATCCAGCGTTCCGGACGGCCCTCGGTCGGCTCTCCGAATGGGGCGTCACCGTGCTCTTCGGTGACCACGTCGTACCCCTGCATCCACCCGGATCCGCTGAGCGCCACCTACCCGCCTTCCCCTGGGAGACGGTGGTGGCCGCGTTGCCGGAACCCTCGGCGGCGACCAGCGCCGCCTGACCGCCCGCCCGGGTGGCGACGCAATCTTGCCCCACCCTCGCCGGTAAGCTGGCCCGCCGTGAGGACACCCGAATTCCCGCCGACAGTCGCCGACGTGGTGACCGAGTTGGAGCGGCGCTACCCACCGGCGTGGGCGCAGGAGTGGGACCGCGTCGGTCTGGTCCTCGGCGACCCGAACGCGCCGGTCCGCCGGGTGCTCTGCGTGGTGGACGCGGTGCCGGAGACGGTTGCCGAGGCGATTGAGGCCCGGGCCGACCTGATCGTGGCGCATCATCCGCTGTTCCTGCGCGGGGTGTCGTCGGTCGCCCCGACCACCTACAAGGGGCGGATTGTCCACCAGCTGATCAAGGCCGATGTCGCGCTGTACGTGGCGCACACCAACGCGGACGTCGCCGAACCGGGCGTTTCCGACGCGCTGGCCGCCCGATTCGGGCTGACCGGGCTCCTGCCGCTGGCGCCCCCCGCCGTCGGCGCACCCGCGCACGGCGCCGGCCGGGGGATCGGCCGCATCGGCAAGCTACCTGAGCCGATGACGCTCGCCGAGCTGACCCGGCACGCCGCCGCCGTGCTCCCGGCCACCGCCTGGGGCGTACGTGCCGCCGGTGACCCGCGACGTACGGTGCGTACGCTCGCTGTCAGCGGTGGATCGGGCGACGGCTTCCTCGCCGCTGCGACGACCGCCGGGGTAGACGCCTACCTCACCGCCGACCTGCGGCATCATCCCACCAGCGAGCACCTGGCCACCGGCGGTCCGGCGCTGCTCGACGCCGCGCACTGGGCGACCGAACGTCCGTGGCTGGACGACCTGGCCGTTGTCCTGCGGGAGACGACGGGGGTCGAGACGTTGGTGTCCGACCTGGAGACTGACCCGTGGACCGTACATGCCGCCCCGCCTGCGGCGGACGACAAGGAGCCCGACTGTGAAGGCTGATCCGTTAGTCCAGCGCCGCCTGCTCGACCTGGCCGGGATCGACACCAACCTCGCCCAACTCGCCCACCGTCGTCGGACGTTGCCAGAGCGGGCCGAGTTGGACGCCCTCGCCCGGGAGCTGTCCGCGCTGGAGGACGAACGCGCCCGCGCCCAGGTAGCCATTGCTGACCTGGACCGGGACATCGACCGGCTGGAGCAGGACGTTGACCAGGTGCGAGCCCGCAAGCGCAAGGACGAGGACCGGCTCGCCGCCGGCGTCGGCCCGGCCCGGGAGCTGGAGGCGCTCCAGCACGAGTTGGCCTCCCTCAACCGCCGCCAGGGCGACCTTGAGGACGCCGAGCTGGAGCTGATGGAGCAGCGGGAGACCGCGCAGGGCGTCCTGGCCGGGATCGAGAAGCGGCTAACCGAGGCCCGGGAGAAGCGGGCCGCCGTCGAACAACGCCGCGATGACAGCCTGAGTGAGATCACCAAGGAGGAGGAGTTCAAGCGGGGCGCCCGCCAGCCTCTCGCCGCAGACCTTCCCGGTGACCTGGTCGCACTCTATGACCGGATTCGGGCGGAGAGCGGACTCGGCGCGGCCCTGCTCACCGCCGGTCGGTGCGGCGGGTGTCGGCTGGAGCTCTCCGGCGCGGACCGGGCCCGAATTCGCGCCGCGGATCCGGACGACGTGGTGCGCTGCGAGGAGTGCCGTCGAATCATGATCCGTACCAACGAGTCCGGGCTGTAGTCGTGGCACCGCGTGTGGTCGTCGTCGAGGCCGACGGTGGATCCCGGGGTAACCCCGGTCCGGCCGGGTACGGCGCAGTGCTCCGCGATCCCGGCACCGGCGAGGTACTCGCCGAACGTTCAGCGGCGATCGGCACCGCCACCAACAACGTCGCCGAGTACCGAGGCCTGATCGCCGGCCTGGAAGCCGCCGTCGAGCTGGGGGCCGCCGAGGTGGAAGCCCGGTTGGACTCCAAGCTCGTGGTCGAGCAGATGTGCGGCCGATGGCAGATCAAAAACCCTGGTCTGCGTCCACTCGCCGCGCAGGCGGCAAGGCTGGTCGACCAATTCACTGCCGTCCGATTCACCTGGATTCCGCGGAACCGCAACCAGCACGCCGACGCCCTGGCCAACGCGGCCATGGACGCCGCGGCCGGGGCTCCAGCCCGGCCGGCGAAGCGCGCTGCCGAGCAGCCCCGACAGGTGGCCGCAGCCGACTCGCCGGCCCGCTCGGCAGCCCACGAGGCGGCGGCCCGGGCGGCCACCACCCGTACCAGCGGCACCGAACCGGCCACCACCCGTACCAGCGGCACCGAACCGGCCACCGCCCCTGCCTCCTGGGAGCCACGCCCCAGCTTCACGGCAACCCGGCTGGTTCTCGTCCGGCACGGGGCGACCGACTACACCGAACAGCGCCGCTACTCCGGCCGGTTTGACGTGTCCCTCTCCGACCAAGGCCGGGCCCAGGCCGAAGCCACCGCCAACCGGGTGGCTGCGCTGGCCCCGTCGGCCGCGGCCGTGGTCAGCTCCCCACTGAGCCGGTGCCGGCACACCGCCGAAGCCATCGCCGCGGCGCTCGGCGGAAAGCCGGTCCGCGACAACGACGACCTCGTCGAGTGCGACTTCGGGGTCTGGGAGGGCCGTACCTTCGCCGAGGTGCGGGAGCGCTGGGCCGGAGAGATGGACGCCTGGCTCGCCGCGACGACGGTCGCCCCGCCTGACGGAGAGTCATTCGCCGACGTCGGTACCCGCAGCCGCCGGGCGGTTGACGCGCTGCTGAAGGCGTACCCGGGGGAGACCGTCGTGGTGGTCTCGCACGTCTCGCCGATCAAGCTGATCCTGCGCGACGCCCTCGGGGGCGGGGACACGCTGTTGCATCGGCTGTTCCTCGACGCGGCCGGCATCTCCGTGGTGGACTTCTGGCCCGACGGCGGAGTGGCCGTTCGCTCCGTCAACGACACCGCTCACCTCCCGTCCGACTGATCACCCCGGCTTTCGGCCCGTTCAGCTTCTGACCACCTCAGCTTCCGGTCCGCCAGAGCAGGTACAGGCCGACAGCTGTCCCGAAGACCACAATCACCGTTCTGAGCACCATCGGCGGCAGCCGGGGAACCAGCCGCGCGCCCGCGTACCCGCCGACCAGCGTCGCCGGTGCGACCAGGGCAACCGCTGCCCAGTTCACCGGTCCGAACAGCGCGAACACCACCAACGTGGTGAGCCCGACCACCGCCGAGAGCAGGTTCTTGATGGCGGTGACTCGGACCAGCGACGCGTCCAGCACCAGCGCCAGACCGGCCACCAGCATCAACCCCAGCGCCGCGCCGAAGTAGCCGCCGTACACCGCGGCGAGTGCGACCATGACCTGCACCGAGACGGTACGGTGGCGCGGCGACCGGTCGCGGGGGTGCCCGACGAACCGGCGCAGCGGCCCCTGGAAGGCCAGTACCGCCGTTGCCCCGAGCACCAGAAACGGAACAACCAGCTCGAACGCTCGCGCCGGGGTGGCCAACAGGAGTACGGCACCGGCGACTGTGCCGAGGACGGTGGTAGGCAGCAGAGCCAACAGCTCCCGACCGCGCGGCAGGTATGCACGGCTACCCGCGACGCTCGCCAGGTATCCGGGGAAGACCGACACCGAGTTGCTGACGTTCGCCGGTACTGGCGGCAGCCCGGCGGCGATCATCGCCGGGAAGGTGATCAGCGAGCCCCCGCCGGCCACCGCGTTGACCATGCCCGCGGCGAGACCAGCGGTGACGAGCAGCGCGGCGTCGGCGATGTGCATGGTCAGGCAGGCTAGTACGCCGTGACTCCCCGCTCACCCCGTGGAGGCCGGTGTGGCGCGTCGGGGCGGAATTGGGCACGGCACCGGCGTCGTTAGGATGAGTGCGCGACGGACGAGTCGACCGGGCGGTCGCGTCGGCGGGTTCCAGCCCGCCGTCGAGGAACGTCCGGACTCCACAGGGCAGGGTGGTTGCTAACGGCAACCCGGGGTGACCCGCGGGACAGTGCCACAGAAAACAGACCGCCGTTCCCTAACGGGGACGGTAAGGGTGAAACGGTGGGGTAAGAGCCCACCAGCACCCCGGGTGACCGGGGTGGCTCGGTAAACCCCACCCGGAGCAAGGCCAAGAAGGGGCCGTCATCCGCAGAGACGACGACCCGCGCAGGCGATCGAGGGCTGCCCGCCCGATGTCTGCGGGTAGGCCGCTGGAGCCTGTCGGTGACGGCAGGCCGAGATGGATGACCGCCGCCGGCGCGAGCCCTCGGGCCCGCGCCGCGCACAGAATCCGGCGTACAGGTCGACTCGTCCGTCGCCCACCAGCTCAGAGCCCCGATAGAGGCTCTGAGCTGGTGTTATATCCGGGCGTCGATGGTTGCTTTTGGTCAACGTCGGCCAACATTTGACGGCCTGGGGACGGCCTGGCCACGGCCTGAGTGCTGGCTCAGTTGGTCTCGCTTCGTTCCGGGTTGCCTGTGTCGTCGTGGCTATCTTTCGGCCGGCGCTCGATGGTCTGGGGAGTCGAGCCGGCGGTTGCGGGGGAGGGTCGGGCACGTCCTGGCGGTGGAGCTGGTGCCGCGACCCGGTGACTCGGTGGCAAGCCAGTCCCGGGGTTGGACTGGCGCGGCAGCCGGAAGCCCTGACGCACGACCAGGCCGACCCCGCTGGCTTCCGTAGCGGCCTCGGTGATCCCATTCAGGGATGAGCTGGGGCGAGTGCGTGCCGGAGCTGCTGGAGCACCTCGGGGAGATGGGCCTGGTCGGGCTGGTCAAGATTGACGGGGAGCGGGAGCGGGAGCCCTGGACCGTGGTGATCTCGGGTCAGCGGCTCGACGGTGTGTCGATCAGGGTCGACGGCCACAGCCTTGAGTACTGCCTACGCCATGTGGTGACCGCGCTTCATGAGCGCTTCCCGGACGAACTCACGTTGAGCTGAGATCCGACGGTGGGGCGGTGCCCGACGGCCGGGCTCACCGCTTCGCACAGGCACCCTTCCTGTCTTCACGCCCTGCTAAGTCTCGTCGCAAACCAAGGTCGACTGTCAAGCGTCTGGGTGGGACGGACTCGTCATGCATGTGGTGGGACTGGACACACGCGCGGCAGTCGAAGTGGCCGGCATCGTCTCGACCCGGGCGACCGGGATGCATGCACTGCGTCACTTCTACACCTCTGCGCTGCTCGACGAGGGGGAGAGCACCAAGGCCCTTGCCTCGTACCTCGGGCACTCCGACCCCGGCTTCACGCTCCGGGTATACACCCACCTCATGCCCTCTAGCGAGGAGTGGACCCGCCTTGCCATCGATGACCTGCTAAACCGCTAGTGATGCCAGTAACCAGGAGCTGGATGTCCAGCTCGCTAGTGCGAACATGAGTCGCGTCGACATGGTCAGGACCGGAGTGTCTCGGGTGGGCGCTACTGTGCGGACCGCTGATCAATCCACCGCGAAGGAAGGGGTCTGCTGCACCGATAGGTGACAGTTTCAGTCACGCGGCCTGACTGGCCGGTGGGGTCATGATGGTCTCGTACTCGATAGGGGTCAACCGGGACAGAGAGTGTTGTCGTCGGCGGCGGTGGTAGGTCCGCTCGATCCAGGTCACGATCGCGGTCCTGAGCTGCTGGCGGGTGGTCCAGGTCCGCCGGTCGAGGACGTTGTTCTGCAGCAACCCGAAGAACGATTCCATGGCGGCGTTGTCGCCGGCGGCGCCGACTCTGCCCATCGATCCGGTCATGTGATGCTGGTGCAGGGCGTGGACGAATTTTCGGCTGCGAAACTGCGACCCACGGTCGGTGTGCAGCACGCAGCCGGCCAGCCGGCCGCGTCGGGCTACAGCGTTGTGCAACGCGTTGACGGCCAGCCGGGACTTCATCCGTGAGTCGATGGAGTAGCCGACGATCCGCCTCGACCACACGTCCTTGATCGCGCACAGGTAGAGCTTGCCCTCGCCGGTGCGGTGTTCGGTGATGTCGGCCAGCCACAACCGGTTCGGGCCGTCGGCGGTGAAGTCCCGTTGCACGAGGTCGTCGTGAACCGGTGAACCGACCTTGCCACCCTTGCCGCGCTTCTTGCGCTTACCGAAGGCGCTCCACCAGCCATTGTCCGAGCAGATCTTCCACCCGGTGCGCTCCGCCATCGCCTGGCCGGCGGCGCGGGCCTCATCGACCAGGAACCGGTACCCGAACTCCGGGTCATCGCGGTGGGCATCGACCAAGGCGTTCGCGCGATGAGCGGCGACGAGTTCGGCGTCACCGACGGGCCGGCCGAGCCACCGGTAGTAGGGCTGACGAGCGATGTTCAATACCCGGCACGTCACCGCGACGGGGATCCCGTCGGCGGCCAGCTCGCTCACGAGCGGGTAGAGCCTTTTCCCGGCAGATGCGCCTGCGACAAGTAAGCAGCGGCCCGACGCAGGACCTCGTTCTCCTGCTCCAACAACCGGATCCGCTTGCGGGCCTCGCGCAGCTCGGCTGACTCGCCACTGGGCGTACCGGGCTTCGCACCAGCGTCGATGTCGGCCTGACGCAGCCACTTGAACAACGTCATCGGGTGAACCCCGAAGTCCTTCGCGATCTGCTCGACCGTCACGCCCGGCTCGCGGTCACGGGCCACCTGCACGACGTCATCACGGAACTCTCGGGGGTAAGGCTTGGGCACAGCGACATCCTTCCAGCCCGCCCACAGGGCAAGCCAACTCAGATGTCACCTACTGGTGCAGCAGACCCCGAGTTCACTGGAGACAACCGTAACGATGTGATGGCGGTCGAGCCGGGCACCGGCAAACTGTGGCTCTACCCTGGCACCGCTACCGATAGGCTTTGGGGTGACCGAATCCAGGTCCGGCCGGACATCGTCTGGACCGACTACCGCGAATTGACTGTCGGCCAGTTCGGCGGGAACGTCAACGAGGACCTACTCGCCATCGAAATCGCGACCGAGGATCTCTGGCTCTTCCCGGGCGACGGTGCCGGTGGGCTAGGGCAAGGCGTGCAGGTCGGCAACGGTTGGCAAGGCAAAACCGACCTGGTCGCCGGCCGCTTTAACCGGGACGGCTACGACGACATCGTGGCGGTCGCGCGCTCCACGAACCAGCTAAGAATGTGGCCGGGCAATGGTGCTGGTGGCTTCAGTAGTTCCGTGCAGATCGGCAAGAATTGGGGCGGACTCACCGAGCTGGTCGCCGGCCGGTTCAACCGGGACGGCTACGACGACATTGTGGCATTGGCGAGAGGCACCGGAGACCTCCTCATGTACCCCGGCACCGCCACTGGTGGCGCGGTCTGGGGCCAGCGGAGCACGATTGCCGGGGGCGGTAGCGCACTAGCGTCGCTCGCAGCCGGCGCGCTCAATCCTGACGGCTACGACGACCTGATCGCTACCGAGCGCGACCAACTGTGGCTCTACCCCGGCACCGCAGCTGGCGGCCCGCTTGGTGAGCGGGTCGTACCGATCGGGCGGGTTCCGGTGCTTCAGCCGCACGGATTGCTGGAAGCGGTCACCGGCGAGTTCACCCGGGACGAGCACGCGGACCTGATCGGCGTCGAAAGAGGTACTGGTCGACTATGGCTTTACCCGGGCACGGGTACCGGCCTGTGGGCCCCACGAGTTCAGGTGGGTTCGGGCTGGACCGGGTATTGGAATCTGACCGTGGGCCGGTTTAACGAGGACAGCTACGACGACCTGCTCGCCACAAACTCCAGCACCGGCGACCTCTGGCTGTGGCCGGGCACGGCGAGTGGCACCGACTGGGGCTACAAGGGCACTGATCCGGTCGGATCGGGTTGGCATGGATTCGATCGGCTCACCGCTGGCCGTTTCGATGACGACGCCCACGACGACCTCGTCGCTATCGACACGAACACCGGCAAGCTGCGTATGTGGGCTGGGTACGGCAACGGCACCTGGGCGACTAGCGTCGAACTCGACGCCGCGAACTGGAACACGCTCAGCACTCTTGCGCGAGGCCGGTTCAATGACGACTCATACGACGACTTGGCGGCGGTGGAGGAGGACACCGGCAAGCTGTGGCTGTACCCGGGCAAGGCCGGTGGTGGCTTCGGTGATCGAGTTGAGGTCGCGAGTGGCGGCTGGTCCGAGCGCGATGAACTCGTCTCAGTTGAAACCGACCAGGACGGGTACGACGCCCTGATCGCAGGCGAGGCGGCGAGCGGGCAGGTGTGGTTCTACCCCGCGACTACGCCGGGCGGCCCGGGGTGGGGCGACCCAACCGAGTTCGGCCCCATTTCCTGATCTACGCAGCCTGACACAGCCCACCGGTTGCAGACTCTTGGTCTGTCGGCTTCGCCGGAGGGTACTGGGCCCGATCATTGCCGAGCGGGTGTTGCCTCCTGGTCTGTTTGTATGACCGGCGCGGGAGGCACACCCGCTACGGCGGCGTCACCGTTGTCTGTTTTGGGTGTTTTTGTGTGTGGTGGGGGCGTGGTGGTGGTGGAATCTCGGCGGGCGTCGGGGCGTTACACCCTGCGTACGGCCGAGGAAGCGCCCCGCTCCGGCGGGTGTCGCCTGTGCGTGTGCCCCGGGAATGATGGTGGCCGGCCGGTCGTTACATCTGGACCCGGCGTCGTGTGAGCCCGTCCAGGGCCGCGGTCGTCTGAGGATCTTCTTTCGTTTGTTCTGTTGAGCGCCGGACGGTGCTTGCACCCCGCTCCCGACCCCCTTTTCGGGATGTGTGTGGGTGTCGACCCCCGAATGGAGCATCCCTGATGAACACGATTCTGCGTCGTAGCGTCCTGGGTATCGCTGGTCTGGCCCTGTCCACCGGTGTCGTCGCCGGTCCCCTGGCCACCTACACCGACAGCACCCCGGCCCCGGCTTCGGCCGCGGCGGTGCAGGTCGCGAAGCCGGACCTGGACACCCTGATCCCGCACGGCACCCAGGGCGAGCAGTCACGGATCAGCCTGGGTGACGAGCAGGTGTCGAACGTCAAGGCCATCATCGAGGCCACGAAGGCCGCCGGGATGGACGAGCGGGCCGCCGTCGTGGCGATCGCGACCAGTTTGCAGGAGTCGAAGCTGGAGAACCTGGGTCACCTGGGTGACCGCAACGACCACGACTCGCAGGGCCTGTTCCAGCAGCGCCCCTCCTCCGGCTGGGGCACGGTCGAGCAGATCACCGACCCCGCCTACTCCACCACCGCGTTCCTGGACGGTCTGAAGCAGGTTGACGGTTGGCAGGAGATGCCGTTGACCGAGGCCGCCCAGACGGTACAGGTGTCGGCGTACCCGTTCCACTACGCCCAGTGGGAGACCCAGGCCGCTGACCTCGTGGCCGAACACTGGACCAGCTGACCCAGCACCTATAGACCACACCCACAAAGGGAAACACGTTGTTGGCCGGCACCCGACCCGGGTGCCGGCCAACAACGTCCTCGGACGACATCAGGTATTCATCGGTGGCCGGTGCGCTACTGGAGCCGCTGGTTGGGGCCAGGTCCAGCGGTGACCGGTGCCGGGTTGAGCGATCGTCCCGGACGATACGGTTGTCGTCATGGCAAAGCCGACCCGATGGGTGACCGACACCGGCCCGGACCACTCCCAGTGGTACATCGACCGATTCCGCCAGTTGGCGGCTGAGGGCGCAGACCTTGCTGGCGAGGCCCGGCTGATCGACGCGTTGGTAGCGCCGGGTTCCCGGGTCCTCGACGCCGGCTGCGGCACCGGTCGGGTCGGGGCCGCGCTGGCGTTGCGGGGCCACACCGTGGTGGGGGTTGACGCCGATCCCGTCTTGGTCGAGGCGGCGGGGGCCGCCCATCTCGGTCCGCGCTGGCTCGTGGCCGACCTGGCTGAACTCGATCTGGCCGCCGCCGGGGAGCCGGAACCCTTCGATGCCGCGGTGGTCGCCGGCAACGTGATGACCTTCGTCGCTGCGGGCACCGAGGCGGAGGTGCTCCGCCGGATCGCGGCGCACCTGCGTCCCGACGGCGTCATCGCGGTCGGCTTCGGCACCGACCGGGGCTACCCGCTGTCGGCCTTCGACGACGATTCGGCGGCTGCCGGGCTACGCCGGGAGCACCGTTTCGCCACCTGGGATCTGCGCCCGTGGCGGGAGGAGAGCGACTTCGCCGTCACTCTGCTCCGTCGCCCCGCCGAATGAGCCTCCGAAGCATCCCCGGTCGTTGCTCATCCTGGAGTGGGATCAGGAGTTCCCTGACGCCGCGGGTATCGCGCGTTCGATGAGTGTGGCGAGCCCGTCCAGGAGGCGGCGGAGGCCGAACTCGTAGGCGTGGGCGGGGTCGTGGGCGCTGCCGTGAGCCGCGCCGGCGGCACTGCCGACGCGGGTGGCCAGCGGGTGGGCCGCGGGGTCGAGGACCCGGGCCAGCAACGGCCCGGCGGCCGCCCACCACTGGTCGTCGGTCATGGTGGTGAGCTGGGCAGTGGCCCGGGCATCGGCGGTGACTCGGGCGTTGGCCTGGACGAAGCTCAGCAGGAGGGTCAGGCAGTCGTCCATCTCGACGTCGTCGAGACCCAGGCCGTCCAGGGCGGTCAGCTCGTGCTCGTACTTGGCGATCGCGCCCGGACCGAGCGGGGGACGCAGCGTGGAGACCGTGGCGGTCCACGGATGGGTCGCGAAGAGCGCCCGGTTCTCCTCGGCCACGGCGGTCAGCCGTGCTCGCCAGGGTTGTCCGGTGGTGTCGGTGCGCGACATCCGGCCGTACGCGGCGTCGAGCATCACGTCGAGTAGCTCCGCCTTGCCGGGCACGTACGTGTAGAGGGTCATGGGGGAGACCCGCAGCTCTTGGGCGACGCGGCGCATGGTCAGACCGTTCAGCCCTTCGGCATCGGCGACCGCGGTCGCCGCTTCGATCACCGCGTCCAGATCGAGGCCGCGTTGCGGGCCTCGGCGCGCCGCGGTCGATGGCTCCCGCCAGAGCAGGGCGAGCGTACGCGCGGGGTCTCCGGCGCTGGTTACGTCAGGTGCACGCATAGTCATCTCCCCAACTTCCTCGTACGCTGTACAATGTACAGCGTACGACGTACGAGGTATTCGGATCATCGCGAGAAGGACTCTTCCATGAAGATCACCTCCACTGCCGTATCACTCAATGTTGAGGATGTCCCCGCCTCTGCCACCTTCCTGACCGAGCACTTCGGGTTCCGTCAGGAGATGGCCGCGGACGGATTCGCCTCGCTGACCCGCGACGACGCTGGTGTGAACGTCGTCTTCCTGCGGCGTGGGCTCGCCACCCTCCCCGACGACCAGCGTGACGACCACGCCCGTGGGCTGATCCTGGCGTTCGTGGTCGACGACCTGGAAGGTGAGCTCACCCGGCTTCAGGTCGAGGGCGTCACGATCAGCATGCCGCTGACTACCGAGGAGTGGGGTGAGCGCGCCTTCCAGGTCCGCGACCCGAACGGTGTCATCGTCCAACTCGTTGACTGGAACGGTGCCCGGTAGCCACCGCAGCCTGAACTGACCTGATCGAATCTGGCACAGCTTGTCGGGTTGGTGCTGCCCACGTGACCCTAGCGTCGTGGGCGCAAGGGAAGGAGGTCCGGGTGCTGAAGCGGCTCAACGATGTCATGGCGCACCTCGAGCGGCACCTCGACCAGCCGGTTGACGTGGCCGAACTGGCCCGGATCGCCGCGACGTCGGAGTACCACCTCCGGCGGCTGTTCTCCGCGCTGGCCGGGATCGGTCTGTCCGAGTACGTCCGGCGTCGTCGACTGACCGTCGCCGCGGCGGAGGTGCTGGCGGGGGAACGGTCGCTGCTCGACATCGCGGTGCAGTACGGCTATGGCTCCACCGAGGCGTTCGGCCGGGCGTTTCAGGCCGTGCACGGCGCCAGCCCAGGCGAGGCCCGCCGTACGGGGGCGACTCTGCGCGCCCAGCCTCGGATCTCCTTCCGCCTCACCATCGATGGGAGTAGCAGTATGGAGTACCGAATCGTTGACAAGGACGGTTTCCGCCTGGTGGGCCGGCGAGCCCGGGTGCCCCTGGTGCACGAGGGGATGAGCCCCGCGATCGTCGAGTTCGTCCGGAGTATCGACCAGGAGACAGTCAACCGGATGGTGGCGCTGTCCGACCAGGAACCGAATGGCGTCGTCAATGTCAGCGCCAAGGTCACCGACGGTGGTTCCCGTCCAACCCGTACCGCAGCCGTCCGGGTCCGGAGATTTCCCGCACCCGTGTCGCGGCGGACGGTGCGACCGCGGAGTCCGAACTCTGGATCCCGGTGGAGCGGGACTGACCGATAGCGGGACCTCGGCCCGGTAGCGGGGTCTCCGACTCGTGGAACGAGCGTCGTGCGCCCCCTCGCTATTGCGGGCGAGGGGGCACCCGTTCGACACCCCCGCTGTCCACGGCACCCCAGCGGGGATTGTCACAGCATCGACTGCTGCTCGTGCATCGCCGATTTGCGAGGATGTTCGCATGGCTTACGACGCGAGCAACCTACCCGATGTGTCCGGGCTCACTGTCGGTATCGTCGGTGGCACCGGCGACCAGGGGCATGGCCTCGCCTACCGGTTCGCCCGCGCTGGCCAGACCGTGCTGATCGGTTCCCGCTCGGCCGAGCGGGCCGCCCAGTCCGCTGCGGAGATCGCCGCTCTGCCCGGGGTGTCCGCCGACGCGAGCGTCACCGGGGCCGCCAACGAGGAGGTCGCCCGGCGTAGCGATGTGGTGATTGTCGCGGTGCCGTGGGATGGTCACGCCAGTATCGTCGGTGCGCTCGCCGAGCCCCTCGCTGGCAAAATCGTGATCGACTGCGTCAACCCGCTCGGCTTCGACAAGCAGGGCCCGTACGCCCTCACCGTGGCGGAGGGAAGCGCCGTCCAGCAGGCCGCCGCGCTGCTGCCGCAGTCCCGGGTGTGCGCGGCCTTCAACCACGTCAGCGCCCCGTTGCTGGCGGATCCGCAGATCGACCGGATTGAGCTGGACGTGCTGATCTGCACCGAGGAGCGGGAACTGGCCGGCATCGTCGGTGCCCTTGCCGCCCGGATCCCCGGCATGCGCGGCATCTACGCCGGCCGCCTGCGGAACGCCCACCAGATCGAGGCTCTCACCGCGAACCTGATCGCTATCAACAAGCGTTACAAGGCTCACGCCGGCATCCGCGTCACCGATCTCTGACGTGGTCAGGCTGGACGCGTTCGCGTGGCCGGGTGACGTCTGGAGGCTGGTCGACGGGGTGCTGCCCGCTGGCTCCAGCGGGCGACACTCCATGCGGTCGTAGGGTCGCCAGCGGCCGCACGGAGCGTCGTGATTAGCCTACGGGGCCGGTCAGCCTGCGGATGTTCGCGGTAAGCCCCCCCGAATGCCGCGGGGTCAGAAGTCGACGGAAACCCCGACCGCCTGGCAGGCCTCGATCGCGGTGTCGGTGGCCTTGTCGAAGGCGGGGTTGTCGGCGGCTTCCGGGCTCTCGGCGGCAGCCGCCTTGCCGGCCTCCTCGCTGTACGCGGTCAGCGCGGCGACGACCGCGCTGTCGGCGTCGCCGGTCGCGGCGATGGAAGCGAACTCCGTCGCCAACCCGGTGAAGATGTCCTGGAACATCTCCGCCGTCGGCTCCTGGCCTTCCGACACGGCGTCGAGCAGGGATTGCCGGAGGTCCATGCTGGCCTTGTTGGCCGCTTCGCAGAGCTTCTTGTCGCCCTCGACGGCAGCAGCCGCAGGTGGCGCCGACGAGGAGGCCACCGTGGGGTCGGCGGTTGGTGACGGGGACGAGTTTGGCTCCGTGTCATCCCCTCCGCCGCAAGCGGTGAGGGCGAGGACAGCGGTAGGGACCAGCAGAGCCCGGAAAAGAGTTGTTTTATGCACGGAGAAGAATATTACTCGGTAAGTCGTCAGTGGAGATCGGTCTGCGACGTGGGCTTCGGGCGGGGAGTCGGGGCTCGATCTCGACACTGAGCTTACGTGTCGTGTCCCGAGTGGATAGTTTGCCTGGTCGCGGTGGCCCGGCGTCAGCCGGGCCACCACCAGACCGGTCAGAAGGTGTGCTCGGTGGCGGGGAATCCGCCGTCGCGCACCTCGTCGGCGAACCGACGGGTCGCCTCGCCCAAGGTGTCGGCGAGGTTGGCGTAGCGCTTGACGAAGCGGGGCGTCCGGCCGGTACGCAGACCCGCCATGTCCTGCCAGACCAGCACCTGGGCATCGGTGTCCGGGCCGGCGCCGATGCCCACAGTCGGGATGGTCAGCTCGGCGGTGATCCGTTTCGCCACGTCACCGGGGACCATCTCCAGCACCACCGCGAAGGCACCCGCCTCGGCGATCGCGCGGGCATCGGCGAGCACCTCCTCGGCGGTGTCGCCGCGGCCCTGGACCCGGTATCCGCCGAGGGTGTGTTCCCGCTGCGGAGTAAAGCCGATGTGCGCCATCACCGGGATACCGGCTCGCACGATCGCGGCGATCTGTTCGGCGCAGTGGCGGCCACCCTCCAGTTTGACCGCGTGGCAGCCGCCTTCCTTCATGAACCGTACGGCGGTGCGCAGGGCCGCGGCCGGGCCCTCCTCATAGGATCCGAACGGCAGATCGCCGACGACCAGCGTCTGCCGGGTGGCCCCGACCACGGCCCGGACCAGGGGCAGCAGCTCGTCGGGGGTCACCGGTAACGTCGTCTCGTAGCCGAAGACGTTGTTCGCGGCCGAGTCGCCGACCAACAGCACCGGGATGCCGGCAGCGTCGAAGATCCCCGCCGTGTACTGGTCGTACGAGGTGAGCATCGCCCACCGTTCGCCACGTTCCTTCGCAGCGAGCAGGTCACGGGCGCGGACCCGTCGGGTCGCCGGTCCGCCGTAGAGGGCGGTCACCTCGGCTGGGCTGGATTCCAGCATGGTTCTCTCCTTCCTCGAGGCCGCGTACGCGGTCCCCGGGCTCTGCTGCGATCGTCGCACCGCGCGGTGGGGGAGCGGCAGGGGGCAGTGCAGGATGTCACTCCCGAATCGGCTACCCACCCCCGAGCCGGAGCCGTCTTCGGCCTCCCCGTGCCGCTCATCCGCCCCCGAGTCGTTCGGCTGCCCCGGCCGCTCGGCCGTCCTCGCGCCAGCGGTTGGTGATGGGCAGGCGGCGGTCCCGCCCGAAGGCCTTCATCGATATTTTCGTGCCGGGAGCGGACTGGCGCCGCTTGTACTCGGCGGTATCCACCATCCGCAGCACCTGGTCGACGAGCGCCGGGTCGTGGCCGGCCTCGATGAGCCCGTCCCGTCCCAGGTCGCCGTCGATGTAGCCGACGAGGATCGGGTCGAGCAGGTCGTACTCCGGCAACGTGTCGGAGTCCAGCTGACCGGGGCTCAGCTCGGCCGACGGAGGTTTGCTGATCGAGTTCTCCGGGATCGGTGGGGTCTCGCCTCGGCGAACCGCCTCGGCGTTTCGCCACCGGGCGAGCTGCCAGATCAGGGTCTTCCAGACGTCCTTGACGGGGTTGAAGCCGCCGACCGAGTCGCCGTACAGGGTGGAGTAACCGACCGCCAGTTCGCTCTTGTTGCCGGTGGTGAGCACCAGGTGGCCCTCCTGGTTCGACAGGGCCATCAGGATCACCCCGCGGACCCGGGCTTGGAGGTTCTCCACCGAGAGACCGGAGAGCGACAGGTTGGCCAGGAACGTTTCGACGATCGGTTGGATCGGCTCGATCCGGTAGTCCAGCCCGGTGCGCTTGGCCAACTCTGCTGCGTCTTCTCGGGAGTGCTCGGAGGAGTGCTGGCTTGGCAGCGACACCCCGACCACCCGGTCCGCGCCGAGTGCGTCCACCGCCAGGGCCGCGACGACCGACGAGTCGATGCCGCCGGAGAGGCCGAGCACCACCGAGGGGAAGTGGTTCTTGTCGACGTAGTCGCGCAGGCCCAGCAGGAGCGCCTGCCACACCTCCGCCTCGTCGGCCGCCGGTTCGGCGATCTCACTGGCCGCCAACGTGTCGGTGGGGGCGGCCGGCAGCGAACCGATGCAGCGGTGGAGCACCCGCATCCCGTCGGCCAGCTCGATGTCGGCGGGCGGGCCGTCGGCGGCGGCGGGGAGATCCAGGTCGTGTACCAGCAGGTGCTCGACGAATTGCGGCGCCCGGGCGAGCAACTCCCCCTCCGCCGCCACGATCATGGAGTCGCCCTCGAACACCAGCTCGTCCTGGCCGCCAACCATGTTGACGTACGCGATGGTGGCCTTGGCCTCGGCGGCGCGGCGGCGGACCAGCGGGAGCCGGACGTCGTCCTTGTTCAGCTCGTACGGCGAGCCGTTGATGTTGAGCACGAGGCCGACACCGGCCTGGCGGGCAGCGGCGAACGGGCCCCCGACCTGCCACAGGTCCTCACAGATGGTCAGCGTGACATCCACCCCGCCGACTCGCACCACGGACAGCGTCTCGCCCGGCACGAAGTAGCGGTCCTCGTCAAAGACGCCGTAGTTCGGCAGATGGTGTTTGAAGTAGGTGGCCACGGTCTTCCCGCCGTGCAGCAGGGCCGCCGCGTTACGCGCCCCGTGACCCGGCTCGGCGTCGCCGTTGACCTGTGGTGGGCCGTCCGCGTCCAGATAGCCGACCACCACCGCCAGGTCGCCCAGCCCGTCGGCGGCGAGGTCGGCTGCGAGCTCGTCCAGCGCCGCCTTCGACGCTGCCACGAAGGAGCGGCGGAAGACCAGGTCCTCGACCGGGTAGCCAGTCAGGGTCAGCTCCGGGAAGGCGATCAGTTGGGCGCCGGCGTCGGCGGCGCGGCGAGCCCATTCACGGATGATCGTGGCGTTGCCAGCGAGGTCACCAACGTTCGGGTTGACCTGGCAGAGTGCGAGACGCAGGGTGGTCATGTCCTTATCTTGCCGCAGTGGTCTGAGCCGGGTACGGCGCGTGCGGGGAGAGGGGGCCCTATCGGGTTGTGGCGGGGATGGGAGGGGCCGGTGCAGGCGCGGGAAGGTCGCGTAACGTCGGCGTAACGAGGCCGGTGGAGACTGATCGGTCAGGCCGGGTCGTTCGCGGGCCGAAGGCGGACAATAGGGTTGTAAGGGGTGGAAGTGGACCGTCAGCAGGAGTTCGTCCTCCGTACGCTGGAAGAGCGGGACATCCGGTTCGTCCGGCTGTGGTTCACCGACGTGTTGGGCACGCTGAAGAGCGTGTCGGTGGCCCCCGCGGAGCTGGAGTCCGCCTTCGAGGAGGGCATCGGGTTCGACGGTTCGGCGATCGAGGGTTTCGCCCGGGTCGTCGAGTCCGACATGGTGGCGATGCCGGACCCGACCACGTTCCAGGTCTTCCCCTTCGAGGGCGGAGTCAGCGGCGAGAGCGCCCGGATGTTCTGCGACATCCTGCTCCCCGACGGTAGCCCGTCCTGGGCCGACCCGCGTCACGTGCTGCGTCGGGCGCTGTCGAAGGCGGCGGAGAAGGGCTTCACCTACTACACCCATCCGGAGATCGAGTTCTACCTGCTGGAGGATGGGGCGCCGGACGGCTCGGTGCCGATCCCGGTCGACACCGGCGGCTACTTCGAGCACACCACGCACGCGGTCGCCCGGGACTTCCGCCGACAGGCCGTACTCGCGCTGGAACGAATCGGAATCTCCGTCGAATTCAGCCACCACGAGGTCGCTCCCGGTCAGCAGGAGATCGACCTGCGCTACGCCGACGCGCTCAACACCGCCGACAACATCATGACCTTCCGGCACGTGGTCAAGGAGGTGGCGCTCTCCACCGGGGTGCAGGCCACCTTCATGCCGAAGCCCTTCACCGACCAGCCGGGCAGCGGCATGCACACCCACCTCTCGCTATTCGAGGGGGAGCGCAACGCGTTCCACGACGGCGGCGACCCGATGAAGCTCTCCAAGGTGGCCCGCGCGTTCATCGCCGGCCTGCTGGTACACGCGCGGGAGTACACGGCGGTCACCAACCAGTGGGTCAACTCGTTCAAGCGGCTGTTCCCGCAGGCCCTGCCGAACCGGGTCACCGAGAGTCCCGCGTACGTCTGCTGGGGGCACCTGAACCGCTCCGCGCTGGTCCGGGTCCCGGCGTACGGCAAGCCGAATTCGGCCCGGGTCGAGGTCCGGTCGCCCGACTCGGCGACCAACCCGTACCTGGCCTTCGCGGTGATGCTCGGCGCCGGCCTCAAGGGCATCGAGGAGGGGTACGAGCTCCCGCCGGGCGCCGAGGACGATGTGTGGTCGCTGACCAGTGCCGAGCGCCGAGCGATGGGCTACGAGCCGCTGCCGGAGAACCTCGCCGAGGCGATCGACGTGATGGCCGGCTCCGAACTGGTCGCCGAGGTGCTCGGCGAGCACGTCTTCGACTTCTTCCTGCGCAACAAGCGGTCCGAGTGGGAGCAGTACCGCCGCGAGGTCACGCCGTACGAGCGGCAGCACTACCTCTCGCTCTGATCTCTGGCCCTGGCTGGCCCCGCTCCTGACGCCGGCCGCGTGCTGGCCCGGCTGATGCGGATCTGGTCGAGACACGGACGGGCGGCACGCCGGTGACCCGGTGTGCCGCCCGCGAAGTCCGCCCGTTGGGCGGGGCGACCTACTTACCCGCGGAGCCGCCCGGTCCGCCCGGTCCGCCGTGCCCGCCCGGGCCCCGGAGGATGCCGGCCTCGGCTGCCGCGGTGATCGCGTCGGCCTGTTCCTGGGTGAGCTTGCCGTCCTCGACCGCCTGCTCCAGGCGCTGCGTGAGCGCCGCCTGCCGGTCAGCGGAGTCCGGGCGCTCGCCCCGGTCGCCCCGCTCGGGCCGGTCGGCCGCCCGCTGTTCGCGCAGTTCCTCGAGCGCCGTGGTCACCTCGTCCACGTCAACGCCGAGCTTCTCGGCGAGCGCCTCGGCGAACTCGGCCTGCCGGTCGGAGCGCTTCTGCTCCTTGTCCATGCCCTTCTCGGCGTCGGCGTCGGCGCTGGCGCTCGGAGAGGGCGAGGTGCTGTCAGCAGCCATGGCCATGGTCGGCGCGGCCACACCGACGCCGAGCACGCCCGCCGCGGCAAGCCCGGCCAGCAGGTGCTTCCTACGAATCGTGCGGGACATGGTGATCCTCCAACTCGTCGGGTGTTGCGTTACGTGATCGACAGTGACCGCGCCGGCTGGAGGAACACCGTGGCGAAGCTATGAGCCAGCTGGCAATCTGGGCGACTGCCGGCGGCCGTGCACCGACGACCGTCCCTCAGCGGACGGCCGGGGCGACGGTGAGAGTGCCGGCGTCCGCGTCCAGGACCGCCTCGGTGCCGACCGGAACGGTGAGCTGGCCCACCCCGTGTCCGATCGGCAGCCCACCGAGGACGGGGACGCCGAGGTCCCCCAGGCGGTCGGTGAGCACGTCGGCGACGTCTACCGCCCACCCGTCAGTGCATTCGGTGAACTGCCCGACCGCAACCGCGGCCAGCCCGGCCAGCACCCCGGCCCGGCGAAGGTGGGTGAGCATCCGGTCGATCTTGTAGGGGGGCTCCTGTACCTCCTCGAGCAGCAGCACCGCCCCGGTCAGGTCCGGCATGTCCACCGTGCCGACAGAAGCCATGATCAGGCAGAGATTGCCACCGAGCAGCCGGCCGCCGGCCCGGCCCGGGACCCGGACGCGAAAGGTTTCCTCGCCGTCCCGGGCGGCCACCGTCACCGGCTCGGTGGTGGTCAGTACGGCGTGCAGCGACAGCGCGGAGTCCAACGTCGTCCGTTCGTCCCGCCATGCCGCACCGGGGCCGTGCACCCCCGCCAACCGGGCGCCCCGCCAGAGCGCGAACTGGAGGGCGGTGATGTCGGAGAAGCCGGCCACCACCTTCGGGTCCCGGCGTACGGCTGCCATGTCGATCGCGTCCACCATGCGCTGCGCGCCGTATCCGCCCCGGGTGCAGATGATCCCCCGCACGGCGGGATCAGCGAACGCGGCATTCAGGTCCGCCGCCCGCAGCTCGTCGGCGCCGGCGAGGTAGCCCCGCCGGGCGTACGCGTTCGGGGCGGGCACCGGCCGCAGACCCCAGCTGGTCAGCAACTCGATGCCGCGGGCGACCCGCTCCGGCCGGGTGGGCCCGGACGGCGATACCAGGAGTACGGTGTCGCCCGGACGCAGCGCGGGCGGACGGAGTACCTCGTGGGTGATCACAACAGTCGAGCCTAACCAGCCTCCTGGTGGTCGCACGGGATAGCCTCGACGGCGTGGCAACCGCGTTCGTGATCGAGAATGACCCGACCGAAGACGCGCGTCGGCTCGGGGAGTGGCTGACCGAAGCCGGGCTGCAGCTGCACCTCGCCCGGCCGCACGCCGGTGACGAGCTCCCGGCCGACCTGGACGGATACGCGGCGCTGGTGGTCCTCGGCGGCGGGCAGCAGGCGTACCCACTGCCCGACGGCGAGCCGTCGGCGTCCTGGCTCCCGCAGGTGGAGGCGCTGTCGCGCAAGGCAGTCCGGCACCGGGTGCCGACCCTGGCGATCGGCCTCGGCGCGCAGCTGCTCGCTACCGCGCACGCCGGAACGGTCGAGCGTAGCGAGTCCGGGCCGGAGGTCGGTCCCGCGGTGGTGGGCCGCCGGGACGCCGCCGAGACGGATCCGCTCTTCCGATACGTGCCGCTGATCCCCGACGTGTTCCAGTGGCACGCCGACGAGATCACCGAGCTGCCGGCCGGGGCGACCTTGCTGGCCGCCTCCACCCGCTATCCACATCAGGCCTTCCGTCTCGGTGACCGGGCCTGGGGCCTGCAGTTCCACATCGAGTGCGACACCGCGATGGTCGCCGACTGGGTGGCGGATTCGACCCTGCTCGTCGAGCTGGGCTACGACCCGGAGTTGGTCGTCGCCGCCTGCGCTGCGGTGATGGTCGATGTCGAGGAGGTCTGGCAGCCCTTCGCGGCGCGGTTCGCCGCCCTGGCCCGCGGCGAGCTGGACGAGGGGGCCCGCCGTAGCCTGCCGTTGCTCGGGCACGAATGAAACGGCCGACCCGAGCCGCGGGACGGCTCGCCCGCTACGGCTTCGGCACCAGCGACGACAGCGCCCGCGCCGGCGACCTGCTCGGCCCCACGGGCCTGGCGCTGTGGCAGCCGGAGACGCAGGAACCCGTGGACAAGCGGGCGGCGGAGCTACTCTCCGCGCTGTCTCGGGCCGCCGATCCGGACCTGGCGCTGCGCCAGCTCCACCGGATGGTGGAGGCCGAACACCGGGCCGCAGGAGCCGGTGAACCGGCCAATGGCGCTGACCCGGTGGGGATCGGCGACGCCTCCGGGCTCCTCACCGACCTGTACGACGACCCAGGGCTGCGGCGGCGGCTGGTCGCCGTTCTCGGCGCCTCCTCGGCGCTCGGCGACCATCTGGTCGCCAACCCGGGCCAGTGGGCTGACCTCCGGAGCACCCCGGACGGACTGGCACCCACCGCCGACGGCCGGCTCCAGCTGACCGGCGGGGACGGTTCGATCGCCCAGCTGCGGTCGGCGTACCGGCTGGCGTTGCTCCGGATCGCCGCGGCAGACCTGACCGGCAACCGAAGCATGGAGCAGACGATGGCCGCGCTCTCCGCGCTGGCCGACGCGACTCTTACCGCTGCCTACGACCTCGCGCAGGGTGAGCTGCCGGAGGGTACGCCCCGGCCACGGTTGGCCGTGGTGGCGATGGGCAAGTGCGGCGGCGGCGAGTTGAACTACGTCTCCGACGTTGACGTGATCTTCGTCGCTGCCGAAGACGATGACCTTCCCGCGGCAACCACGATCGCCACCCGCCTGATTCACGTCTGTGGCCTGGTCGCCTGGCCGGTAGACGCCGCGCTGCGCCCCGAGGGCAAGCGGGGCCCGCTGGTGCGTACCCTCGCCAGCCACCTCGCCTACTACCGGCGGTGGGCCCGGACCTGGGAGTTCCAGGCGCTGCTCAAGGCACGGCCGGCCGCCGGCGACCTGGCGCTGGGCCAGGAGTGGATCGAGCAGCTCGCGCCGCTGCTCTGGCGGGCGGCGGAGCGCCCGGAGGCGGTGGAGGACGTCCGGGCCATGCGGCGCAAAATCATCGATCACATCCCGCCGGCTGAGCAGGAGCGCGAGATCAAGCGCGGCCCGGGCGGGCTGCGTGACATCGAGTTCGCGGTGCAGCTGCTGCAACTGGTGCACGGCCGTGGTGACGAGCTGCTGCGGGCACCGGGCACCATCCCCGCGCTGCGGGCGTTGGTCAACGGCGGGTACGTCGGGCGGTTGGACGGGGAGGCGCTGCTGCGCGGCTACCACTTCCTGCGCGCCGTCGAGCACCGGCTGCAGTTGCAGGGGCTGCGCCGCACCCACACGGTTCCCACCGACCCGGCCGCGCTGCGCTGGTTGGCGGGGGCGCTCGGCTACTCGGCGGCACCCGGGCGCAGCGCCGTCGAGGCGTTCCGAATCGAGCGGGTCACCCACGCCACCGAGGTGCGTCGGCTGCATGCCAAGCTGCTCTACCGGCCGCTGCTGGAGTCGGTCGCCCGGGTGCCCGCCGACGGGCTGCGACTCACCCCGGCGGCGGCGCGCAACCGGCTGGAGATCCTCGGCTTCGCAGACCCGGCCGGGGCACTGCGCCACCTCCAGACCCTCACCGGCGGGGTAAGCCGCACCGCGGCCATCCAGCGCACCCTGCTGCCGGTGTTGCTCAGCGAGTTCGCCGACGCCCCCGAGCCGGACCGCGGGCTGCTCAGCTACCGGAAGGTCTCCGACAAGCTCGGTGGCACCCCCTGGTACCTGCGGCTGCTGCGCGACGAGGGGCCGGTGGCCCGCCGGCTGGCGCGCGTACTCTCCTCCTCTCGGTACGCGACCGACCTGCTCGCCCGCGAGCCGGAGGCGCTGCGGCTGCTCGCTGAGGAAAGTGAGCTGGCCGCGCGGCCCCGCGCGGTGCTCTGCGAGGGCTTCGCGGCGGCGGCGGCCCGGCACGCCGGTGACCCGGTGGAGGCGATCCGGGCGGTGCGCGCGCTGCGCCGTCGGGAACTGCTCCGTCTCGCCTGTGCCGACGTGCTGAGCCGGGCCGGCTCGCTGGTCCCGTCGCCGCCCAGCGTGCAGGGGCGGGCCGTGCCGGCCCTTACCGATGTGGGCGCGGTCGGTACCGCGCTGGCGGATGTCACCGACGCCACCCTGGCCGCAGCCCTGCGGGCCGCCCGGGCGTCCCAGCCGCTGATGCCGGGTCTGCGCTTCGCTGTGATCGGCATGGGCCGGCTCGGCGGGTACGAGTCCAACTATCTCTCCGACGCGGATGTGCTCTTCGTCCACGATCCGCCGGCCGGGATGGACGAAAGCGTGGCGAGCGCCGCCGCGCGGGCGATCGCCGAGGAGCTACGTCGGCTGCTCGGGATGCCCGCGCCCGACCCGGCGCTCGGCGTTGACGCCGACCTGCGCCCCGAGGGGCGGCAGGGGCCGCTGGTCCGCAGCCTCGCCGCGTACCAGCAGTACTACGCCCGCTGGTCACGGGTGTGGGAGGCACAGGCACTGCTGCGGGCCCGGTTCGTCTGTGGTGACGAGGAACTGGGCGCCGAGTTCCTGGCGATGGTCGAGCCGCTACGTCATCCGGCGGCGGGCCTGACCTGGGAGCAGGTCGTCGAGATCCGCCGGATCAAGGCACGGGTGGAGACCGAGCGGATGCCCCGGGGTGCCGACCCGGCCACCCACACCAAGCTGGGCCGGGGCGGGCTGGCCGATGTCGAGTGGGCGGTGCAGCTGCTCCAGCTCCGGCACGCCGGGCAGCTGCCGCAGCTGCGGGGCACGCGTACCCTCGACGCCCTCGCGGCAGCCCGGGACGCGGGCTTGGTGGATCCGGACGACGCCGCGGCGATGGCGGCCGGTTGGACCCTCGCCGCGCAGGTCCGTAACGCCCTGATGCTGGTGCGCGGCCGGGCTGCTGATCAGCTTCCCCGGCATGGGGTGGAGCTGGCGGGGGTGGTTCGGCTCCTCGGCCACGAGGATCCGGGTGAGTTCCTCGACGACTATCTGCGCACCGGCCGCCGTTCCCGCGCCGCCATGCAACGCGTCTTCGAGCTCTGAGGACGGCCCGGGGATCGTCGGGGCGCGGCAGGCCAGGCGTGCCCGGCGCCTGGCCGGGCGGGTCGGCGAGCGGCGGCTGTCCTCAGCTGCCGAGGGTCCACACCCCGGCGCGCGGGACGGTGACAGCGGTCCACTCGCCGTCCGCCGTGACCGTGCCGCCGGCGGCGGTCAACCAGCGGCTGTGTCGGACGCGCACCGGGACCGTGGCGGGCCCGTCGGTTCGGAACGTCACGGTGGCGCCGTTGGCCCGCAGGATCGCGCCGGGGGCGCCGACCAGGGGGGTCGGCTCGACCACCGCCCAGACCCGCCAGTGCGGATCGGACCAGACCTCGCGCAGGTAGGGCAGGCCGGTGCGGACCAGCTCCGCCTCGGCCCGGCCGACCCAGGAGGGTGCCGCCTCGGGTACCGCCACGAACTGCACCGCGTTCGTCAGTAGCCAGCTGTGGTAGGTCTGTGCGGTCAGCGGAACCCCGGTGCCGGTGGCACCCGGCACCGTGGTGAAGAAGAGCGGATTGCGGTCGATGTCCGCCTGGCGCAGCCAGCCCCGCGCCAGCGGAACCTCGCCCAGTGCCGCTGACTCCCGATAGGTGCGCGTCGGTGGGATCTCCACCCGCCCGGTGAGCTGTTGGGTGGCGAGGAACTCGCGCAGCGGCGCGAAGTAGGCGGGGCGGGTGGCCGGGTCGGTGGCGCTGCGCAGGTCTGCCGGGACGACCGGTGGCTGCCACCAGAACACGGCCGCGAGCAGGACGGCCAGGGTGAGTCCGCCGCTGACGCGCCGGGTCGGCGATCGGGGATGGGCTCCCTCGACGGCGAGCCTCGGCGACCAGCGGCCGTTGCCGACGGTTGCCGCGGCTGCCAGCAGGGGGAGCGCGAACATCGCCGACAGGCGGGTGGCGTTCAGGCCGACCGGGGTGTGCAGCAGCGCCGCCGCGAGTACCCCGGCCGCGGCGAGCAGTGCGCCGATCCGCACTGGCCGGTACGCCACCAGCACCGCCACCAGCAGGCTGCTCCCCACCGCCCGCACGGTGTCGGTGCGGCTGATGTTCATCCAACCGCCGTCGCCGAGGAGCAGGGCGGTGACCCCGAGCGGCAGCGCTGCCGCCAGCCCCAAAGCGAGGCCGTCGAGGTAGCGGCGGCCGAGCAGCAGCGCGGCACCGGCCAGCCCGACGAAGAGCCCCGCCACCGGGCTGGTCGCGGCGGCCAGCAGCGCTCCCGTCGTGGCCAGCAGCAGTCGTCGTCGCCCGGCCGGCAGGGTGAGAGCGAGGAGAGCGGCGAGGCCGAAGGCCACCCCGAGCCCGTACGTGACCCGGCCGGCGACCAGGTTGCCGGCGAAGGTCACCACTCCCACCAGGGAGCCGGTCAGGGGCCGGGGTACGTCGACGCGGCACAGCAGGGCGGAGAAGGCGACGGCCGACGCCACCAGCGCGAGCACCCCCGTCACCCGAACGCCGAGCAGTGCCATTACCGGCTGGGAGAGCAGGCTGTAGCCGAACTGGTTGACCCCGCCGTACCACCGCAGGTCGACCGGGGTGGCACCGTGGGTGGCGAAGAAGTCGGCCCGGGCCACCTGGGCGGCGAGGTCCGAGCCCATCGGCGGCAGCGTCAGGTACACCCCGCCCAGCACCACGGCCACCGCGGCGGCCGTCGCCACCACCGTCCGTGTGCCCCGCATGCCTACCTCCGTATCCGCGCCCACGGTACTGGCAGCATGTTCTTCCATGCCCATCCACCTCGTTGGCAGGACCGGCCCAGCTGGCGCGATGGCGCCGCCCACCGCCGGGGCGTTCCGGTGACCGAAGCAGGCGCGCCCCCGCGAGGGGCCGTGCGGACGCCGGTCCGGGCGGCAACGGTCCGCTACGTCGGGCTCGTCGGCGCGGTGCTGCTGGCCGTCGCCGGTTACCTTGGGGGAGCGTTGCCCGGTGTGACCGCCGAGCGGGTGTGGCACGCCGTCGACGGTCCGCTGACCGTCTTGCTCTGGCTGGTCGGCACCGGGCTGTTGACCGGCGCGTGGTGGGCGCTGCGGCACGGTACGCCGTCAACCGGGTGGGCGTACCGCACCGCAGGACTGTGGTCGGTGCCCCTGCTCGTCGCGCCGCCGCTGGGCAGCCGGGACGTCTACTCGTACGCCTGCCAGGGCTGGGCGTACGGGCAGGGCGTCGACCCGTACGCGGTCGGGGTGGCGGCGGCGGGCTGTCCCTGGGTGGATGCGGTCGCGCCGATCTGGCGGGACACGCCCGCGCCGTACGGGCCGGGCTTCCTCCTGCTCGCCGCGCTGGCGGTAGCGCTCGGCGGCGGGTTGGTCGGCACGGTGGTGGTGTTGCGGCTGATCGCTGTGGCCGGGGTGCTGCTCGGCGCGGTGTGTCTGCTCGGATTGGCGCGGGCGGCGGGGGTGCCGACTCGCCGGGCGGTCTGGCTGGCGCTGGCCTGCCCGTTGGTGGGGGTGCATCTGGTGGCGGGCGCGCACAACGACGCGGTGATGCTGGGGCTGCTGCTGCTCGGCCTGCTGGTGGTGGTGCGGTTCCCGGGTCGACCGCGACCGCTGCTGGTGGCGGGGGCGCTGCTCGGGCTGGCGGTGGGGGTTAAAGCGACTGCCGTGGTGGTGTTGCCGTTCGCGGCGCTCGCCGCGGTGCTTGGCCGGTTCACCGTGCGGTCGGTGCTGCGCGATGGCGGCTGGCTGGCCACGGGCACCCTCGTCGCTCTGGGGGGTGTGTCGGTGCTCTCCGGCCTCGGCCTGGGCTGGGTTGGCGGGTTGCGCCGCAGCGGGGACCTGGAGCAGTGGACCTCGCCGCCCACGGCGGTCGGCATGGTTCTGGACTATGCCGCTGAGCTGGTCGGCGGGCGTCCCGCGGCGGTGCCGGTGGTTCGGGCGTTGGCGTTGGCGTTGCTGGTGATGGTCTTGGCGGTGCTGTGGTGGCGGGCCTGGTCGGCCCTACGCGCGCTGAATGACGTTCGGCGGCGGGTGGTCCGGTTGGAGGCCGCTCGCCCCCGGGTGGCCCTGCTCGGTGCCGGCCTGGCCCTGGCCGCCACGGTGGTGCTCGCTCCGGTCTTCCATCCCTGGTATGCGACCTGGCCGTTGATCCTGCTCGCGGCGTCGGCGACGCGAACGACCTGGTTCGTGTTGCCCTGCGCGGCGGCGGCCTTTCTCACGTTGCCGGACGGCACCAACCTGGCCCGGCTGGCGAAGGCTCCGGGAGCTCTGGTGATGAGCGCGTTGGTGGTGGCGGCTGCCGTGTGGGGTGTACCGCGGCTGTGGCGGTCCCGGGCGGGCCGGGCCCCGTTCACGCCGCTATAGAACCGGAACCGGCCGGGTCGCCGCCGCAACGTTGCGGCGCCGACCCGGCCGGTCGTCCAAGGGCTCAGCAGTCGAAGTACATCGCGAACTCGTGCGGGGTCGGGCGCAGCCGCACCGGGTCGACCTCGTTGGTCCGCTTCCAGTCGATCCAGGTGGAGATCAGGTCCGGCGTGAAGACGCCGCCGTCGAGCAGGTAGTCGTGGTCGGCCTCGAGGGAGTCGAGCACCGCCGGCAGCGAGCCTGGCACCTGCTTGACGTCGCCCCACTCCTCCGGCGGCAGATCGTACAGGTCCTTGTCGATCGGCGTCGGCGGCTCGGTCTTGTTCTTGATGCCGTCGAGGCCGGCCATCAGCATCGCCGAGAAGGCCAGGTAGACGTTGGCCGACGGGTCCGGCACGCGGAACTCGACCCGCTTGGCCTTCGGGTTGCTCCCGGTGACCGGGATGCGGGTGCAGGCGGAGCGGTTGCGCTGCGAGTAGACCAGGTTGACCGGTGCCTCGAAGCCCGGCACCAGCCGCCGGTACGAGTTCACCGTCGGGTTGGTGAAGGCCAGCAGCGACGGCGCGTGCTGCAGCAGACCGCCGATATACCAGCGCGCGGTGTCGGAGAGGCCGGCGTAGCCGGTCTCGTCGTAGAAGAGCGGTTCACCGTTCAACCACAGGCTCTGGTGGGTGTGCATGCCCGAGCCGTTGTCACCGAACAGCGGCTTCGGCATGAAGGTGGCGGTCTTGCCGTTGACCCAGGTCTCGTTCTTCACGATGTACTTGAAGAGCTGGAGCTGGTCCGCGGCGTGCAGCAGAGTCGAGAACTTGTAGTTGATCTCAGCCTGGCCGGCCGTGCCGACCTCGTGGTGCGAGCGCTCCACGGTGTAGCCGGCGTCGATCATCCGACGGACGATCTTGTCGCGCAGGTCGGCGTAGTGGTCAACCGGCGGCACCGGGAAGTAGCCGCCCTTGTACGCGGTCTTGTAGCCGCGGTTGCCACCCTCCTCGTCGCGGCCGGTGTTCCACCAGCCTTCGATCGAGTCGATGTAGTAGTACGACTGGTGCGCCGAGGTCTCGTGGCGGATCGAGTCGAAGATGTAGAACTCGGCCTCCGCGCCGAAGTAGGCGGTGTCGGCGATGCCGCTGGCCGCCAGGTACGCCTCGGCCTTCTTCGCCACGTTCCGGGGGTCGCGGGAGTAGGCCTCGCGGGTGAACGGGTCGTGGATGAAGAAGTTGAGCGCGAGAGTCTTCTGCGCGCGGAAGGGGTCGATGAACGCGGTGGCGACGTCCGGGAGCAGGAGCATGTCCGACTCGTGGATCGCCTGGAAGCCGCGGATGGACGACCCGTCGAATGCGAGGCCGTCGGTGAGAAGCTCGTCGTCAATCGACTCGGCGGGCAGGTTGAAGTGCTGCATCACGCCGGGCAGATCACAGAAACGTACGTCGACGAACTTCACGTCCTCGTTCTTGAGGTAACGCAGGAGTTCCTCGGGATTGGCGAACACTCGTCCTCCTGGCTCGTCCACTGAAGTGGCTAGGCTTCTGGCGACGCTATGGCCAGGCGATTGCCCAGCCATGTCTCCAATGTTTCTGCCGTGTTACGTCCCCCGCTGGGGCTCCGTGAAGCCTCAGCGGTGCGGAGCCCCAGCCGTGTGGAGCGGTCGGTCCTGGTGCTCCAGGGAGAGGGTCAGTGTGCCAGTGTAGTGAAACTTGCGATGCTTGGTCCCTTTTTATGATGGAGGTCGGCGTGTAGCCGTCTGCGGCGCTGGCTACCCTTGGGCGCTGTGACGACCTCGGCTGACCAGCCCGTACCGGCCCCCTCCGGAGTCTCCTCCAGGCCGGGTCTGGGCCCGCGCTTCGGCGCATTAGTGATCGACTGGGTGCTCTGCGTGCTGGTCGCGAGTATCTTCGCCGATCCGCTCCGCGACGGATGGGCCCCCGTAGCCGTGCTCGTCGCCGAGTACGGCTTCTTCGTCGGCCTCTTCGCCCAGACCCCCGGGATGTACCTCACCCGGATCCGCTGCGTCTCCTGGACCAGCGGTGGTCGGATCGGTGTGCTGCGCGCCCTGCTCCGCGGCGGCATGCTCGCGCTTGTGATACCCGCCCTGATCATGGATGCCGACCGCCGCGGCCTGCACGATCGCGCAGCGGGCTCGGTCATCGCACCTGTCGTCCGCTGACCCGGTCCGGGGTCAGCGGACGTTCCGCCGCGGTGGCGGCAGGTCAGCGACCGCGGGCCTGGCGGAAGGCGCCCTTCGGAGGACGCATGTTCTTCGGGATGGCACCCTTCGGCAGCTGCGGGCGGGCACTGAGCGCCTTGAGGCGCTTGTCCAGCGCATTGATATCCCGGCGACCGAGCTTGCGCGGCAACCGCATGAGGGTCATCCGCAGCTTTCGGACCGGCAGCTCGCCTTCCTCCTGGCCGATCACGTAGTCGTAGAGCGGCGCCGAGCCGATCACCTTGGCCAACCGACGCTTCTCCTGACCGAGCAGGCTGCGCACCCGCTGCGGGTTCCCCTCCGCCAGCAGGATCACCCCCGAACGGCCGATGACCAGGTGCACCATGTCCATCTGCGTGGTCGAGCTGACAGCCGGGGTGACCCGCCAGTCGCCGCGCATGTTCTCGATGATCTGCGCGGCCGCGCCCGGCTGACCCTCAGCGGCGTTCATCATCGCCCGGTTGGATCGCAGGTTGAGCACGATCAGCAGGGAGAGCAGCGTCACCAGGATGCCCAGTGGGATCCAGAGCCAGCCCCACACGAAGAACGCCACCACGGTCAACGCGAGTGGGATGACCACCGCGGCGAAGGCCAGGGGCGCGAACCACCGGTCCTGCTTGGCGGTGAACCGAAACACCATCCCGATCTGCTTCAGTCGCTGGCCGAACGAGACCTTCTCCTGGGGCTTTGCCATGCCCCCAAGTCTAGTGGTCGACGAATCTCGCGCGGCCCGGGCGTACTGGTCATGGTGGTCGGCAGCCGCTCGGTGGCCTTGAGCAGGTCCGTCCCCTACCGGTGGGGCAGGTAGAGGCGCCAGCCGGGGATGTGGCGCAGGGTGAGGGCGTCGGCGCGCACCTGTGCGTCCAGGCGGGCCGCCAGCGGCGAACCGTCCGGTGCGATCCAGGCGGGGCTGGCGGCGGCGTCAACCGCCCGTCGGTAGGCCGGGTAGCGGTTGTGACCCGGACCCAGATCGTCGTTCACGACGGCGCAGGCGATCTCCTCGGCGCTGGCGAAGATCAGGCGATTGCAGGTCCAGTAGCCGCCGTAGACATGCCGCACGTCCAGCGTCCGCAGGGTCGCGACCAATTCGGCGTGCTGGGCCTCCGCGGTCCGGTAGCTGGGCACGGTGGCGAGCGCTGTCCCGGTGGCGACGGCAGCCGTCCCGAGCGTCCCGGCGAGCACCCCGATCGCGGCGGCGCGAGCCAGACCCGGCAGCCTCGGCGACCGTTGTCGGGCCACGCGCCACACCGGCCAGAGCAGCACCGGTACGGAGATGAGCAGGCAGGACAGATACCGGGAACTCTCCACCGGGGTGCGCCCGGCGGCGCTGCTCGTCGCGTAGCTGGCCAACGTCGCCACGGCCGCCGCGACCAGGGCGAGGGAGAGAGCCGCCGTGATCGCGTTCGCGAGCGGGCGGCTGCCGTCCGGGGCGGGCGCGGACTGCCGGTATCCCCGGAGCTGCCGCCACGCGATCACAGCGGCGGCGAGCAGGAGCAGCGGCAGGGCGGCGGACCACCAGAGCTGCCAGCCCGCACAGGCACCGGGGGAGCAGAAGCCCATGCCCAGTGCCGGGCCGAGTACCAGCGCTCCGGAGAGCCGCTCCGCCCAACTGGCCGACTGCCCGGCGCCGCTGGCGGCGAGCACCGCGGTCAACGGGCTGCGTCCGGTGACGAGGCTGTCCAGCAGCAGCGGCGCCGCCCCGACCAGTGCGCCGGCGCCGAGTAGCGCGCCGGCCCGCCCCGTGAGCTCCCGCCACCGGAACGCCACCAGCACCACCCCGGTGCCGATCACGTATGGCAGGACCAGTGGATCCACCCAGACCATCAGCCCGGCGAGGAACCCCCATCCGGTCCAGCGGACCAGTCGTCGGCGGGGCCGGCCGGCCGCCAGGTCGTACGCGAGCAGCGCGAGCGCCATCCCGGCGGCATTCATCTCCGGGTACCCGCCACCGGCGATCAGCTGGTTCTTCACGATTCGGTCGGAGCCGAACGCGAGCAGCGCGGTGACCAGTAGTGCGTACCAGTGGTCCCCGGTGAGGCGGAGCGTGAGTCGCCAGGCCAGCAGGGCGAAGACGGCGTACAGGGCCAGGGTGGGAAGACGTAACGCCAGCGTCGACGGGCCGGTGAGCGCGATCAGTGGTGCCGCCAGGTACGCCTCCAGCGTCCCCATGTACGCCTGGCCGTAGAACCAGATCGGAAACTCCTGCCCCTGTCCGATGTGCAGGGCGGCGAGCCCCATCGTCGCCTCGTCGCTGTTTGTGGGGGGCGTGTTGGTCAGCAGCAGGAGAAGGCGGTAGCCCACTCCGGCGACGAGGGCCGTGCCGGCGAGCGCATGGGGCAGTCGGGACCAGCGGGCGGCCCGTGACGTGACACGGCTCCGCTCGCCGGCATCAATGGCCATGGGCAGATCATGGCATTTCGGGCTGGCGGGAGCCGCGGCGACCCCGCCCCGGAATCGGTCAGCTGAGGATGTCGACCGTGGTGTCCCCGCGAGCCGCGCGGGCCTGCTGGTAGAGACGGCCGGCGCGGTACGACGAGCGGACCAGCGGCCCGCTCATCACGCCGGCGTAGCCAATCTCCTCGGCCTCCTCCCGGAGCTCGACGAACTCCTCCGGCTTGACCCAGCGTTCGACGGGGTGATGGCGGGGGGAGGGGCGCAGATACTGCGTGATGGTGATCAGCTCGCAGCCCGCCTCGTGCAGGTCACGGAGGGCCTGGGAGATCTCGGCACGCTCCTCGCCCATGCCGAGGATCAGGTTGCTCTTGGTGACCAGGCCGGCGGCGCGGGCCTGCCGGATCACGTCCAGGGACCGCTCGTAGCGGAACGCCGGCCGGATCCGCTTGAAGATCCGCGGCACGGTCTCGACGTTGTGTCCAAGTACCTCCGGCCGCGCTCCGAAGACCTCGGTGAGCTGCTCGGGGACGGCGTTGAAGTCGGGGATCAACAGCTCGACACCGCAGCCCGGCCGGAGGGCGTGAATCTGCCGGACGGTCTCCGCGTAGAGCCAGGCGCCGCCGTCGGGCAGGTCGTCGCGGGCGACTCCGGTGATGGTCGCGTAGCGCAGCCCCATCGAGACCACCGACTCGCCGACGCGGCGGGGCTCGTCGGCGTCGAACTCGGCCGGCTTGCCGGTGTCGATCTGGCAGAAGTCGCAGCGGCGGGTGCACTGGTCGCCGCCGATGAGGAAGGTGGCCTCCCGGTCCTCCCAACATTCGTAGATGTTCGGGCAGCCGGCTTCCTGGCAGACGGTGTGCAACCCCTCCCGCGTGACGAGCCCGCGTAGCTGGGTGTACTCCGGGCCCATCCTGGCCTTGACCTTGATCCACGGTGGCTTCCGCTCGATCGGCGTCTCAGCGTTGCGTGCCTCGATCCGCAGGAGACGCCGCCCCTCGGGAGCGGGCGTCGCGGTACGCGCTGCCTGAGTGGTCGTCGGCGCGGAGTGCTCGATCGTCACGAAGTCGAGCCTACGCCCGTCGCTCGCCGTCGATGCATGTTGGGCGACGGGCATCACGTCGTTGGCGCGGTGACCCCGGACACCGTGGCGCCGGGCCGCGGCGGTGCCGAAGAGCTGCTCCCTGCGGAGCGGCGCACCCTTACCGAGACCACCACGCTCCCGACGCCGCTGGCTGCTCGTCAAGCTGTCGATCGGCGGCCTGGCAGCCGCACTCGTCGCGGGTGTGCTCAGCCTCGCCCTGACCAGCTGGGCGCAACCCATCGACGATGCCCACGCCACCCTGGCCCAGGCCAGCTCGGTGACCCCGCTGGTCTTCCCCACCCGCGGCGTGGTGCCGATCGGCTACGCCATCTTCGCCTTCGCCCTCGGGGGGACCGTCGGACTGATGCTGCGCAAGACCCTGGCCGCTGTGGCGGTGACCCTGGCACTCGTCGTGGCGGCACAGGTTGGCGCCGTCGAACTACGCCCGCTGATCGCCGAACCCGTACATCGCGTCACCGCGCTGACCGCCGAGCGTGTCGGCATGATCGAGGGAATGAACGACGTAGTGACCAAGGTCGAAGCCTGGCCGAGCGAAGCTGATTCGTGGCAGCTGTCGAACACCATCGTGACCACGCCCGGTGGACCGGAGTATCGCGGGCCGACCGACCAGGAAAAGTGCACCCCGGATTGCCGGGAGTGGCTGGGCGCACAGCGGCTGCTGCAGGAGGAGCGTTACGTGCCAGCAGGGAACTTCTGGCTGGCGCAGTGGCGGGAACTCGGGATATTGATCACACTGGCCGCCGCCCTGTCGCTCATCTCGCTCTGGTGGATCCGGCGTCGGCCAGCCTGAGCGACCCACGCGCTGGGTTCAGGGTTCGATGAGGGTGGGCAGGTGCCGCTCGACCACCGGAAGGGCGTCCGCCACGGTCACCGGTCGGCCCAGCTCGGCCGCGAGCGAGGTCACCCCGGCATCGCTGATGCCGCACGGCACGATCCGGTCGTAGTACGTCAGGTCGCAGTCACAGTTCAGCGAGAAGCCGTGCAGGGTGACGCCGCGGGCGACGCGGATGCCGATCGCGGCGACCTTGCGCGCGGGCCCGCGGTCATCCGCCGGCACCCAGACTCCGCTACGCCCCTCGATCCGGCCGGCCACCAGCCCGAACTCGGCACAGACGTCGATCAGCATCTGTTCCACCCGGCGCACGTACGCGACCACGTCGACCGGGTTGGGTAGGCGCAGGATCGGATACCCGACGAGCTGACCCGGACCGTGCCAGGTGATCTTTCCGCCGCGGTCGACGTCGATGACCGGGGTGCCGTCCATCGGCCGGTCCCACGGCTCGGTGCGCTTGCCCGCGGTGTAGACGCTGGGGTGCTCCAACAGCAGCACGGCGTCGCCACGCTCGTCGGCAACCACCGACTCGTGCAGCCGGCGCTGCTCCTCCCACGCGGCCTCGTAGCCGAGAGTGCCGGCGCGGACAATGGTCAGGTCCGGGGTAGTCGTGGTCACGGGACCAGCCTAGTCCCGTACCCGTCGGTCACCTCGGCTCGTGATCCGACTCACCCGGTACGCCCGTCCCACGGCTCAGCCGGGCGAGACCCGCCAGACCCAGACGTCCTCGACCCGCTCCGGCTCACCGAACAACTCGGTGGCGGTCTCCAGAAGGGCCTCCTCATCGACAGCCCACTTCGCTCCGTGCACCTGGTCCGCGAGCACCACCGTCTCGATCTGCCAGTGCCGCAGGTCAGCTTGGACGTCTTCCCGGGTCCCCTCGGTGACGATCGGCACCGCACCCAAGCGGGCGGCCTCGTCGAGGATGGCGCTCAGTGGCCGGGGCACCGGACCGATCCGGCCGCGCCCGTCCGGACCGCCCGGGCCGAGGAAGAACCCGGACGGGATCCGGAACTCGCCCTGCCGGTCCGCGAGAACGTGCGCCTGCCACCGCTGTCCGTCCGGGTACACATCCACGGCCAGTGGTATTGGCGTGAGGACCCCGCCCGGTGAGACGTAGTCCCGCCAGGCGCCGGAGGTGAAGAAACGCGGGATCGGCTCCCGCTCGATCGTGAGCAGCGGGGTCGGCGTCAGCGGTACCAGCGCCACGGCGAACGCCGCCAGCCAGGCGAGCCGGGCCGGCCGGGACCGCGGAGGTTCGGCCCGTAGCGCATCCACCGTGTACGCGAGCAGCACCCCGATCACGGGCGCCACCACCAGTGCCAACCGGGCGGGCAACGCGGCGTTGACCACCGGTAGGTGAGCCAACAGGTCGAAGGGCATCGGCAGGTCGAAGCGGTGGCCGTCGAACGTGGCCTGCGGCCCGAACGACAGCACGGTGAAGACCACCGCCACCGCCCCGAGCGCCCAGAGCGTGGCCCGCTGGGGCGCCTGCTGGACGCGCCGCCACAGCAGCGCGAAGGCGGCGATGACGAGTAGCAGCAGCGGTAGCCCGAAGAACGAGTTCTCCTCGGTCGGGTTCGGGGCGAGACCGGTCCGTAGCCCCGCCTCGCCAGCGATCGAGCGTCGAGGGTACGCGGCGTACGCGGCGATGTCCTCGGAGTGGATCACCGCGTCGAAGCCGGTGCCGTCGAAGCGTTGTGGGCCGGCGAAGTGCAGCCACAGCGGGTAGGCCAGGAGTAACCCGGCCACCAGCGCGGTTACCGCGAGCCCCCCGAGGAAGCCCGGCAACACCGCGCGTGCTTCGGCGCGGCTGGCGGGGTGCAGCGCCCAGACGACGACGAAAAGGCCGAGGGCGAGCGCGGTGAAGAAGAGCCCTTCGGCGGCGATGGAGAACGCCACCGCGACCAGAACGCCGAGGATAACGCCGTCGCGGACCCGGTGCCCGCTTCGGCGCAGCGCGAAGGCGCGCCAGATCAACAGCGGGACCAACCAGCCGGCGGTCCAGTTCAGGTGGGCGTTGGCGTGCGAGACCATGCCGGGGGAGAAGCCGATGAACAGTCCACCCAGCCCGGCGGCGAGCGGGCTGCGGGCGAACTGGCGGTTGAGTAGCCAGTACCAGGCGATCGCGGTGGCGGCGAGGTTGAGCGTGAGGATCACCAGGAAGGTGGCTGGCGGTCCGATCAGGTACGTCAGCGGCGCGAAGAGCGCTGCATATACAGTGATCGACGTGTTGACCGCGAGGTTGACCCCGTCTGGCATGTTGATCATGTAGGTGAAGAGCGGGTTCTGCCCGTGGGTGAGGGCATGCCCGCCGAAGGCCAGTAACCATTCGAACAGCGCCTGATCGCTGGAGTTGACCATGATCGTGCGACCGTTCGGGTCCCGCCAGAGCCCACTGGTCACCCACACCGCGAGGGCGAGCGCGACGAGCGCCACGATCAGATCTGCCCGACGGTTACGGTGAACGCGGGAGGGTGGGGTCGGCGTGGACACCACGGACGGCGAGGTCGGCACGCAGCGGACGTTACCAACCGGATCCGGAGACGCCGGTCAGACCTGCGAGGAAGAGCCCGTTAATGCCGGTCGCTGTCGTGCTGCCCTGCACCGGGCCGCCGCTCATCGATCCGGCTCCGCCGCGAGCGCGGCGTTCAGGGCGCTGGCCAGATGCGGGTGGCGGTAGTCGAAACCCGCCTGGGTCAACACCCCAGGCAGGACTCGAGCACTGGTCAGCGCCTCTTGCGCGAAGCCGCCGAGGGCCACCTTCAGCGCCAGCGCCGGGATCGGGATGATCGCCGGACGGTGCAACTGCCGGGCCAGTTCTCGGGTGAACTCGGCGTTGGTCACCGGTGCCGGCCCGACCGCGTTGACCGGGCCGGCGAGGTCGGCCCGCCCGATGGTGAGGGCGGCGGCGTCCAGCCAGTCCACCATCGCGATCCACGGCAGCCACTGCCGGCCACTGCCCAGTCGACCCGCGATGCCGAGCCGGAACGGCAGCAGCTGCGGCTTGAGTAGGCCGCCGTCGCGGTGTAGCGGCAACCCGGTCCGTAGCCGTACCACGCGTACCCCGGCGTCCTCGGCCGGCCGGGTCGCGGCCTCCCACACCCGGCAGACATCGGCCAGGAAGCCCTCACCGGCCGCCGCCTCCTCGTCGACAACCCGGTCACCGGTGTTGCCGTACCACCCCACCGCCGACGAGTTGACCAGCACCTCTGGGCGGTCAGCGGCCGGCAGCCCGGCGATCGTGATCGCCAAGGTGGTGGTGGTGTCCACACGACTGGAGCGGATGACCCGCCGGTAGGCGTCGTTCCACCGGCGGTCACCGACGCCGGCGCCGGCCAGGTTGACCACGGCGTCCGCCTCCGCCACCACCGCCGGGTCGAGCTGCGCCGCGGTCGGGTTCCACTGTCGTTCGTCGGCGTCGCGCGGCGGCCGACGAACCAGCCGCGTTACGTGGTGCCCGTCCGCGGTGAGCCGGTCGGCCAGCCGGGTGCCGAGGAAGCCGGACGCACCGGCCATCAGAATCCGCATGCTCGTATTGTCGGATACAGGTGGCCGACAGATGCGTTGAGTCGGTCACCTGACCGGTTCGGCCTGGGTTTGCCGAAGATCTGCCAGCAGACGCTCGACCTCGGCGTACGTGTCCGCAGGGAGCGGACCACGGGTGAGCGTGCCGATGTTCTCCGCTGCCTGGGCGACGGTGCGGCAGCCCGGGATCGGGACGCTCCGTGGGCTGCGGGCCAGCAGCCAGCCCAGCGCGCCCTGGGCCAGGGTACGGCCGTCGGCGGTGAGCGCGTCCCGGATTTCCGCCACGCGCTGAGCCCACTGCGGCGTAGGTCGGCCGTCGGAATACCAGACCAGCCACGGCGGAGCCATCCCGCGAATGTCGTCGGAACCGACCTCCCGGTTCGAGCCGGTGAGTAGACCCATCGCCAGTGGACCCCGGTTGATGCTCGCCAGGTCGTACGTGTCGCAGACGGCGAGCATCGCCGCGTTGTCCGCCAACACCGACTGGTCGTGCTGGACGGTGGCGCAGTGCGGTCCGGTCGCGGCCAACGCCGCCGCCGACTCGGGATTGTCGGTGCTCCAACCGTACGCCCGGATCTTGCCGCTGCTGACCAGGTCCTCCAGTGTGTCGACCAGGTCGAGCGCGGCGGACGTCGGCAGTTCGTTGAGGTGCAACTGGTAGAGGTCGACGTAGTCGGTACCGAGGCGGCGCAGCGACTCCTCCAGGCTCGCTACGGCGTGCTCCGGACTGTGATCGGTCCCGGTCCATCGGCGGGTCGCCTCCTCGGAACAGTTGCCGAACTTGGTGGCGATCACCACCTGGTCCCGGCGGCCGGTGAGGGCGCGGCCGAGGATCCGCTCACTGTGCCCGGCGCCGTAGTTGTTGGCGGTGTCGAAGAGGGTCCCGCCATGGTCGAGTACGGCGTGGATGGTACGGATCGACTCGTCGTCGTTGACGTCGCCCCAGCCGAACGGCTGCCCGCCGTCGCCCCACAGCGGCCCGCCGATCGCCCAGCAACCCATTCCGATCGCGCTGACCTCGATTCCGCTGTGACCCAGTGTCCGTGTCAATGTCATGCGGGCTAGCCTCCAACCTGGAGTGCACTCCAGGTCAAGTGCCAGGTGAGTCCTGCCGAGGGGCAGGGGTCGATGTGTGGACGCACGACGAGGCACCCGTCACCCGACGAGGTTCCTCTAGGCTGCCAGCATGTCCGGGTACGCACCCTCCGAGGCCGCGCGGCGCAGCGGTTTCAGTCTCGACACGCTCCGGTACTACGAGAAGATCGGCCTGCTCAACGAGGTCGGCCGCACCTCCGGCGGGCAGCGCGTCTTCACCGATGACGACCTGGGTTGGTTGGTGTTGTTCCGCTGTCTGCGCGACACCGGTATGCCGATCGCTGAGATGTGCCGGTACGCCGAGCTGGTCCGGGAGGGCACGCACACCATGGGGGAGCGCCAGGCACTGCTCGAGCGGCACGCTGGGCGGGTGGAAGAGCGGATGGACCTGCTTCAACGTCAGTACGATCACCTACAGGCCAAGATCCGTTTTTACGACCAACACCTACGTCCGTGTTAACTGCCCGACGGTTTCGACGATCCGGGCGCTCGGTGCCCCTCGGACCGCCGCTCCGGTACGGGGACTCGGTTGAGACATCGACCGAGGTCGGCCAGCCACAGGTCGACCTCGATCAGGCGCAGGACGTCGGCCCGCCGTTCGCCGGCCTGAATGATCCGGTGGACCTGCTCCACGACACCCGTCGCGGCTGTCGGAACGGGCGCCACCTGCTGGAGGTGGCCCTGCGGTACGTGGCTGGCCACATCGGCGTACGCGGAGCGCAGCCACTCGGCTCGGCGCACGAGTCGGGCAGTGGGTGCGGGCCAGCTCGCTGCCAGCGTTCCGGGTCGGTCACCGATGAGGAGTGCCTCCGCGCCACGCACGATGCGATGCCCGGCGACCAGCGCCGCTTCCCAGTCAACGTCGGACGGTTCCGGGTCGCGGCTTTCCAGGTGGTACTGGCAGAACGACGCGTCGGCCAAGGCCTGCGCCCGGTGCGTCGCCTGGACCGCATGCCGCCTTCCGCCTCGTTCCGCCAACGTCGTGACGGTTTCCTCGATCGCGTGCGCGCCGACGTCGAGGAGAGCGGACGCGCGGTGGCGGAGCTCGCCACCGCCACCGCGTGGCCAGATGAGGGTGCCAGCGACGACGCCGATGGTCGCCCCGATCAGGACGTCCAGCAGACGGACCCCGGCTAGCTGCCAGTCGGTTGGGGTGAGCTGAGCGAAGACGGTGATCAGCAGCAGCGTCAGCAGCGCCTGCGCCCAGACCAGTCCGAGCAACGGCCCCACACCCAGGGCCAACAGCATCGTCAGCGGCAGGATCGCCACATATGTCTCCTGTCCGGGGAACACCAGCAGTAACAGGGCCCCGGCAGAAGCGCCGACGAGCGTTCCGGTCAGCGCCAGGCGGAACGTGGCCCGAGTGTCCGCGGCAGACGTCCGCAGGAGGGTGAGAATGGCCAGGAGCACCCAGAAGCCGTGCTTCAGATCCAGTATTCCAGCGATCAGTCGTGCGGCGGCCAGCGCGACGGCGAGCCGGAGCGCCTGCTGGAAGGAGACCGAACGCGGGGTGAGGTGGAACCGCAGCCGCTGCCAGTACAGCGACGGAAGGCTGCGACGCAGATACCAGAACGTGTCCGGGCCAGCCGGCGGATGCGTCGGGTCGGCGTGACCGTCGGCAATCCTGACGGCAGTGGCGACGAAGTCGGCATGCCGCGCCAGCATCCCTACGCTCGCGGCAACCCGTAGCTGGGCAGCCGTGGCCGACCGCCATGCTTCCGGGCGTCGATGTTCTGTTGTCGGGACGGCTCGGGGGGAGGCCGGCTCCGTTCCCACCAGCGTGTCACCCGAGCGACGGAGAGACGCCGCGCATCGCCGCAGCAGGTCTGCCGATTCCCTGTCCGTGGTCGCCGCCTCGTTTCGCAGCAGCCAACCGGCGCTCCGCAGTGTTTGGCGCAGGCCGATGGACGCGTCTCGTAGCGCGTGGTCGCGGCGGCCTGCCGACGTCGCCCGCTCAGTCGGGGACAGCCGCGACATCCGAGCCTGCTCGACGGCGTTGACTGCCCGGGCGTGGCGACGCCATGCTTCCTCCTCGGCGCCCGGCTGCCCGGCCAGCACATCCGCGAGCGCGGCGACGTACGAGGCGGTACGGCGCGTGGCGGCGCCCAGGCGCTGTGCGAAGGTGACCGGTGCGGGGCCGGGCCAGAGGGTCACCTCGGCCACGGCCACCAGTCCGATGGCGAGCGTCACGCCGGCGAGCCGTTCCGGCAGCCTGTCGGGTTGGTAGGGCGGAAAGCTGGCCAGGATGTAGAAGATCTGAAATGCACCGCCGAGGCCGATTATCCGAGGCCCGCTGACACCGGCGACGGCGACGGCGAACCCCACCACGAGCATGCCGGCCGTGGCGGCCCAGGTGTTCGCGGCCAGCATCGTGCCGGCGGCGATCAATATCCACATGATCGGCAGTGCGGCGAGTAGCGTCCGCGCCCGCTGGGCTGGCCGTCCCGGCAGTTGGGTGAACACGCCGGAGGCGATGGTGCCGAACAACGCGTATGTCGCCATGGGCGTGCTGTCCAGGCCGTAGCGACAGCCGTAGAAGACGAGGCAGGCGACGAGGGTCAGTCGTGCCGCACGGCGGGCGAGGCAGTAGTCCGGGTCCCGCTGCTGAAGCCAGTTCCGGACACCACGCCACGACCACACTCGTGCAGACTATCGATCGGATTGCCCGGGAAGCTGGTATTCGAGCGGAGGCGGGTTTGACTACCGTCTCCCGCGGGTTGAGCGCGTGCAATTGTTCGGTCGCCTCGTACCGCAGCGCACCCAGGTAGACGAGCAACGCCACCCGATCGGGGGCGTACTCCCGCAGTAGCGTCAGCCGGGCGGAGCCGCACGACCACGGTGCGGCGCATCGTCGGCACAGCCAGAGTGGCCGCAGTGGCGTGTGCGGATGTTTCGTCACCAGTGCCCACCGTTAGCCCGCCAGGCCTGCGCGAGGGTCAACCGCCCGGCCCGCCCCCACCTGTGGGCTGGCCTGGGTCGGTTCGTCGTGCCAGCGGGTGTTTCGCGGCCTCGGCGGTGGTGGTTCGGTCGGGATAGACGCGTGCCGGTCCGGGCAGGCGGTCGGGCGCGTTTCACGAAGTGGCCAGCCCGGTTGCCGCAGACGGTCGCGCGTCAGGCGATCCTGGTGCCTCAGACGCAAGGGTTCGTCGAGGGTGTCCATGGCGTCGGCGTGTTCGTCGCGGAGCAGCCTGACCCGTGAGACGACGCAGGGCTGCCCGGAAACCGGGCAGCCCTGCGTCGTCGGGTCGGGTGTTACCGGCCCAGTTCGGCCTCGAAGTTGCCGGCTTCCAGCCGCTCCTTGATCGTGCCCAGGAAGCGGGCCGCGTCCGCACCGTCGATCAGTCGGTGGTCGTAGGAGAGGGCCAGGTAGATCATCGACCGGACGGCCACGACCTCACCCAGGTCGGGGTCGTTGACCACGACCGGGCGCTTGACCACGGCACCCGTGCCGAGCATCGCCGACTGCGGCGACGGCACGATCGGGGTGTCGAAGAGGGCACCCCGGCTGCCGGTGTTGGTCAGCGTGAACGTCGCACCAGCGAGCTCATCCGGGCTGATCTTGTTGGTGCGGGTGCGCTCGGCGAGGTCGGCGACCCGCTTGGCGATGCCACCCAGGTTGAGGTCGCCGGCGTTGTGGATGACCGGCACCATCAGGCCGCGCTCGGTGTCCACGGCGACGCCGAGGTGCTCCGCCTCCGGGTAGGTGATCTTCCCCGCCGTCAGGTCCATCTGGGCGTTGACGATCGGGTAGGCCTGCAACGCCTCGACGGCCGCCTGGGCGAAGAACGGCAGGAAGGACAGCTTTACGCCGTGCCGCTGCTGGAAGGCGTCCTTCGCCTGCGCCCGCAGCTTGGCGATCCGGGTGACGTCAACCTCGACCACGGTGGTGAGCTGCGCCATCTCGTGCAGCGACTCGTGCATCCGCTTCGCGATGGTCGCGCGGATCCGTGGCAGCTTCTCGGTGGTACCCCGCTTGCTGCTGGGCGTGGGCCGGGCAGCAGGCTTCGCCGCGGGGGCGGCGGGCTGCGCCGCCGGGGCCGGAGCCGCCTTGGCGGCGCGGGCCTGCTCGGCCGCGTCGAGCACATCCTGCTTGCGGATCCGGCCACCAACGCCGGTGCCGTTGATCGTGGAGAGGTCAACCCCGTGCTCGCCGGCGAGCTTGCGGACCAGTGGGGTGACGTAGCCGGCGTTCTCCGTACCGCCGGTCGTCGCCGGCCGGGAGGCGGGCGCCGAGGGGGCGGCGGCCTGCTCTGCCTTCGCCGGGTCGGAGGCGCTCTCGGTCTCGGCCGCCGGCTCGTTGTAGGAGGCGCCCGGGGTCGGTTCGGTGACCTTCGGCTCGGGCTTCGCCTCGGGCTCGGGCTTCGCCTCGGGCTCGGGCTTCGCCTCGGGCTCGGGCTTCGCCTCGGGCTTGGGCTTCGCCTCGGGCTTGGGCTTCGCCTCGGGCTCGGGCTTCGCCGCGGCACCGGCCGTGCCGACGACCGCCAGCGTCGCACCGACATCGGCGGTCTCGTCCTCCGCCACGGTGATCTCCAGGACGGTCCCGGCGACCGGCGAGGGGATCTCGGTGTCCACCTTGTCGGTCGACACCTCGAGCAGCGGCTCGTCGACCTCGACGGTGTCGCCGACCTGCTTGAGCCAGCGGGTGACCGTGCCCTCGGTGACGCTCTCGCCGAGCGCCGGCATCGTCACCGGGTTGCCCTCGCCCGACGGCGCAGGAGCCGGCTGCTCCTGCTCCTGCTCCTGCTCCGGCTCCGGGCCCGTGCCCTCGGCGGCGGCGGTGGGCTCGGGCGCCGACTGCCGCGACTCGGCCTCGCCGCCGCCCGTCGCCCCGTTGTCGCCCGACGCCTCATCGCCGATCGTCGCCAGCTCGCTGCCGACCTCGGCGGTCTCGTCCTCGCCGACCACGATGCGGGTCAGCACGCCGGCCGCGGGGGACGGGATCTCGGTGTCCACCTTGTCGGTCGACACCTCGAGCAGCGGCTCGTCGACCTCGACGGTGTCGCCCTCCTGCTTGAGCCAGCGCGTGACGGTGCCCTCGGTGACGCTCTCACCGAGCCGGGGCATGGTGACCGATACCGGCATTTTCTCCAGACTCCTTCATTCCCCTGATGGGATCGTCGCCCGTCGCCGGACGCCGCGGTTGTCGTGTCAGGCGTGCGCGTGCAGCGGTTTGCCGGCGAGGGCCAGGTGCGCCTCACCCAGCGCCTCGTTCTGGGTCGGGTGGGCGTGCACGAGCTGCGCCACCTCGGCGGGGTACGCCTCCCAGTTGTAGATGAGCTGGGCCTCGCCGATCAGCTCACCGACTCGGGCACCCACCATGTGCACGCCGACGACCGGGCCGTCCTCGACCCGGACCAGCTTGACGAAGCCGGTCGTCTTGAGGATCTGGCTCTTGCCGTTGCCGCCCAGGTTGTAGTTGTAGGTTTTGATCTTGTCGGTGCCGTACTGTTCCTTGGCCTTCGCCTCGGTCAGACCGACCGACGCCAGCTCGGGGTCGGAGTAGGTGACCCGAGGAATGCCGGACTCGTCGATGACGGCCGGATTCTCTCCGGCGATCTCCTCAGCGACGAAGATGCCCTGCTGGAAGCCGCGGTGCGCCAGCTGGAGGCCGGGCACGATGTCGCCGACCGCGTAGACGTTCGGTACGTTCGTGCGCTGCCGTTCGTCGGTCAGCACGTAACCCCGGTCCATCCGGACGCCCTGCTCCTCGTAGCCGAGGTCAGCGGTGTTCGGTCCCCGACCGACGGCGACCAGCAGCAGCTCGGCCTCGATGGCCTCGCCGCCGGCGATGGTCACCCGGACGCCGCTGTCGGTCTTCTCGACCTTCTCGAACGGCTTGCCGACCTTGAAGTTGATCTTCCGCTTCCGGAAGGCCCGCTCCAGCGCCTTCGACGACTCCTCGTCCTCGGCGGCGACCAGCCGGGGCAGCGCCTCAATGATCGTGACGTCCACCCCGAAGGACTTCCACACGCTGGCGAACTCGACCCCGATGACCCCACCACCGAGCACGATCACCGACGCCGGGACCCGGTCCATCACCAGCGCATGGTCGCTCGTGATGATCCGTTCGCCGTCGACCTCCAGGCCGGGCAGGCTCTTCGCGTATGAGCCGGAGGCCAAGATGACGTTGCGGCCGGTGTACCGCTTGCCGTCGACCTCGACCGTGTTCGGTGCCACCAGCCGGCCGGCGCCGGCGACGATGGTGATGTTCTTCGCGCCGCCCAGCAGGCCCTGTAGACCCTTGTACAGCCGAGCGACCACCCCGTCCTTGTACGAGTTGACCGCCGCCATGTCGATGCCAACCAGCTCGGCCTTGACGCCGAACTGCTCCGAATCGCGGGTCTGGTCGGCGACCTCGGCGGCGTGCAGCAACGCCTTGGTCGGGATGCAGCCGTTGTGCAGGCAGGTGCCGCCAAGTTTGCCCTTCTCGACCAACGCGACGGACAGGCCCAGCTCGGCGGCGCGCAGCGCCGCCGCGTAGCCACCGCTGCCACCTCCGAGGATGACGATGTCGAAGGTCTCGTTCGGCTCGCTCACGTCCAACTCCCAGGTCGCCTGGTTGCATCGGGGGTCACGGTGGGGGAATGCGGACACACCCCACCTCGGTCATCTTGTCACCACCACGCCCGACGCGGGTAGCGAGGTGCCCAACGACACGTCCGAGACACGTACCCTTGGCATCGGCTTCGATGGTGCGGGTGTGGGGAGACGGCCGGTGGGACTGTTCCGACGGAAGAAGGCGCGTCCGGTCAGTCAGGATCGCGGGGTTGACCGGGGCGATCTGGGCCACCTGGAGAACTTCGTGCGGACCCGGCGGGGGGTCGAGGCGTACATCGAGCCCCGGACGACCGTCACCGAGACCACGATCATGCTGATCGCCGACGACGGGGAGTGGACACGCCGCCGGATCGACGGCCCGGACGGCGCGCGGCGCTTCGCCCACCGGTTGGGCATCCCGGTGTACGACGTGCGCCTGATGGGCTACCCGCAGCGGATGCGCGACTACAACGAACGCCGCAAGCGCCGCCCCGAACTGTTCTGAAGCCGCACCGACTCGGCGTAGGTGGTGCGTAGGGCCCTCGTACCCGCCCCGGCGGACACGAGGACCCTACTGACAGGTCAGCCCTGGCGGGCGATGTCCTCGATCAGGTGCAGCAGGGTACGGACGGGCACCCCCGTGCCGCCCTTGGTCCAGTAGCCCGTCGGCTCGCCCGAGTGGTAGCCGGGGCCGGCGATGTCGATGTGCGCCCAGGCGACCTCCTCGGTGACGAACTCACGCAGGAACACACCGCCCTGGAGCATGTGACCCGCCCGGTCCATCCCCGCGTTGACCTGGGAGATGTCGGCGACCTCGGAGTCCATGCCCTTGCGCACGTCCTCCGGCAGCGGCATCGGCCAGGTCGGCTCGCCGACCGCCTCGCCAGCGGTCCGCACCCGCTCGCACAACTCCGGCGTGCCCATCACACCGGCCACCTTCTTGCCCAGCGCGACCACCTGGCCGCCGGTGAGCGTGGAGGTCTCCAGGAGGTAGTCGCAGCCGTCCACGCAGGCCCGGGCGATCGCGTCGCCGAGGATCATCCGCCCCTCGGCGTCGGTGTTGAGCACCTCGACGCGCTTGCCGTTGAACATCGTGATGACGTCGCCCGGCCGGTACGCCGTACCGGACGGCATGTTCTCCGCCATCGGCACGTACGCGGTCACCGGCACGGCGGGCGCAAGCTCCGCGACCGCCAACATCGCGGCGGCGACGGCGGCGGCGCCGGCCATGTCGGCCTTCATCTCCCACATACCCTGCGACGGCTTGATCGAGACACCGCCGCTGTCGAAGGTGATGCCCTTGCCGACCAGGGCGACGCGCTTGCCGGTGCCGCCGCCCGCCGGGGTGTAGCTGATCCGTACCAGCCGCGGCGGGGCCTGCGACCCCTGCCCGACGGCGGTGATGCCCCCGTAGCCGCCCTCGCGCAGGGCGACCTCGTCGAGCACCTCCACCTCCAGCCCAGCCGCCCGGGCGGCACTTGCCACGGAGTCGGCGAAGGCGGGCGGGCTGAGCTCGTTGGGGGCGGCGTTGACCCAGTCCCGGGAGAAGCGGACCGCGTTGGCGACCGCCTGCGCCCGGGCGACCTCGGCCGCGGCGGCGGCGTCACCCGCGTCCGGGACCGCGACCAGCACCTCCGCGACGGGCTCCCGCCGGGCCGGCTGCGGACGGGTCTTGTAACCGGCGAACCGGTAGCCGCCCAGCAGGCCTCCCTCGGAGACCGCGCGCAGCGCGGCGGGTGCGTCGGCGTCGTCCGGCAGCGGCAGGGCCAACGCGACTCGGGTCGAGCCGGCGAGAGCCCGCACCGCGGCACCAGCCGCCCGGCGCAGGATCTCCGGGGCGGGGGCGGCGCCGGTCGGCTCCGGTCCGAGGCCCACCGCGGCGATCACTGGAGCGGTAACCGTGCCGAGCGTGGCTAGCTTGATCACCTCGCCCGGCCCTCCGGTCGCGCCGAGCAACGCCAGCGTCTCGGTCAATTTTCCATCGAAGGCCGCGGCGATGCTCTCCGCGCCGCTGGCCAGCAGCAGGGTGCCGACGAGGTCGCCGACCCGTTCCCCGGGCTGACTGTGTACGCCGATGACGATCGCGTCAACGGCGAGCTCGGCAGGGTCGGTGTCGACGAGGCTGAGGGAAATGGTGGGCGATGTCACTGAAGCTACTCCGGGCAGGCCGGGCTGGTCGCGTCTTCGCGTACCAGCGATGAAGGTCTCCGGCGGACCGTACCCGCCGTTGACCAGGGCTGTCCCGCCAGTGGTGCCGGCGGGTCCCGCCGATGCTAACCAGCCGGGGTGGTGCCGGTAAGTTGCCACCCATGACCGACGTGACCTCCGGCTCCGCCGACACCCGGCTGCGCCGCTCTCCGCTGCACGACCGGCACGTCGCTGCCGGCGCCAAGTTCGCCCTCTTCGGCGGGTGGGAGATGCCGCTCGAATACGCCCGGGGCGGGGTGCGCAAGGAGCATACGGCGGTCCGCGGCGCGGTCGGCGTCTTCGACGTGTCGCACCTGGGCAAGGTGCGGGTCACCGGCATGGGGGCGGCGGACTTCGTCAACGCCTGCCTCAGCAACGACCTGGCCCGGATCGAACCGGGCCGCGCGCAGTACACCCTCTGCTGCGACGACGCCGCCGGTGGGGTGGTGGACGACATCATCGCCTACCTGTACGCCTATGACCACGTCTTCCTGATCCCCAACGCCGCGAACACCGCCGAAGTGGTGCGTCGGCTGCAGGCCGCCGCGCCGTCGCCGATCACGATCACCGACGAGCACGAGGCGTACGCGGTCCTCGCGGTGCAGGGCCCGCGCTCGGCCGATCTGCTCGGCGCGCTGGGCCTGCCCACTGAGCACGACTACATGAGCTTCGCGGAGGGCACGCTGGCCGGGGCCGACCTGACCGTGTGCCGCACCGGCTACACCGGCGAGCTGGGCTATGAACTGATCCTGCCCGCCGCGGACGCCGGAGGAGTCTGGGACGCGCTCTTCGCCGCAGATGAGCAGCTTCAGGCGTGCGGCCTGGCCGCCCGGGACACCCTGCGCACCGAGATGGGCTACCCGCTGCACGGGCAGGACCTGTCGCGGGAAATCACCCCGGTGCAGGCTCGCTCAGGCTGGGCGGTTGGCTGGGACAAGCCCGCCTTCTGGGGGCGCGCGGCGCTGGTCGCGGAGAAGTCCGCCGGCCCCCGGCGCCGGTTGCGGGGCCTGGTGGCGGTCGACCGGGCCATCCCGCGCCCCGGCATGGTCGTCTACCACGGTGAGACGCCGGTCGGCACGGTCACCAGCGGCACCTTCAGCCCGACCCGGAAGCAGGGCATCGCCCTGGCCCTGATCGACACCGAGCCGGCCCTGGCCGAGGGGGTCGATCTCGAGGTCGACATCCGGGGACGCCGGGCAACGGTGCGCCTGGTCCGTCCGCCGTTCGTCGACCCCTCGGTTCGGTAGCTCGCCCCGGACATGCCGGCGCCACCCCTGCCGATCGCCGGGAGTGGGGTGGGTCAGACCGGCGGGGCGGGTCGTTCGCCGGCATCCAGGACAGCCTGGGTCCAGCCGCCTTCGCGGACCCCGGTGCCGTCCAGGACCGCCCAGTCGACGATGTCGGTCGCCTCCACCACCACCGCAGAGCCGATCCGTACGGCTGGGTCCGTGTGGGCGTCGCTGGCGCTGGCGCCCTCGATCTGTTCCGGCGTCGTCCAGGAGGTGACCCCGGCCCACACGTACTCCGGGCCGTCCTCGCCGGGGAGTCCGTACTTCACCACCAGCTGCGTCTCCGGTGGCAGCGCTCCGGCGAGGAAGCGGGCGCGGATCTCGCCCAGCGCGGCGCGGGCGGTGGCGACCGCCTGACTCATCGCGTCGCCGGAGCGGGTGTAGCGCACGTCCGGCGCGATGCCGGTGAAGAGGGTGCCGCAGGCAGCGGCGTAGTAGCGGCCGTCCGGCCCGGAGTAGCCGGTCGGCGGCCGCAGGTTGAGGAACGAATCCGCCTCCGGATCCGTCGCCGGGTCCAGTTCCAGCCGAAGCAACACCGGGGCGGTCGCACCATGCTGTTCCGGGTTGCCGTACGCCACCGCGATGTCTCCCCCGGTGACCGTGGCCAGTACGGGTAGCTGCACGAACGCGGGTAGCTCCTCGCCGGCCAGGCCGTCGGTCCACGCACGCAGCAGCCGCCGCGCCGTGCCGGTCATCACCGCTCCCCAGGCCCGGGTCAGGTGGTCCGGCACACCCTGTGCCTGTAGCTCCAGCAGCCCGAACCGGCGCAGCCCCTTGGTGGTGAACCAGAGCCCGTCGGTGCCGGACGAGTACGGCACCAGCACCCAGTCGACCAGCCGGATCCGGCCCTGCTCGTCCGGTAGGGACCGCAGCGCGGTCGCCGGGTCGAGGAACTGGAGTCCGAAGACATCCACCACGTCGCCGCCGGCCGCGTCGGCTACCGCCGCCGCCACCGCCCGCGCCGCCCACTCGTGCGCCGGCGGCCAGCCGGGCCGGTATTCGGCCTGTACCACGACCAGGTGGGTCGCCGCCGCCAGTCGGGACAACTGGGCCTCGGTCGCGCCGAATGCGGTGAGCAGGTCCGGCGGCAGCTCGGGGAACTCGTGGATCGGTCGGGTGTCCACGCTCATCAGCGGGCTGTCCAGCATCTGCCGGGCGAGTGCGTGCACCGGCTCGGCGAGCCGCCCGGTGAGGTGCCGTACCGCGGTCTTCGTTCCTACCTTCGGCAGCCCGGCCATCGGCACCAGGTAGGTCGCGTTCAGCGATTCCGGGACCGGTACGGGCAGGAAGTCGTCCGTGATGAGCATGGGGTCTCCCGGATGGCCGTGCCGGTGTTGTCGTGCGCAACGCTACCCGGCGGTGTGGGCGGAGCTCAGCCGGACAAGACCAGTCCCAGGTAGACAACGGTGGTGACCACCTCGACGGTGGCACCGAGCACGTCGCCGGTGATCCCACCGAGGCGGCGTACCACGTGCCGGAGCAGCCCGACCGCGGCGGCGAGGGCGACGGCGACGGCGAGTGGTCCCTGCCACGGACGGTCCGGCACGGCGGCGAGCGCCAGCAGCGCCACCGCGGCGGTACCGGCGGCGAGGGTACCCGGCCCGACGGTTCCGGCGACCAGGGCTCCCAGTCCGTCCGGTCGGGCCGCCGGCAGCCCGCGCCAGCAGGCCACCGTGACCCCGAGCCGGCCGGCGGCGGTGGCGGTCACCACCGCCGTCAGCATGGTCGACGTCGACCATTCGGCCAGCTCCGCGAGTACCGCCGCCTGCAACAGGAGGATGACCACCAGCGCGGCTACCCCGAACGGGCCGACATCCGGCTTCTTCATGATCTCTAGCGCGGCTGGCCCGCGTCGGTATGAGCCGAGCGCGTCCACGGTGTCGGCGAGCCCGTCGAGGTGCAGCCCTCGGGTCAGCAGTGCACCGGCGCCGACCGTGACGGCGGCTGCTACCAGCGGCGGCGCGAAGCCGCCGGTGAGCAGCAGTACCCCAGCGAGGAGGGCGCCGAGCAGCGCGCCGACGGCCGGGGCCAGGGCCATCGCGGTGCCGGCCACGGCTCGGTCGATCCGGCCAGCCCGTACCGGCAGCGTGGTGAAAGTGGTCAGCGCCAGCCGGGCCCCGGCGGCGAGCCGCGGTTCAGCCGGCACGCCAGCCGGATGAATCCAGCGGCGTGGACTCCGGATCGGTGCTGGTGGGCCCTGGTCCGGCCGGTTCCGGCTCGCGGAATTCCGGCTCGTCGGCCGCCGGCGTCGCCGGCTCCGGTTGCTCCGTCGGCTTGGCCGGTTCCGACTCGACCCGCAGCGACGGGTGCGCCGGCAGCGCCGTGGCCAAGGCCAGCGCCGACCGCAGCAACGGCAGCGCCACCAGCGCGTTCCCGCCCTCGCCCAGGTCCAGCCGTAGATCAAGCAGGGGAGCGAGGCCGAGCACGTCGGCGGCGAGCTGGACGCCGGGGTGCCCGCCGTGGTCGGCGAGGAGGCACCAGTGCCGGGCCGGGCCGGCCAGGTCACGGCTGACCAGACCGGCAGCAACCCCGACCGGCCCGTCCAGGAGCACTGGCAGCCGCCGCGCGGCAGCGCCGAGCAGCACGCCGGTGGCGACCGCGATGTCGCCGCCGCCCACCTCGGCCAGGATCTCCTTGGGCCCACGGGACGAGTGGCGGCTGCGGTGCAGCCCATCCCGGACGGCCGCGCAGCGGACCATCCACGCGGCGTCGTCGTACTCGCCGGCGTCGGTGCGTACCCGGGTGAGGACGGCGGGTGGTTCGGCGCCGGCCGTGGCGGCGAGCACCGCTGCCGCGGCGGCGTCGGTGCCGGCTCCGCAAGCCCCCAGCACCAGCAGCCGTACGCCCGCGTGAGCGGCCTGGTCGGCGAGCCGCCAGCCGAGCTGTAGCGCCGCCTCGACCTGGCTGAGGGGGAGCGCCGGGTCGGTTTCGATCGGGTCTGCGGCGGGGGCGTCAACCACCTGCAGCTCGGCCCCGGCCTCGGCGGCGAGGCGGGCCCACGCACCCTGGCCGTCCCGGGCCTCCTGGGCTCGGCGGGCGGAGTCACCGGGAGCGGTGCCGGCGGCGACACCGCCCGCGTGATCACCATGCACCAGCAGCATCCGGATGCTGCCCCACGGTGCCGGCCGCGGAGTGCCCTGGGTGGCGGCGGCGAACTCGACCAACTGGGTGAGCCCGCCGAAACCAGCGCCCGGCAGGTCCCGGGTGGCCACCCGCTCGACGGCCTGCGAGCCGGCATCCTCGTCGGGCATGGGCAGCTCCAGGCCGGGCTCGATGGTCAGGCCGGTTGCGGCCACCGGCGGCGTCGACCAGGGGGTGCCATCGGCCCCGGCGGGTTCGGCCGTCGAGGGCGGGGGGCTCGGGGTCAGCACCTCCGGCAGCGGCATCGGTGCGAGGGTCGGGCCGGTAGCGACTCTGGTGCCGGCGGCGGCCGGCGTGACCTGTGCCGGGACGGCGGCCGGGCGGGTCGGCGGGGGTGGCTTGAGCCAGCTGGGCTGGCCGGCGACCACCAACACGACCGTGTCAACGGCGTCGGCGATCGCCCGGTTGGCGGTGCCGAGCGCGTCGGTGAAGGCGCGGCCGAGCGGGGTCGTCGGCACCAGCGAGAGGCCGACCTCGGCGCTCACCAGCACCAGCCGGGCGGGGCAGGAGCGGACCGCCGTGGCCAGCTCGGCGATAGTGGCCGTGAGGTCGGTGGGTTGATGGGCAGGGCCGAGGAGAGCCGTCACCCAGCCACCGATGTCATCAACAAGCAGCGTCTCGGAGGGCTGCGCGGCGGCCAGCACCTCCGCCAGCCGGCGTGCTTCTCCCGCGGTCTCCTCCGTGGTCCACGTCGTCGGCCGGCGGGCGCGGTGGACTTCGAGGCGGGCGGCCCACTCCTCGTCGTCGGTGCTGTTGTCGGCGGCGGTGGCCACATACCGGACCGTCGGCGCATCGGCCACCAGGGCCTCGGCGAACTCGGACTTTCCCGACCGGATTCCGCCGAGCACCAGGACCGTGTTCCACCCGTCAATGGACATGCCCGTACCTTAAGGCCGCCCGGTGGCCGCCCGCCTGCCGCCTCCCGCCTCGCTCCTCGTGGAGCCGCCAGCATCCGCCTCAAAACGATCATGCCCGGGCCGGACGTGCAGCCGTCGTCGGCGCGGCGGACTAGGCTGGCGGGAGATCAGCGGCGAGGGGAGACACGCAGATGGCGTGGAGCTGGCAGTACGAGGGCGAGAACGGCGAACCGGCGTCGGGGCCGGCGGAGTCGTTCAGTAGCCAGGCGGACGCCGAGTCCTGGATCGGCCAGACCTGGCGAGAACTCGCGGCGGCCGGCGTAGTCGCGGTCCTGCTTGTCGAGGACGACCGCGTGGAGTACCGGATGAGTCTGCAGCCCCCGGCGGAGTGATGGCCGGAGACCGTCGCGGGGGCGGGCCGCTGGTGCTGGGCGTGCCCCGGGCCGCGTTCCGCCCCAGCCCGGTCTTCCTCGGGCTGGTGGCGCTCTTCGTGCTCAGCGGGGTGCTGACCTGGCGAGGAATCGGCAACATCCGGGTGGACGTGTTCCTCTTCGTCGTATCCGGGTGGTTGGTCTCACTCTGCCTGCACGAGTACGCGCACGCGCTGGTGGCGTTTCGGGCCGGCGACCGCAGCGTCGCCCACCAGGGTTACCTCACCCTCAACCCGCTGAAGTACAGCCATCCACTACTGTCGATTGCACTGCCGGTGCTGGTGGTGCTGCTCGGTGGAATCGGACTGCCCGGTGGCGCGGTCTGGGTGGACCGGCACGCCATCCCGGGGCGGCTACGGCACACCCTGGTCAGCCTCGCCGGCCCGGCCACGAACGTGCTGTTCACGCTGGTGCTGGTCATCGCGATCCGGCTGGCGGCGAGCGGCGGCGGGCCGGTGCAGTTCTGGGCTGCGGTGGCACTACTCGCCTTCCTCCAACTCACGGCGAGCCTGCTCAACCTGCTTCCGGTGCCCGGCCTGGACGGCGGCAACATGATCCAGCCATGGCTCACCCCGCCGTACCGGCGGGTGTACGACCTCTTCGCGCCGTACGGCTTTCTCCTGCTCTTCGCCCTGCTGTGGAACCCCCGGATCAACGGTTGGTTCTTCGGGACGGTCTTCGCCGTCGGCGACGCCCTGGGCCTACCGCCGGACCTGTACCGGCTCGGCCTGGACCTGGTGCGTTTCTGGCAGGGTTGAGCCCGCGCGGCGGGCCGGTTCTCCTGGACGGTGGTGGGCCGGCCATTCCGGCCGGCCCACCACGCAGGCGCGTCAGGGCCGCTGCGCGGGGGACTCGGTCCGGGCCGGGTCCCGCTCGACGATCGGCTCGACGATGTCGTCGATCGCCTTGAGTAGGTCGGCATCGAGCCGTACCCCGGCCGCCTTGACGTTGTCGTGTACCTGCTCGGGGCGGGAGGCACCGATGATCGCCGAAGAGACGTTCGGGTTTTGGAGCACCCAGGCGATGGCGAGCTGGGCCATGTTCAGCCCCGCCTGCTCGGCGAGCGGCTTGAGGTGCTGCACCCGGGTCAACACGTCGTCGCTGAGCCACTTGGCGATGAAGTGCGCGCCCGACTTCTCGTCGGTGGCCCGGGAGCCGATGGGTGGGGGGTGGCCCGGCTGGTACTTGCCGGACAGCACACCCTGGGCCATCGGGGACCAGACGATCTGACCGACGCCCAACTCCTCGCTCGCCGGCACCACCTCGGTCTCGATGACCCGCCAGAGCATCGAGTACTGCGGTTGGTTGGAGATCAGTGGAATCCGCAGCTCACGGGCGAGCTGGTGGGCCTGGCGCAGCTGCGTCGCCGTCCACTCGGAGACCCCGATGTAGAGGGCTTTCCCCGAGCGGACAACGTCGGCGAACGCCTCCATCGTCTCTTCGATCGGGGTGCTGTGGTCATACCGGTGTGCCTGGTAGAGGTCGACATAGTCGGTGCCCAGCCGGCGCAGCGAGCCGTCGATCGACTCCATGATGTGCTTACGGGACAGGCCACGGTCGTTGCGACCCGGACCGGTCGGCCAGTACACCTTCGTGAACAGCTCGAATCCGGCGCGCCGTTCGTTTTTCAGTGCCCGACCGAGGACCTCCTCCGCGCGGGTGCCCGCGTACGCGTCCGCGGTGTCGAACGTGGTGATACCGGCGTCCAGGGCCGCCCGGACACAGGCGAAGGCCGACTCCTCCTCAACCTGGGAGCCGTGGGTGATCCAGTTTCCGTAAGAGATCTCGCTGACCATCAGGCCGGAACGGCCCAGGTGTCGGAATTCCATTCCCTGACCTTAGCTCGGTTGTACGTCGCCCATGAAGGACACGGTTCTGCTCGTTGGCCCGGTCTACCCTGCTGGCCCGACCGCGGAGCCGTTGCCTGCCGACCTTGCTGTCCGGCCCGGTCAGACGTGCTGTCCGATCCGGTCAGAGCAGCGGCACCGCATCGGTGAGCAGCTTTTCGATCTCGGCGAGCACCTCGGCCTGGTCGAGATACGTCGGCTCGATCAGCGGTCCGCCCTGCCGATCCAACGCCCCCCACCGGCCGGCGGCGGTGGCTACCAGGTAGGCCACGGGGTGCACGACCAACGCCGCGTGCACCGGTGTGACGACCACCCGGCCCGTCCGGTCCACCACGCCGTACCGCCCGGCCAGGTCAACGACCGCCAGCCCATCCTCGGTGAAGCCATCCACCTGTCCGCCGGCAACGAGCCGGGTGGCGAACCCGTGGTAGCGGGTCGGTACCACCAGCCGGCCGGCGTGGTCCACCGCGCCCCACCCCTCACGCCGGACCACGGCGATCCCGTGGCGGAACGGGCGTACGTCGGCGAAGCCCGGTGGCACCACGACCTCGCCCTGCGGGTCAATCGCACGCCAGCCACCGGGCTCGCCCTGCGACACCCAGGCCAGCCCGTCGGCGAACGGGCGGACCACCAGCCATGAAGCCGTCAACACGGTGCTGCCAGATCGATCGAGTAGCGACCATCGTTGGTCGTCCGGGCGGCGAACCCAGGCCAGGCCCTCCCGGAACGGCTGTGCCTCCGCATACTCCGCCCCGATGACCAGGTACCCGTCCGGGTCGGCGTAACCCCAGAGGTCGCCGTCGCGCGCCGGCACCGGCGGTTGTTCCGGCTCCAGCAACTCCGCCCTGCTGCGGGGGTACGGCCCGAAGCCGGTCTCGGCGGCCCGGTCGGCGACCGCGTCCAGACTCACCCGTACCCGGTCCAGCAACTCCGCATCGGCGGTACCGCGTAGGTCCAACGCCCGCTCGAAGTGAAGACACGCCTCGATCAGCCGGCCCTGGTCAACGCAGCACCGCCCGGCATGCTCGTGTAGCGCCGCCCGCAGCCGATCGGGCAGTTCCGGCGAATTCGCCTGGGCGAAGAGGCGGTCGGCTTCGTTGTACTCGCCCCGCCACCGCAGCACGTGTGCCAGCCGGGCCTGCGCGAGAGCGGATCGGCGCAACTCGCCGGTGGCCTCCGCGTAGGTCAGGGCCAGTCGGCCGTCTGCCAGCGCGTCGTCCAGGTCACCAGCCGCCCGGGAGGCCACGGCCCGCAGACTGAGCAGTCGGGCCCGGGACCGGTTGTCCATGGCCGTGTCGAGTTTCCTGGTCAGCCGGTGTCGGAGACTCCGGAGTTGCTCGGGGTCGGAGATGACCTCGCGGAGTGTGGTCGGATCCAGTCGCCAGGGGTGGGTGGCCAGCACCCGTTCGGGGTCGCCCGGTGGGGCGGTGTCCTCGACATCCGCGGCACCCGGTGGGTCGCTCCGGTCCGCGGTGGGCGGAACCGTCGCGTTCGCCGTGGCATGGTCCGTCGGCGTCGCCGCAGTCTCCGCTTCCGCTTCCGCTTCCGCTTCCGCTTCCGGTTCCGGCGCCGCTTCCGGTTCCGGTTCCGCTTCCGGTTCCGCTTCCGGTTCCGGCTCCGCTTCCGCTTCCGGGTGTGAGTCCGGGGCCCGGTCCGCCGTGACCTGTGGCGTCGCGGACTCCGGGTCCAGCGAGGCGGGTTCGGCGGTGGGACCGGGTCTGGCTTCCGGTCCTCCTTCCGGGTCAGCGTCGGCTTGTGCCGGGTCTGGCTCCTTCGTCGGGGCAGCCCCCGCTATCGGGGCGGGATCCTCGTCCTTAGCTTCGTCGCTGCTGCTGCTGCTGTTGAGGACGACAGCAGCGGCCGGTGCGGCATCGGCTGACCCGATCTCCCCTGCGGTCCTGGCGGGTTCCGTCTCCTCCTCGGGCATGCTGGCGGGTTCGGCGTACTCGTGCAGGGTGTTGGCCGGCGCCGTCGCGGGCGATGACGCGGCGGCTGGCCTGTCGTCGGGCAGGTCTGGTGCGGTGGTCGGTGGCGGCGCGTCGGCGCTGGGCGGCGTTGGCTCGGCGGGGCTGGTGGTCGGTTCGGCGGGCGAGGTCGGCTCGGCGGGAGCGGTGGCCGATCCGAACCAGGCGTTTGGCCCACCCGGGCCTGGTGCCGGCCCGACGGGATCGGTGGTGGGTGGTGGCGGAACATACCGCCGTGGCTGCGGTCCGGTGGCGGCTGGTGATGGTCCGGCAGCCTCTGGCGTCGGCGTCGGTCGGGGACGTGCGCCGGTGACCGGGCGGTCGGGGTGCGGATGGGGCTGCGGGGGCGTCCCGGCGCCGGACACCGGTCGGCTGGGCGCACCGGACACCGGTCGGCCGTACGGGGGCGCCGACGTGCTCGTCGGGGGACCGCCCTGAGACGGTCGGTGGGGTGGCGGGAGGTGCGGTCCGGGTGAGACGCCGGGTCGGGGGTTCTCCTGGTGTGGTCCCGGCTGGGGTGGGGTCCAGGGGCGTCCGGTGTCGGGCCGCCGGTTGGGGTACGGCTGCTGGCCTGGGTGCCGGTCGGGGTGGCGTACCGGTCTTGGTGCCGCGTCACGCTGCGGGTGGACGATGCCGTGTTCGGTGGGGTGGCCGGGGCCGGCCGGGTGCCGTCGTGGGTACGGGTCAACGCGTCCATCACGATTGCCCCGGGGCCCGGTCGGTCTCGGGTGCCCACCGCTGCTCTCCGGCGGCGCGCCGGGCGGACCAGGATCGGTGCCGGTCGACCGTCCCCACGGATAGCGGGTCCGAGGTGGCGGCTCTCCTACGTCCCGACCGGGGGCGTGGCGGTCGCGTCCCTGGGGTCGCTCCTCGTCCGGTTCGGGTAGCCAGCCCGGTTCTGGATGCCGGGCGGGGGAGATCGGTTGACTGCGCCCTCCGGGTTCGTGCCACGGGCTCCGGTCGTCGTGCCGGTCCGGGCGGACGTTTTGACCGCGCCCAGAGTCGGTGCGGTGGCTCTTCCGTTCCCAGCCAGGGTCACCGTCGCGAGTGCCGCGCGGCGGCGACCGCCGGCCCCGGTCGGCCACCGGGGGTACCTCGCCCGGCCGGCGACGCAGCTCCTCGTGGTTGTGGGCGTGGCGGTCGTCCTGGTCATCCCAGGAGCGGCCGGTGTAGGTTCCGTCGGGGCGGGTCGGCGCGAGCGGGGGCACCGTGGCCCGGCCGACAACGGCGGCTCGTCCGCGCGGGGCGGGCGGCGGGGTGTGCTCGATGCCGATGTCGCCGGGGTAGCGCTGGCCGCGGAACTGAGGATGCCACTCGTTCGTCGGCTCGACCATCCAGGACGGCTTGGCGAGGTGGTGCCACGGGTCGTCGTAGCCGCCGCGACTCATCCGCGTGCCCCGTCGCCGGCCCGGACGAGGGGGTTGCCCTGGCCCCCGCGTGTGGGTGGGGCGGGACGTGGACGGGGTGTCCGTCTGCTTACGGGCGCATTCCGATGACCGGCTCGCGTCCGCTCGCTCACGGCGATTGTCACCTCGTTGCACCTTGTCGCGCTGGGCACCCGCCGGTCGGTGGCTCTTCCCGTCCAGCAAGGCGTAGCTGCGGAAGGAGGGTAGCGGCGTAGGCTCGGTCGCCGCCACTGTGGCGCCCGCGCGGGACCCAAACGTTATCCCATGTTCCGGAAATTTGGGCTATAACCGGACCAGGTTTCGGTATCCGGGCGGCTGGCGACAGGTACTCGTGACTGCCGGGGCCGGGTGCGGCAGCATCAGCGCCCAGCCGGGTGTCGGGAGGGCGTCGGGCCGAGGTGTCGGGAGGGGGCGGGCGGGTGCCCGACGGCGGGTGCCGTCAGACCGGATCGCCGATGGCGACCCGGGGTGCGGGGGCCCGCATCCGGCGGAAGGTGATCGACCGCATGATTGCGTAGAGGTAGAGCGATCCCAGCCGCTGCCCGGTGTTCGGAAAACGATCCCGGACCAGCTTCTTGATCTTTCGTGAGATCAGGATCGAGTCGATGATCAAGGCGAAGGCGAGCGCCACCCACAGGATGTTGGAGGCGAGCCGGACCTCCGGCGGCATCGCCTGGTTCGAGCCGAGCAGCACGATCAGCGCGCCACTGAAGAACCAGGTGCCCACCGTGCGTCGGGAATCGACCACGTTGCGGGCGAGCAGGCGCTCCGGCCCCCGGTCTCGGGGGCCGCCCTCGCGTCGGAACTCGGCGGCCGCCTCGGCGCGCAGCCGGCGGCGCTCCTCGCGTCGCTCTTCTTTGCTCAGCGACTTGACCGCCGTGGTGGGACGTCGGCCGATGCTGGGCCGTTTGGGTGTCTCGCGCCCCTTCGCCGGCGTGTAGCCCCGAGGGTGGGCGGCGGACTCCTCCTCGGGCGTCACCGCCCTGGTGGACTCCTCGAGCAGGTCAGTGGCTTTACGACGAAACAGGGGCACGTGGCAAGCGTAGCCAAACGTCCGCGCCCGGTGCACATCGCGGTGCGCCGGGCGCGGGCGTCAGGAGCAGGCGGTGCCGCCGGGGGGATGGGTCACGGTCGCTCGACGTGCGCGCCCAGGTCGGCGAGCTTCGCCTCGAAGTCCTCGTAACCGCGGTTGATGAGGTCGACGCCATACACCCGGGAGGTGCCCTCGGCGGCGAGCGCCGCGATGAGGTGGCTGAAACCGGCTCGCAGGTCGGGGATGACCAGATCGGCGGCGTGCAACTTACTCGGCCCGGCGATGACCGCCGAGTGCTTGAAGTTGCGCCGGCCGAAGCGACACGGCGTGCCGCCCAGGCAGTCCCGGTAGACCTGGATGTTCGCACCCATCGAGTTCAGCGCCGAGGTGTAGCCGAGTCGCTGTTCGTACACGGTTTCGTGAACGATCGAGAGCCCGCGGGCCTGGGTCAGTGCCACGACCAGCGGTTGCTGCCAGTCGGTCATGAAGCCCGGGTGCACGTCGGTCTCCAGCGCGACCGATTTCAGCTCCCCGCCCGGGTGCCAGAATCGGATGCCGCCCTCCTGCCCGGGGTCGTTCAGCCGGGGTGGGCGGGCGTCGGTGACCTCGTACTCGCCGCCGACCGAGCGGAAGATGTTGAGGAACGTCATCATGTCGGCCTGCTCCGCGCCCAGCACCTCGACGTGGCCGCGGGTGGCCAGCGCGGCGGCGGCCCAGCTGGCCGCCTCGATCCGGTCCGGGATCGGGCGGTGCGAGTAGCCGTGGAGTTTCGGCACGCCCTGGATCTCGATCACCCGGTCGGTGTGCACCTTGATGATCGCGCCCATCTTCTGGAGGACGCAGATCAGGTCGACGATCTCCGGCTCGACCGCCGCGTTGCGCAGCTCGGTGACGCCCTCGGCCATCACCGCGGTCAGCAGCACCTGCTCGGTGGCGCCGACGCTCGGGTAGGGCAGCGCGAACTTCGTGCCGTGTAGGCCGTTCGGCGCCGACAGGTGTAGGCCCTCCGGCTGCTTGTCGACGGTGGCCCCGAACTCGCGCAGCGCCTGGAGGTGGAAGTCGATCGGGCGGGGGCCGATGTGGCAACCGCCGAGGTCCGGGATGAAGGCGTGGCCAAGCCGGTGCAGCAGTGGCCCGCAGAACAGGATCGGGATCCTGCTTGACCCGGCGTGCACGTTGATCTGGTCGGTGCTGGCGCTCTCCACGTTGGCGGGGTCGAGGACCAGCGCGCCGTCCTCGTCGCCATCAGTGACCTTGACTCCGTGTACGCCGAGCAGGCCACGGACGACCTCGACGTCACGGATCTTCGGTAGGTCGTAGAGCCGGCTCGGGCTGTCCCCGAGTAGCGCGGCGACCATCGCCTTGGAGACCAGGTTCTTCGCGCCGCGTACGCGAATTCGCCCTTCCAGCGGAGTGCCTCCGTGTACGACCAGGACGTCGTCGGTCAACGCAACCTCCAGCGCGTCGAGTGGTGCCGGGTATCGGTGGGGTTGGATGTCCTGCGATCCGCGGTGACGGGGTCGGTGACCGGGACACCCACGTGTCGTCGCCCAGGGCAGCATAGCCCTCTGTGACGAAGGCGGAGTCGGTCAGATCGCCCTTGGCGCTACTAATCGGCGTTCTAGCACTTTTTGCGCCAAAGCTACTACGGACAGTTACCGGGCTCCGCTTGGCGGCCGGTTCTCCGTTCCCGGTAGGGCGAGCATCTGGTCCAGCGCCGTCCGGGCCTGATGCGCGGTCTTCGCATCCACCGTGATCTGGTTCACCACCCGGCCGGCAGCCAGCTCCTCCAGGGCCCACACCAGATGGGGTAGATCGATGCGGTTCATCGTCGAGCAGTAGCAGACCGCTCGGTCCAGGAACATCACCTGCTTGTCCGGGTTGGCCAGTGCCAGCCGGCGGACCAGGTTCAGCTCCGTGCCCACCGCCCACGCCGAGCCGGCCGGCGCCGCCTCGATCGTCTTGATGATGTACTCCGTGGATCCGACGAAGTCGGCGGCGCGGACCACCTCGTGCCGGCACTCGGGGTGTACCAGCACGTTGACGCCCGGAACCCGCTCGCGTACGTCGTTGACGCTGTCGAGGGTGAACCGGCCGTGCACCGAGCAGTGCCCCCGCCAAAGAATCATCCGAGCATCACGCAGCTGCTCAGCGGTGAGCCCGCCGTTGGGCTTGTGCGGGTCGTAGAGTACGCAGTCGTCCAGCGAGAAACCCAGCTCCAGAACGGCGGTGTTCCGGCCCAGGTGCTGGTCGGGAAGGAAGAGTACCCGCTGGCCTTGCTGGTACGCCCACTCCAGCGCCCGTCTGGCGTTCGACGAGGTACAGACGACACCGCCGTGGCGCCCGACGAAACCCTTGATGTCCGCCGAGGAGTTCATGTAGGTGACCGGGACGGTGCCTTCGGTGAGGTCGAGGTCGGCAAGGCTCTCCCAGGCCTCCTCGACCTGTGGAAGCGCCGCCATGTCCGCCATCGAACAACCGGCCGCCAGGTCGGGCAGGACAACTTGCTGCTGGTCCGTGGTGAGGATGTCAGCGCTCTCGGCCATGAAGTGCACGCCGCAGAAGACGATGTACTCCGCGTTCGGCCGGGCCGCGGCCTCCCGGGCCAGCTTGAACGAGTCGCCGGTCACGTCGGCGAACTGGATCACCTCGTCGCGTTGGTAGTGGTGGCCCAGCACGAAGACCCGGTCACCCAGCTGTGCCTTCGCCGCCGTCGCACGGGCCACCAGCTCGGGGTCGCTCGGTGCCGGCAGGTCGCCAGGACACTCGACTCCCCGTTCGGTAGCCGGATCGCTGCCCCGACCGAGCAGGAGGAGCGCGGTGGCGGTGGCGGAAGGTTCAACCCAGGTTGACGTCACGCCCCTATGGTTCCACAGCACCGGTGCGTGGCGACTCTCGCCGGTGTGTGCTGCCACACTGCTCGCCATGCGTGTGCTGCTCTGCCCGGACAAGTTCGCCGGCACCCTGTCGGCTCCGGAGGTGGCTGCCGCCGTGGCCGATGGCTGGAGATCGGTGGCACCGGACGACGACCTGCTCGTGCACCCCCTAGCCGATGGTGGCCCCGGGTTTCTGGACGTGTTGGCCGGGGCGGTGGACGCACGCCGGGTTCCGGTACCGACCGTCGACCCTCTCGGCCGTCCGACGGCCGGTGCGATCCTGCTCACCCCGGCCGGTACCGGGTACGTGGAGAGTGCTCAGGCCTGCGGTCTGCACCTGCTCGCCCCGGCCGAGCGCGACCCGAGGCGCACCACCTCGTACGGAGTGGGGCTGCTGGTGGCCGCCGCCGTCGAGTGCGGTGCTTCCGAGGTGGTCATCGGGCTCGGTGGCTCGGCCACCAATGACGCCGGCGCGGGCCTGCTCGCCGCCCTCGGCGCGACATCACTGGATGGCGCCGGCGCGGCCCTGCCGTACGGGGGAGCGGCGCTGGCCGCCGTCGCGGCGCTGGACGGCGCGCCCCGGCTGCGGGGGGCCCGGCTGGTCGCCGCCACGGACGTGGACATCCCGCTACTCGGGATCCATGGGGCGAGCAACGTCTTCGGCCCGCAGAAGGGCGCCGACCGGGCGGACGTCCTGCTGCTCGACGCGGCGCTGGAGCGCTTCGCCGCGGTCCTCGAACGGGACCTGTCCGGCTGCCCCGATGGCCTGGGCGCCCTGCCCGGTGGCGGGGCGGCCGGTGGGCTGGGCGCGGCGGTGCTCGCCCTCGGCGGCCGGTGTGAGTCGGGGATCGGCCTGGTCGCCCGCGCCGTCGGGCTGGACACCGTGCTGGATACCGCCGATCTGGTGATCACCGGCGAGGGCTCGTTTGATCAGCAGTCCCTGCGCGGCAAGGTGGTCGCCGGGGTGGCCGGTGCGGCCCGGGACCGGGGCGTGCCGTGCGTGGTGCTGGCGGGGCGGGTGGGCGCGGGTCGACGGGAGGCTGCCGCGGCGGGCGTCACCGAGGCGCACAGCCTCGTCGAGCACTACGGCGGGGAGGAAAACGGCGGGGTTGAGGCGGCGATCGGACGGCCGGCCAGCGGGCTGCGGGCCCTGGCGGCCCGGCTGGCCCGGCAGTGGAGCCGCTGACCGGCCCGATGCGGGCCCCGTCACCTGGGTGATCCGGTAGCGAGCGGCCTACAATCGAAAGCCGGACCGCAGTGGGAATCGTTGACCGACGGTGTTGGCCACGACGACCACACCTTACGTGTGCAGGGAGATTCCACGTGACCACGCCAGCGCAGACCGAGTCGACCGAGGCCTCCACGGCCGTCATCCTCACCGACGTCGCGGCCCAGAAGGTCAAGGCTCTGATCGAGCAGGAGGGCCGTGATGACCTGCGGCTCCGGGTCGCGGTGCAGCCGGGTGGCTGCTCCGGCCTGCGGTACCAGCTCTTCTTCGACGAGCGGTCGCTCGACGGCGATGTCGTCACCGACTTCGACGGGGTGGAGGTCGTCGTCGACCGGATGAGCGCCCCCTACCTGGGCGGCGCCACCATCGACTTCGCCGACCGTATCGACGCGCAGGGCTTCACGATCGACAACCCGAACGCAGGGAACTCCTGCGCCTGCGGCGACTCGTTCAGCTGACCGGTTTTCCGGCGGGCCGGCCCCCGTTTTCCAGCACGGGACCGGCCCCCCGGCGGTTGGTACGGGGGTTGCTGATGGCTCAGCTGAACGGTTACCTCGGGGTAGCCGGAGCGGTAGGCTGACCGACGCCCCGCTCCCGACACCCCAAGGGATGACATGAAGATCGCCGTGACCGGCTCGATCGCGACTGACCATCTGATGAGCTTCCCCGGCCGTTTCGCCGAGCAGTTCATCGCCGACCAGCTGGACAAAGTGTCGCTCTCCTTCCTGGTGGACGACCTTGTGCTCCGCCGGGGCGGGGTAGCCGCCAACATCGCCTTCGGCATGGGCCAGCTCGGCCTGCGGCCGGTTCTGGTGGGCGCGGTGGGCGCCGACTTCGCCGACTACCGTTCCTGGCTGGAGCGGCACGGCGTCGACTGCGACTCGGTGCACGTGAGCGAGATCGCCCACACCGCCCGCTTCGTCTGCACCACCGACACCGAGATGTGCCAGATCGCCTCCTTCTACGCAGGGGCGATGAGCGAGGCGCGCAACATCGAGCTGGAGCCGATCGCCGACCGGTCCGGCGGCCTCGACCTGGTGCTGGTCGGTGCCAACGACCCGGAGGCGATGCTGCGCCACTCCGCCGAGTGCCGGGCGCGGGGATACGCGTTCGCGGCCGACCCCTCCCAGCAGCTGGCCCGGATGCCCGGTGAGGATGTCGTCGCGCTGGTTGAGGGCGCCGAGTACCTGATGACCAACGAGTACGAGAAGTCGCTGCTACAGAGCAAGGCCGGCCTCAGTGACGAGGAGCTGCTCGACTTGGTCAAGGTGCGGGTGACCACCTTGGGCAAGCAGGGTGTGGAGATCGCCGGACGGGACGTGGATCCGATCCATGTGCCGATCGCCCGAGAGATCCGCGCCATCGACCCGACGGGAGTCGGCGACGGGTTCCGGGCCGGCTTCTTCGCCGCGCTCTCCTGGGGCCTTGGGCTGGAGCGGGCCGCCCAGGTCGGCTCGTTGCTCGCCACCCTCGTGCTGGAGGCGGTCGGCACCCAGGAGTACCAGCTCCGCCGGGACCTCTTCGTCAAGCGGCTCGCCGAGTCGTACGGCGACGCGGCTGCCGAAGAGGTTCGCCCGCACCTGGTGCCGTGATCTCACGCCGGCGCTGGCCCCGGGCCTCGGGGTCAGCGCCGGCGGCGAACGTCGAATCCCGGGCCGTCGGGACCGTCCACCCGGCCCACGAACTCCTGACCTCGAAGTCGGCACCAGGCGGGCAGGTCCACCGCGGCGGCCGGATCGTCGGCCAGCACCCGGACGAGGGTGCCCACCGGCAGCTCGGGCAGGCGGCGGGCCACCGCGATCACCGGTAGGGGGCAGCGCTGCCCCCGGCAGTCGACTACCTCGGGCGCCGTCACAGCCCCACCACGCCCGCCTCGGCCCGCAGTGCGGTCACGATCCCCGGCAGCTCGGTCAGGAACCGCTCCACGTCGGCCTCGGTCGTGTCCTGGTGCAGCGAGACCCGAACATTGCCGTGCGACAACACTCCCATCGCCGCCAGCACGTGCGACGGGCGTAGCGTCGACGACGTGCACGACGACCCGGAGGAGACGGCGAAGCCGCGCCGGTCCAACGCGTGCAGCAGCGCCTCACCATCGACGTAGAGGCAGGAGAAGGTCACCAGGTGCGGCAGTCGATGTTCGGGATCACCGACCACCTCCACATCCGGCACGTCGGTCGCTACCCGGGCCCGGATCCGGTCCACCAGGCGGGCGAGTCGGGCCGCCCGTGCGTCCGCGTCGGCCGCCGCCGCGCGCAGACTCGCCGCCGCCGCGACGACCGCCGGTAGGTTCACCACCCCCGGGGTCCGCCCCGACTCGCGTTCGTCCACCGGCCACGGCGACTCCCAGCGGGTGCCCTTGCGAACCACCAACACGCCGACTCCCGGCGGTCCGCCCCACTTGTGGGCGCTCGCGGTCAGCACCGACCAGCCTGCCGGCACCGGCACATGCCCGACCACCTGCGCTGCGTCAACGTAGAGCGGCACGCCGGCGGTGGCGCAGGCGGCACCGGCTTCGGCGACCGGCTGCACGGTGCCGACCTCGTGGCTCGCGGCGATCAGGGCGGCGAGCGCGGTGCCGGACGCGCCGACCGCCGCCGACCAGGCGTCCAGATCGATCCGGCCAGTCCGGTCGACCGGGACCGACGTCGCCGTGCCGCCCCCGGCTACGTGCCGCTCGGCGGCGTGTAGCACTGCCGAGTGTTCGATCGCCGAGTGCACCAGGCCGGACCCGGTCCGGCGACGTCCGGAGAGCCCGCCAAGGACGGCCGAGTGCGCGGCAGCGGTACCGCTCGGGGTGAAGGAGAGCTCGTCCGGTCGAACGCCGAGGGTGGCCGCGGCGGCCTCCCGCGCCGCGTCGAGGAGTTGACGCGCACGTCGAGCCTGGGTGTAGAGCCGTTGTGGGTCGGCCCAGCCGTCGTCGAGGGCGGCCAGCAGGGCCTGTCGGGCGACAGGGTGCAGTGGCGCGGCGGAGGCGGCGTCCAGGTAGACCGGAGAGGCGTTCACGGAACCCCACGCTATCGTCTCGCCTGTCTCGAGATCACCCTGATGGGGGCGGACAACCACCCCAATCGGGTCCAGCCGGTCCTGGTCGAGTAATCTGCGACCGTCGGTGACGCCTTTGCCGCCGGTGCTGTAGCTCCGCCCGGCGGAGGCCGGCAGACCAGATGACACGGCGGCGCGCTAGGGAGGCAGGACCAGGTGGTCGCAAGGAGTTCGGACGTACGGCCGTCGGCCGTACGGCACAGCGCGTACCCGGGAGCCGGTGGGCGCCGGGTGCGGGGTGCCGGCCGGCTGGCTGGGCTCGGTCTCGGCGGAGCGGCACTGCTGGTCCTGCTCACGGGCTGCGATGTCGGCGCCGCGTTCGGCGGTTTCGGCTGGCCACAGGGCGGTATCACCCCCGAGGCGAACCGGATGTACGACCTGTGGATCGCCTCGTGTGTCGCGGCGCTTGCGGTCGGCGTGTTCGTGTGGGGCCTCATCTTCTGGTGCGTGGTGCGCTACCGGAAGCGGGGCAACCAGCTGCCGGTGCAGACTCGCTACAACCTGCCGATGGAGTTCCTCTACACCATCGCCCCGATCCTGATCGTGTCCGTGCTCTTCTACTACACGGCGATCGTGCAGACCGACGTGGGCAAGACCTCCCGGAACCCGGATGTCACCGTCGAGGTGGTCGCCTTCAAGTGGAACTGGCAGTTCAACTACCGCGACGGCCAGGGTGTGGAGGCCAACACGGTCGCGTCGGTCCTCGGCACCAGCGAGGTCATCCCGATCCTGGTGTTGCCCTCGGACCGGTCGATCCGCTTCGAGGAGACCAGCCGCGACGTCATCCACTCGTTCTGGGTGCCGGAGATGCTGTTCAAGCGTGACGTCTTCCCCGGTACCATTCGCAATGTCTTCGAGGTCTCCAAGCTTGAGGGTGAGGGCGCGTACGTGGGCCGCTGCGCCGAACTGTGCGGCACCTACCACGCCTTCATGAACTTCGAACTGCGGGTCGTCACGCCGGAGAAGTACGACCAGTTCATCGCCGCCAAGCAGGACGGAAGGTCCACGCAGGAGGCGCTGACCGCAATCGGTGAAGATCCGTACGCGACGACCACCGAGCCGTTCGACACGCGACGCACCGACGCGAACTTCAACCCCGACAAGTCGGCTACCGGCTCGGGTAGCTGAGGGAGCAGGCATGAAGACCGAGTGGCGCATCTTCCTCACTATCGCCGGGTTCCTGCTCTTTGCTACGGCTCTCTACGGGGGCTGGACCTACGGTGACGGCGGCCAGATCGAATGGGTTGGCACGATCGCCCTGCTGTTGAGCTTCCTGCTCTGCCTGATGTGCGGTGGTTTCTTCTGGTTTGTCGCCCGACGAATCGACCTGCGCCCTGAGGACCGGCCCGACGCGGAGATCTCTGACGGCGCGGGCGAGGTGGGCTTCTTCAGCCCGGGCAGCTACTGGCCGTTCGGCATCGCGCTGGCCTCCACCGTCGCCGGTCTTGGTCTCGTGTTCTGGCAGCTCTGGCTGCTGGCTCTCGGCCTGGTAGCGGTCGTCATGGCCGTCTGTGGGCTGCTCTTCGAGTACTACAGTGGCACCCGGCGCACCGCCGAGCACTGACCGCAGTCAGCCGAACGGCCCGCTCCCTGTCGGGAGCGGGCCGTTCGCCGTTGGCTGAGCGGGTCTGGTGTTGGCAGAGCCGGTCTGGTGTTGGCTCAGACGGCCGCCGGCCTTACGGTTTGGGCGACGTCGATCCAGCGCTCCAGAGTGCGGGCCGCGGCGCCGGAGTCGATCGAATCGGCGGCGCGGAGAAGACCGGCCTGTAGCGCCTCGGTCAGGTCTGCGTCCAGGGGCCCCTGGGTGGCGAGCGCTGCGGCAGCGTTGACCAGCACCGCGTCCCGCACCGGCCCGGTCTCCCCGGCCAGTAGGCGGCGTACCGCCTCGGCGTTGTAGGCGACGTCACCGCCGCGTAGGTCGGCGAGGGTGGCCCGGGGTATCCCAAGGTCGGTCGCGTCGAGCAGCGCCTCCCGAACCGTGCCATCCTGTGCCGCCCAGACCCGGGTGGGAGCGGCGGTGGTGAACTCGTCGAGTCCGTCCTCGCCGCGCAGGACGAGCGCCGAGTCACCGCGCGCGGCGAAGACCGCGGCCATGACCGGCGCCATCCGGGCGTCGAAGCAGCCGACCGCGCCAGCTCGGGGACGAGCCGGGTTGGTGAGTGGGCCGAGGAAGTTGAAGGCGGTTGGTACGCCCAACTCCCGTCGGACCGGGCCAGCGTGGCGCATTCCGGGGTGGAACCGGGCGGCGAAGCAGAAGCCGATCCCCGCCTCGGCGACGCAGGTCGCCACCGCCTCGGGGCCCAAGTCCAGGGGTAGTCCGAGGAACTCCAGTACGTCCGCGGTGCCGCAGGACGAGGAAGCGGCCCGGTTGCCGTGCTTGACCACCCGCACGCCGGCTCCGGCGACCACCAGGGAGGCCATGGTGGAGATGTTCACGGTGTGCGCGAGATCGCCACCGGTGCCCACCACATCCACTGCGGTTGCGCGTAGCTCCGCGGGCAGATTGACCGGAACGGCGTGCGTGAGCATCGCCTCGACCAGACCGGCAAGCTCAGTGGGGGTCTCACCCTTGGCCCGCAAGGCGACGGCGAACCCGGCGATCTGCGCCGGGCCCGCCGAGCCGGACATGATCTCACCCATCGCCCAGGCGGTGTCGGCAGTGCAGAGCTCGTCGCCGCGCAGCAGCGCGGCGAGCAGATGCGGCCAGGTCCGTTCGCCCATGGGGGCCTCCCGAGCGGTCCAGGGGTTAGGATCCGGCGCCGGCGGTTCCGGCGCCGAGGCGGTGCCGGAGCGGGGGACGTCAGGTCGGTGCGTGGGTCCGCAGCAGTTCGGCGACGGTCGTGCCGGTGGTCACCGGATCGAGCGGATGCACCAGGGTGGCGTCGGCCTCGGCATAGGCGGCGAGCCATCGGTCGGCGGCACGAGCGAGCACCACGCAGGTGGGTGGGGCGTCGGCCCGGTCGTCCTTGACCTGCCGGGCGATGCCGAGACCGCCGCCCGGGTTGGCCTCGCCGTCCAGGAGTAGGAGATCAAATTCGTAGTCGTCGACCAGTCGGATGCACTCGGCGTAGTCGGACACGTCGACGAACTCGACCGTGAGGCCGGGTGCGGGCCGGGCACCGACGGCGAGTCGCATCCGATCCCGGACCTGTGGGTCGTCACTGTAGAGCAGGACGGTGCACCGACGATCGCTCATTGCTTAACTGGCTCCCACCTCGTAGCTATCTGCCGATCGTACCGGGCGTACTCTGCGGTGCCTCCACGGGCGGTGCTGGCAGTCAGCCCGCCGCCTGGCTGGCCCGCTGTTCGGCCTCCTGGCGGTCCAGCTCGCGGTCGATTCGGCGGGCCTCCCGTTCGGCCTGGCGCATCCATCGCGCGACCAGCACCGCCAGCATGGTGACGCTGACGAACTCGCCGCCGGCCCAGAGGATGCCGCCGGCGATCAGCTGGTCCTCCCATGGGTCGGCCCAGGTCAGGCCGAGCGAGGGGTGCCAGTCGCCACCGAAGAGGGCGGTCGACTGCATGATGGTGAGCCCGAGCACGGTGTAGAACGGCACGGAGAGCAGCATCAGCAGCGCCCGGCCCGGGTAGGGCCAGCGGTGCGGCAGCGGGTCGAGCCCGAGTAGTGGCCAGAAGAAGACGCACCCGATCAGGAGGACGTGCGCGTGGACCAACTCGTGCGCCCACGCGTGCTCGAGCGTATAGCGGTACAGGTCGGTGAAGTAGAGGGCGAACGGGGTGACCATGAAGATCGCGAAGGCGACCAGGGGGTGGCTGTAGAGCCGGGTGATCCGGCTGTGCACGAGTGTCAGCAGCCGCTCGCGAGGGCGCTGTGGCAGCGCCTGTAGCGCCAGCGTGACCGGGGCGCCCAGCGCCAGGAAGATCGGTGCCACCATCGAGAGCACCATGTACTGCGCCAGGTGCACCGACAGCAGCGTCGTGTCATAGGCCGCCAGCCCGCTGAGGGTCACCGAGGCGATGCCGCCGAGGCCGGGGCCGAGAAAGAGGAACGTTCGGGCCACCGGCCACCGGTCGCCGCGCACCCGGAGCCGCCGTACGCCGTAGAGGTAGAGTCCGGCTGCGAGCGCCACGCCGACGGCGATCCAGCTGACTGGCTGCACCTCGGTGACGACCGAGGTGAGGGTGAATGGCGGTGGGACGGCCGCGGGTGCCGCCGGTGCGGCCACCGAGGTCGCGGCCGGTGCGGCGACCTCGGTAGCAATGGAGACTCGATCGACGTGCTGCACGTTTTTACCCTAGGTGAGGCTAATCGGACCCCCCCGATCGGGCTGCCCGGAGCACCGGTTTGGGCCCCCGCTGATCGCCGGCCCCGCTCAACGGCAATAATGACCGCGTGACTGCGGCCCCAGCGATTGACAAGAGCCGGATCCACTCCCTGACGCGACCCAACATGGTCAGCGTCGGGACGATCGTGTGGCTCTCCAGTGAACTCATGTTCTTCGCGGCGCTGTTCGCGATGTACTTCTCGATCCGTGCCGCGGCGCCGGAGCAGTGGGCGGAGCACACTCCGCACCTGAATGTTCCGTACGCGACGACGTTCACGGTGATTTTGGTGCTCTCGTCGGTGACCTGCCAGATCGGCGTGTTCGCCGCGGAGAAGGGGGACGTGCACGCCCTGCGGCGCTGGTTCACGATCACCTTCGTGATGGGACTGATCTTCGTACTCGGTCAGCTGAACGAGTACCGGGAGCTGATCCACGAGGGCATCAAGATCAACGAAGACGGCTACGGGTCGATGTTCTACCTCACCACCGGCTTCCACGGTCTCCACGTGGCGGGCGGTCTGGTCGCCTTCGTCATCTTCATGATTCGTACCACCATGGGTCGATTCACGCCGGCGCAGGCGACGTCGGCGATCGTGGTGTCGTACTACTGGCACTTCGTCGATGTGGTGTGGATCGCGCTCTACGCCATGATCTACTGGCTTCAGTGATCTTGGCGCGTCCAGAATCGCGCCGCTGCTTCGTCCCCTCAGGCAAGGTCCAACCGGTTAAGGACACAGGTCATGACTTCTGACAACGACCGCCGACGCGGTCTGTTCGCGCGGCTGCGCGGGCGGCCCGCGGCGCGCAGCAGGGGCCGCCGCCGCCTGGGTGCCGCGGTCCGGCTGCTAGCAGCGCTGATGCTGGCCGGCGGCGCCTACACTGCCTTCGCCCCCAGCGTGCAGGCGCAGGACACACAGATGTCCGGCGCCGCCACGGACGGCAAGGCGCTGTTCAACGAAAGCTGTGTGAGCTGCCACGGTCGCAACGCGCAGGGCGTCGAGGGGCGCGGCCCGAGCCTGGTCGGCGTTGGCTCCGCCTCGGTCGAGTTCCAGGTGGGCACGGGTCGGATGCCGATGGTCCGTCAGGAGGCCCAGGCGCCCCGCAAGCCTCCGGTCTTCAGCGACGATGAGATCCGTCAGCTCGGGCAGTACATCCAGGAGCTTGGCGGCGGCCCGGAGGTGCCGGCCGGCGAGGATCTTCACAAGGGCGGCAACCTCGCCGCCGGTGGTGAACTGTTCCGGATCAACTGCTCGCAGTGTCACGCCTTCGGCGGTGGCGGCGGAGCCCTCTCCTCGGGGAAGTACGCGCCGAGCCTGAAGCCCGCCACCGACCGTCAGATCTACGCCGCGATGCTCAGTGGACCGCAGAACATGCCGGTGTTCGGGGACAACCAGATCACGCCCGAGCAGAAGGCGGACATCATCGCCTACATCCAGGAGAACCTGAACCACAACCAGGACCCGGGTGGCTTCAACCTCGGCCGCTACGGCCCCTCGACCGAGGGCCTGGCGATCTTCCTGGTCGGCATCGTCGCGCTGGTCTTTACCACCCTGTGGATTGCAGGTAAGTCGTGACCGGGCGGCTCCTGACCAACATTGCGTCGGTGTCGCGGGTCGGCATCGCCCACAGCGAGGTGACGGCATGACCACCACCCACCCTGGGCACTCGGGCGGCGACCAGCCGGTTGACCTGGATGACCCGGATCTCAGTCGCTTCGACATCGTTCGTGCGGGTGCTCGTGAGGACGACATCGAGATCGTCCACTACGAGCCCCAGGTTGTGCCGGGCAGCAAGGCCGAGCGTCGACTGAGCCGGACGGTCGCCCTGTTCTTCCTGCTGACCGGGTTCTCCGCGACCGCCTTCCTGGCGATCTACATCTGGTGGCCGTGGGAGTACGAGCTGGGCTATGGCGGTGACAAGTGGTACACGCCGCTGCTCGGTGTCACCCTGGGCATCTCCCTGCTGGGCATCGGCTTCGGCATCCTCACCTGGGGTAAGAAGCTGCTGCCCAAGGAGGTCTCGGTCCAGGACCGGCATGAGGGCGCGGTCAACGAGCGGGACCGCACCATCACCGCCCAGACGATGCTCTACATGGCCGACGAGCTGGGCGTGAAGCGCCGGCCGTTGCTGGGAGTCTCGCTGCTGGCCGGTCTCGCGCCAGTCGGCGCGGTGGCCGCGGCGCCGTTGGTGGGTGGCCTGATCTCGCAGCCGCACAAGAACAACCAGATGTTCACCACGGGCTTCGCGCCCACCGAGGGCGGACAGAAGGTCCGGCTGGTCCGTGAGGACGGCCGCCCGATCCGTCCGGCGGACATCAGCACTGGTGGTCAGATCACCGTCTTTCCCGGCATTGAGCACGGGGTGAGCAACCAGTATGCGGACTCGCCGGCGCTGCTGATTCACCTTCGGGATGCGGATGCGCAGGAGGCCCGCGAGGCCAACGTGCGGATCGGCCACGATGACTACATGTGGGGCAACTTCGCCGCCTACTCGAAGATCTGCACCCACGCTGGCTGCCCCGCCAGCCTCTACGAACAGCAGACCAACCGGCTGCTCTGCCCGTGCCACCAGTCGCAGTTCCTGATCACCGACAACGCGAAGCCCATCTTCGGTCCCGCCAGCCGGCGGCTGCCGCAGTTGCCGATCGTCGTTGACGACGAGGGTTACTTCGTGGCGACGTCCGACTACACCGAGACCGTCGGACCCGACTTCTGGGAGCGGCCGTGAAGCGGCGAAAGTTTGAGATGGCAGCCGTCCCGGGCAACGCGGCCCGGGGAGTGGACGACCGCTTCCAGGTGGCCACCCCGCTCCGTCGGCTGCTGAACAAGGTCTTCCCGGACCACTGGTCCTTCCTGCTGGGTGAGATCGCGCTCTTCTCGTTCATCATCCTGCTGCTCACCGGGGTCTTCCTGACCTTCTTCTTCGAGCCGGCGATGACCGAGGTGATCTACAACGGCAGCTACGCCCCACTGCGGGGCACGCCGATGTCCGCCGCGTACGCCTCCAGTCTGGACATTACGTTCGACGTCCGGGGTGGCCTGATCATGCGGCAGATGCACCACTGGTCGGCCCTGTTGTTCATGGCCGCGATCGTGGTGCACATGCTGCGGATCTTCTTCACCGGCGCGTTCCGTAAGCCGCGGGAGACCAACTGGATCATCGGTTCGCTGCTGTTCTGGGTCGGCTTCCTGGCTGGTTTCACCGGCTACTCCCTGCCGGACGACGGCCTCTCCGGCACCGGGCTCCGAATCGCCTCCGGCATCATGTTGTCGATTCCGGTGATCGGCTCCTGGCTCACGTCCTCGATCTTCGATGGCGAGTTCCCCGGAACGATCATCATCAGCCGGTTCTACATCGCGCACGTGCTGCTCATCCCCGGTCTGCTGCTCGCTCTGATCGGTGCCCACCTGGGGCTGGTCTTCAAGCAGAAGCACACCCAGTGGCCTGGCCCCGGCCGGACCAACGACAACGTGGTCGGCGAGCGGATGTTCCCGCGGTACGCGTTGAAGCAGGGCGGCTTCTTCATGGTTGTCTTCGGCGTGATCGCGCTGATGGCCGGCCTGTTCCAGATCAACCCCATCTGGTTGTTCGGGCCGTACGAGGCGTGGGTGGTGTCGGCCGCCAGCCAGCCCGACTGGTACGTGATGTTCCTCGACGGCTCTACCCGGTTGATGCCCGCATGGGAGATCTACATTCCAATCGGCGACGGGTACGTCATCCCGCCGCTGTTCTGGCCGACGGTCGTGTTGCCCGGGGTGCTGGTGGGTATGTCCGTGCTCTATCCGTTCATCGAGGCCCGGCGCCTCAAGGACCACCGCAGCCACAACCTGCTCCAGCGGCCGCGAGACGTCCCGGCGCGTAGCGGGCTGGGCGCGATGGCCGTCACCTTCTACCTGGTGCTGGCACTCTCCGGGGCGAACGACGTCATCGCCGACAAGTTCAATATCAGCCTGAACGCGATGACCTGGGGCGGGCGAATCGGTCTGCTGATCCTTCCGCCGCTGGCGTACTACGTCACCTACCGGATCTGTCTGGGTCTCCAGCAGCACGACCGAGAGGTTCTGGCGCACGGGGTCGAAACCGGCATCATTCGGCGTCTGCCGGACGGCCGGTTCGTCGAGGTGCACCAGCCACTCCACCGTGAGGACGGCGAACTGGAGTACGTCGGCTGGGTGGTGCCGAAGAAGATGAACCGACTCGGCGCGCTTGGCCCGGCGATCCGGGGCTTCTTCTACCCGATCGAGAAGCCTGCCGAGGCGCCGGTGTCGCCGGGACATCCGCCGGTTGATCCGGACACCGAGCGTTCGGAGATCACCAGCGGCGAGCGCCGCTGACCTCGCCCGCGACGTAACCGCACGTGGCGCCCGCCGGAGAACTCCGGCGGGCGCCACGCCTGTTGGGAGGCATGGCGGGGGACAGAGGAATAACCCCGGCCAGTCGGGTATCCGTGCGGTCCAACGTCTCTAGGGGGAGGACGAATGTTGGGATTCAAACGCCTGGGCCTGCTGGCCGCGCTGGTGCTGGTGGGTATCGCACCCGCCGCGGCTGCCCAGGCCGCGGCGCAGCCTTCACAGCAGGACACGCAGTACCTACAGGCCATCCACCAGGTGAATCTGTTCGAGATCAGCAAGGGGGAGATGGCCGGGCAGAAGGCCCAGGACCAGGGGGTCAAGAATCTGGGCCAGCAGATCGGGACTGACCACACCCAACTGGACGAGACGGTCCAACAGGTCGCCAACCAGCTCGGCGTCGAGCTGTCGAACGAGCCGACGGCGGACCAGCAGGACGCCATGGACCAGATGAACAACGCCAGTGGCGAGGAATTCGACCAGCTCTGGGTGACCAGTAACCTGACCGGCCACGTCCAGGCCATCCAGGCCACCCAGACAGAGATCTCGCAGGGTTCTGACTCGTCGGTGATCGAGCTTGCGCAGACCGCGCTGCCGACCCTGCAGACCCACTACGACGAGTTGGTCGAGCTGGCCAACCAACTGGGTGTCCCAGTCCCACAGAGCAGCGGCACCGGCACCCCGAGCCCGGGTATGACCACTCCGGGCCCCGGTGCCACCACCGAGAGCCCGGCTCCGGGTAGCACCACCGAGTCACCGGCTCCGGGCGGCGGCACTGAAACCCCGGCTCCGGGCATGAGTTGATCACGATGAGGTAGTCCGACGGCCGGTCCACCCCAGACGGGGCGGACCGGCCGCCGGCTGGCGGCGGCCGCCCCGGGCCGCCCCATCAGTCGGCGTTGGCGAGGCCGATCGCAAACGTCTGCTCGAGGTCGTGCTGCGAGTACGCGCGGAACGCGATGTGGGAGTCGGTGTTCAGTACCCCCGAGACCCTGGAGATGCGTCCCGCGATCACCTCAGCGATCTGCTCGAATTCGCGGACCCGGACTATCGCGACCAGATCGACCTGCCCGGCCACCGAGTAGACCTCACTGACACCAGGCAGCGCGGCGAGTGCCTCTGCCACCTCGGGAATCGAGTCGGTGGCGCAGTCGATCAGCACAATCGCGGTGATCACGGGAGTTCGCTCCGTTCGTCGGCGTCGTCGCTCATGCTAGACGCTCCCGGGAGCAGCGGGTTCGTTGACTACGACGGTGAGGTCGGTCCCCGCGCGGATCGCGTTCTGAACGTGCTCCTCCGCCCCCACGGTGCCGCCCGGCCAGACCACGGCCCCGGTGACGGCCCCGTGTACTCGCGCACCCGCTCCGATCACCGCAGACCGGCACGGGCCGGTTACCAGCGCCGTGGGGTCGACCAGGGTGTCGCCGCCCGCGGCGTGCAGGTTGGCGGTGAGGTAGTCGGCGGGCGTACCGGTGTCGTAGAACGTGCCGGGGTAGGGGATCACCGTCAGCTCACCGGTTGCCTCCGCCGGACGCCAGACCGTCCGGACCAGGTCGCCGAACTCCGCTGGCAGGCTCCGAACTCGCCGCCACGGCAGCAGGGAGAAGCCGGTGAAGGCGTGGCCGTTGAAGGTGCCGGGTGCCGTAGGGTCTACGGCGGGCTGGCCCAGCAGCCGTACGGTCTCGCCGTCCCAGTCGTGCAGGAGCGCGGCGATGTCCAGCCCGGGCGGACGATCCGGGTCGGCGAGGTACGCGTCGGCGTTTCCGACCAGCACGCCCCGCCCGTTGATCCAGTCGTGTAGCTTCGCCAGGCCGCCAGCGGTGCCGAGCGGGCCGTCGGGCTCCACCGACAGGTGGGCCCGGTCGCCGACGTGAGCGATCACCTGTGCAGCGAGGTAGCTGGCGTTGACCGCCACGCGGCTCGCCCCGGTCAGGCCGATCCCGGCGAGCCGCGCGAGTACCCGGTCGAGCAGCGGGACGTTCCCGACCGGACAGAGCGCCTTGGGTACCCGCTCGGTGAGCGGACGCAGACGGCTGCCCTCGCCGGCGGCGAGGACCACCGCGCAGATTTCGACGGAGGTCACGGCTGGCGGTCGGGGAGCGCTGGCGGGAACTGCCCCGCCAGCGGCCCGATGTCGAAGTAGCCGAGCAGGCGGGCCGTGGGCCAGGTCAACCGGGGCAGGGCGTCAAGTGGGTGCCAGGCGGCCTCGAAGACCTCCGCACCGTCGACGCGCAGGGTGGTGGTCGACGCCGGCACGGCGGCGGTGAACACCACGTCCACCCACCCCTTGTCGTGAACGACTGCGTTCGGTACTGCCGGGGTCAGGTCGTGTGGGGAGAGCCGGATGCCCGTCTCCTCGTACAGTTCGCGGCACGCCCCGAGCACCGGTGCCTCCCGCTTCTGCAGCAGCCCCGCCGGCAGCGTCCACCCTCGGCCGGGCGGTTGGCGCAGCAGAAGCAGCCGGCCCGTCCCTTCGGCCTCGGTGTCGCGAACGAGGGTGACCGCACCGACGATGTACTTCGGCACGGTCAGCCGAACCAGGCGACGCCGTACGGGCAGCGGGAGCCGGTAGAAGACCTGGTATGCGACGGCACGTCCGGATATCCGCGAGCGGCAGATCATGCGTCCAGGCTAGTGCCGTCGGGTGAGTCTCTGCCGGCCTGGGGCGGGCCGGGTCACCGTCGATGATCAACCAGGTCGATGAGCTGCTTGACCACCGTGTCTGGTTCGATCGCCCGGTCGAAGACCGCGACGAGCATCGTCTCCAGGTCGGGGTAGCCGAGTTCCTCGGAGAGTCGGAGTAGGGGCAGGTCGCTGGCGAGGCCGCGGTCGTGCTTGCGTAGGGCCAGCCCGACGGCGGCCCGGCCGAGGCGGACCTTGTCGGCGATGGAGATTCCGGGTTCGGTGTGGTCGGCGAACCATCGGTTGATCTGCATCTGGGCTTGTGGGGACTTGACGAAGCCGAGCCATTCCCGGCGGGGACCGCGCGGAGCCGCGTCGAAGTCGCCGGGCGTCTGCTCGGTCTCGGTGAAGATCTCCACGACATCGCCTTCCTCAAGGCAGGAGGAGAGCGGGGCGAGTCGACCGTTGATCCGGGTCGCCAGGCAGTGGTCGCCGCGCTCGGTGCCGAGTTCGTACGCGAGATCGACCGGGGTGGCCCCGGCCGGCAGCACCACCTGTTGCCCGTCAGCGAAGACCTGGATCTGCGCCTCGGCGAGGTCGCAGCGCAGCGACTCCAGGAACTGCGCCGGATCGGCGGTCTCCTGTTCCCAGTCCAGCACGCGTCGCAGCCAGTCCAGGTGTTCGTCCCGGACGGCCTGGTCCACGCGGGCATGGGCAAAGCGATAGCTGGCGGCGATGCCGTACTCCGCGCAGCGGTGCATCTCCTCGGTGCGGATCAGCACCTCCACCGTGCGATCTCTCGGCCCGCGGACGCTGGTGTGGAGGGAGCGGTAGAGGTTGTTCTTGGGAGAGGCGATGTAGTCCTTGAACCGGCCTGGCACCGGGGGCCACGTGCCGTGGACGGCGCCCAGAGCTGCGTAGCAGTCGGTGGCCGGGCCGTTCACGACAACTACGACCCGGGGCAGGTCAAACGGGTTGGCGTGGTCGCCGGCCAGGGTGTCCTTCCAGATCGAGTAAAGGTGGCGCGGACGGGGGGCCACCACGGCGTCGACGCGGCTGCGGCGTAGCGCCGTCTTCGCCCGGGACACGACCTCCGCCAGGTACGCGTCCCAGCCGGGCCGGTCGTGCAGGTGCCGGGAGATGCGGTCGTGCTCTTCCGGCTTCAGGTGCATCAGCACCATGTCATCCAGTTCTCGCTTGAGCTTCTGGATGCCCAGCCGGTCGCAGAGCGGAACGAGTACCTCCTGGGTCTTGCGGGCGATGCGTTCCCGGGACGCGGCGGAGCGAACCCCGAGCGTGCGCATGTTGTGCAGCCGGTCCGCCAGTTTGATAATCAACACCCGGACGTCCTTGCCGGCCGCGATGATCATCTTTCGGATCGTCTCGGCCTCGGCGGCCTTACCGTAGAACGCCTTGTCGAACTTGGTCACTCCGTCGACCAGGTGAGCGACCTCGGGACCGAAGTCGTCGGCGAGGGCCTGGAGGGTGTAGCGGGTGTCCTCGACGGTGTCGTGTAGCAGCGCCGCGACCAGGGTGGTCGCGTCCATGCCGAGACCGGCGCAGATCTGGGCGACCGCGAGTGGGTGGGTGATGTAGGGTTCGCCACTCTTGCGGAACTGCCCGCGGTGCATCGTCTCGGCGATCGTGTACGCCCGACGTAGCATCGACGGGTCTGTTCCGGAGTGGACGTTCCGATGCGTGCGGACCAGCTCACCAACGGGGTCGCTGTCGGTGGTGGACCACGCCAGCAGCGTCCGCAGCCGGCGGGTCAGCGGCAGATCAGCCGGCTGGGGCGGAAGCGCGCCCTCCAAGGCGGCGCCGTGTCCGGCGTCGACATCCACGAGGGATACCTCCTCACCCCGGCCCACGGTCACCGTGGCCGGTGCCGGGGCAGGCCCAGAAACGGGCAGGACTGCACTTGTTAACAGCCTATGCGAGTCACCGTCATCCAATCAGCCAGTTGGTCATGGGCTTTCGGTCGAGAATTGGCGGGAAGCGGCGTTTGCCGCCTTCGCCAGCAGGGTTTGGAACCGGCCCGCACCGGCGATCGGGGAGGCCCAGGCGGACGACATCTCCACCAACCGGGTCTCCGGACGCTCCAACCAGGACAAGATGCGCTCGGTCTCCTCGGCGCTGGTGGCCGGAGTCGGTCCGTGGCCTGGGGAGACGGTCTCCGCGGTCGCCCGGATCGTGGCGATTGTTGGTCGTGGGTGGACCCCGGGCGGAGACACGCCGGCGCCGGCCAGCCGTCCATGCCGCACCAGTGCCAACTCCCAACCTCCGTCCGATGCCGGCCGGGCAGCCACCACCTCGGCGATCCCGGTGAGCGCGGCGAGTCGCTGCATCCGGGTAATCGCGCGGAGCACGGCGGTCAGCCGGGACCGCACCACCGCGGCCTCCTCGTAGCGTTGTCCCGCCGAGAGTGTCTCGATCCGGCCAAGCAAGGCGTCCACCACGCCCTGCGGATCATCGCCGCACGCCCTACGGAAGGGCGTCGTCGCGCGATCCGCGTACTCCGTCGGGGTGATTCGGTGCTCGCAGGGTGCCGGGCAGCGACCCAGTTCGGCCACGGCGCAGGCCGGCGTGACCTTCCGTACCGACAGCCGGTGCGTGCACTGCCGCAGCGGCATCGCGTCGTGGAAGCCCGCCGCGGCGAGCTCCGCGGCGCGGCGGGAGGTGAAGGGCCCGAGGTAGGCCTCGTCCCCCGGGGCCAGGTTCCGCACCACCGACAGTCGTGGGTACGCCTCGTCGGTCAGCTTCAGCCAGACCACCCGCTCGGGGAACTTCGACCGTCGGTTGTACGGCGGGGCGTGTGTGCCGATCAGGCGCAGCTCCCGCACCTCCGCCTCGAGTGAGTGGGCGCACTCCACCGCCTCCACCCGTTCGGCGGCGGCGAGCATCTCCGAGATCCGAGCTCGCTTCTCCGCGGCCGTGAAGTAACTGCGGACCCGGGTGGCGATGTCGATCGAGGTGCCAACGTAGAGCGGACGGTTGTCGGCGCCCCGGAACAGGTAGACCCCGGGCGAGTGGGGCAAGCCTTCGGCGAGGTGCCGCTTGCGGCGCTGCGTGGGGGTGACCGCCCGGGCGAACTCGATCGCCTCGCCGATGGTGTGCACCCGGTGACCACCGAGCCGGGAGATCAATCCGTGGAGCACGTCAACGGTGGCCAACGCATCGTCCAACGCCCGGTGGGTGGGCCGGGTGGCGGTGCGGAAGTATGCCGCGAGGGTGCCGAGTCGGCGGTTGGGCACCTCGTCACGGGTCAGTACCCGTCGGGCCAGCGCCGCCGTGTCCAGCACCCGCGGGCTCGGCCAGCGATAGCCGTGCGCCGCGCAGGCCGCCTTGAGGAACCCCACGTCGTACGGGGCGTTGTGGGCGACCAGGACCGCGTCGGGGGGAAGGAACTCGAGGAAGCTCGGCAGGACCTCGGTGATCGGTGGGGCAGGCAGCAGCATCGACTGGGTGATTCCGGTCAGCACGGTGACGAAGGGCGGGACCGGTGTGCCGGGATTGACCAGGGTGGCGAGCACCCCGAGCTGCTCACCGCCGCGGACCTTCACCGCGCCGATCTCGGTGATGCCGCCCCCGTCCGGCGTACCGCCCGTGGTCTCGAGGTCGACCACGACGAAGGTGGTCGCGTAGAGCGGTAGCGCCGGATCAACGCCGCCGACAGCTGGGTCGAGACCGGCCAACAACTCCTGGACATATTTCTGTGGTGCCATTGGCGGGCACGTTAACGGCCCGGTCCGACACCGCACCCCCCGGCTGCGCAGCGTTCGCCATCGCATCGTCCCCGAAGCCGCCGACGCCAGCGCGCGGCGGAGCGTTGACAACAGTCCTGCGGCGAGATGTCAGCTCACTCGCTGGGCGGTGGGCCGGGCAACAGTGGGAGACTTGCCACATGCCCCTCGCCGAGCCCCACGACGACGACCACCGCCCCGCGCAGGAGTCGGTCGCCGCTGCGCCGGAGCCGGGCATCGAGGGTACGGGGGGCACTCTCGATGATCCGGTCGCCGCCGGCGCCACCGTATCCACCGCCAACCCGGCTGCCACCGGCACCGCCAGTTCCGGTGCCGGATCCCACAGCGCGGCCGACCCTGCGCCGTCCGCCGACGTTCCTCCGCCGCCGGGCGACGAGCCCGCAGCGGACGGGGGTCCGGAACCGGTGCTGCCGGAGCCGGTCCGGCAGCGGATCGTGGTGCTGGCCGCGGCGGTGTTGCCCGGCCTGCCCGTGGACGAGGTACCGGTCCCGCTGCGACGGGTGGCCAAGTTCGCTCCCAAACGGCGAGCGCGGCTTGGCGCGCCGATGATCGCGACCCAGTTGACCGGCGACCCACTGTTTCGCCAGCGGGTGGCCGCTCGGGTGCTCGCCGACGCCGGTGACCTCGGCGCGGCAGTAGTCGGGGGCACCGCGCCGGCCGCCGCCGAGCCGGTGGAGGTCGCAGCCCTGGCATACCTGGCGCGCCCGCGGGGGTGGCGGGACCTCATTGAGGCCAGCGGCTCGGCGGTCCGGGCCGAGGCGGACAGCGCGGTCGTCGCCGAGCTGGTCAGAGAGGCCGAGCAGCGGGCTACCCGGGCGGAGCACGACCGTGCGGTGGCCCGGGTCGAGGCAGACAAGCTCCGCGACGAGCTGGCCCGGGTCCGCGAGGAGCTCGGCCAACTCCGGGAGGAGTCGCGGAAGCTTGCCCGGTCGTTGCGCGAGACGCAGGCCCGAGAGCGCCGGACGAACGAGCTACTCGCCACCGAGCGGGGCCGGGCGGCGCGCGCGACGGCGGACGCCGAGGCGGAGCTACGTCGGGCCCGGGGCCGGCTGGCCGAGGCCGAGGCGGCGGCCGGGGTAGCCCGGGCCAGCGCCAAGGAGTCCAGGTCGGTCGACGACGCCCGGTTGTGGCTGCTGCTGGAGACGATCGGTCAGGCCGCGGTGGGCCTGCGGCGCGAGCTGGCGTTGGATCCGGCGGACAGGTTGCCGGCCGACTTCGTCGCCGATGCCTTCGCCGACCAGTCCGGCGCTCCCGTGGCAGGTGTCGCCACCCGAGCCCGGGACTCCGACGACCCAGCCCGGTTGGACCAGCTTCTCGCGCTGCCCCGGGCTCATCTGGTGGTGGACGGCTACAACGTCACCAAGCGGGGCTTCGGCGAGATGTCCCTGGAGCAGCAGCGTAAGCGGTTGATCACTGGGCTGGGTGGAATCGCCGCGCAGACCGGCGACGAGGTAACCGTGGTCTTCGACGGCGCCGAGCGGATGCATGGCCTGCCGCCGAGCCCGCGCGGCGTCCGGGTGCTCTTCTCCCGCAAGGGCGAGACGGCCGACGAACTGATCCGGCGTCTGGTCCGGGCCGAGCCGTCGGGCCGGCCGGTGGTGGTGGTCTCCGCGGATCGGGAGGTGGCCGATGGCGTCCGTCGGCACGGCGCCTACCCGTTGGGCGCCGACGCGCTGCTGCGCCGGCTGGCCCGTTCCTGACTGGTTGGCGGGGCTGGTCCCAGTCCGGACCGGAGCCGGCGCCAGCGGATTGTCGTCGGGGCCCGGGGTCGAGTTGATCGAGTTGTCCGGGTTCTGTCATACGCTGTGTCTAGCGTCGATGTGACCGACGGTGCTGGGCAGACCTCGCGGAGGCGTTGGGGTGGGGCGTGACCAGGACGCGACCTGCTGGCCCGATCACCGTCGGCGCGGCGGGAGGCGTGATGTCGATCGACTGTGACGAGTGCGCGGGCCGGGCTGACGGCTGTTCGGGTTGCCTGATGACCGTTCTGCTTGAGGAGACCGTGGAGTTCGGCGCGGCCGAAGCGCGGGCGATCGAGGTGTTCACTCGGGCGGGGTTCGACGTGCAGGTGCTGCCGGAGCCCCAACCCGCGGTGCGCCGGCCCGGCTGCCACCGTCGGGTGGCCTGACCTGCCCGTGGGAGCGGGGCGGGTCGCATGGTGCCGGTGGGGGCGGCGGGCCTCGTGCTGCCTACGGGTCTCCGGGTGCCCCCGGGTCTCCGGCCGCGATCGTCCGGTTGCCGCCGATGGTGTGCACTCCGCCCGTCGGGACCGGGTGGCCACTACGATGGGCGCGCACAGCGGGAGGAGTGGCATGACGCGGGAATGGCGCGCTGCGGGCGGGTCCGTCGCGACAGCCGGCATCGTGGGCCGGGCGGTGATCCGGTGAGCCCGCGCGGTTGGGCCCTGCTCACGCTGGTCGGGCTGGTCGCTGCGCTGGTCGTCACCGTCGCTGTGCTGATCCCGTGGCAGCGCCCGCCGGCCCCGCGGGCCGACCAACTCGCCGCCCTGGACGAGCTGCCACGAGACCAGGTGAGCAGGGGGCGGGAGTTCCGTGCGGCACTGCGGCCCGGCGGCTGGGCGGCGCTCGGCATCGGTCTGCTGGTGGCGCTCGCGCTTGGGCTCACCCCGCTGGGCAGCCGCCTGGTCGAGCTGGTCGGCCGTCCGTTCGGTGGGCACTGGGCCGCGCAGGCGGTGCTCGGCGGGCTCACCGTGGTGTTCGTCGCCGACCTGGTGACTCTGCCGTTCGCGGCCTGGCGGCACACCGTGCTCACCCGCTACGGGTTGGCCACCAACAGCTGGGGTGGCTGGACCGTTGACCTGCTGAAGTCGTACGTGGTCAGCGCGGTCATCGGGGCGGTGGCCCTGGGTGGCTTCTACACCGTGATCCGGCTGGCACCGCGCTGGTGGTGGGCGTTCGGTGCGGCCGGGGCAGCCGGCCTGGTGATGCTTCTGTCGTTTGTGTTCCCGGTGCTGGTGGAGCCGGTGTTCAACCGGTTCACCCCGATGGGGCCGAGCCCGCTGCGCACAGAATTGATGGAGCTGGCGGCTCGTGACGGCGTACCGGTCCGGGACGTGTTGGTGGCTGACGCCTCCCGTCGCACCCGTGCCGTCAACGCCTACGTCTCCGGACTGGGGCCGACCCGGCGGATCGTCGTCTACGACACCCTGCTGCGCGAGGCCACTCCGGAGGAGGTGACCGCGGTGGTGGCCCACGAGTTGGGGCACGCCAAGGACCGGGATGTGGTGGTCGGCACGCTGACCGGCGCGCTGGGCGCGGCGGCGGCGGTGGTGGCGCTCTACCTGCTCGGGTTCGTCGCTCCGCTGCTGCGGATGGCCGGTGTCGACTCGATCGATCAACCGCGTGCCTTCCCACTGCTGTTGGCGCTGGTGACGGTGGCCGGCCTGGTCTCCACGCCGGCGCAGGCCCTGATCTCCCGTCGGATCGAGGCGCGGGCCGACGCGCACGCGCTGGCGCTGACCAGAGACCCGGGGGCCTTTGTGGCGATGCAGCGCCGACTCGCCGGCATCAACCTCGCCGACCCCGATCCACCCCGGCTGGAATACCTCTACTCCGCCAGTCACCCGTCCACCGTGGAGCGGATCGCCGCCGCCCGCGCCTACGCCAGGAAGACCAGTCGATGAGCGAGAGCCGGACGTTGCTTGTCACGAACGACTTCCCGCCCCGGCCCGGGGGGATCCAGTCTTTCGTGCACGGCCTCGCGGTGCGCCAACCCGTAGGCTCGGTGGTGGTCTATGCCTCGAGTTGGCGCGGTGCCGAGAAGTTCGACGCCGACCAGCCCTTCGAGGTGGTGCGGGACGACACCAAGGTGCTGCTGCCCACCCCACCGGTGGCGCGGCGGGTCGCCCAGCTTGCCCGGGCAAACGACTGCGACACGGTCTGGTTCGGTGCAGCGGCACCACTCGGCCTGCTCGCCGCGGGCCTGCGGCGCCGGGCCGGAGTTCGGCGGGTGGTGGCGCAGACCCACGGACACGAGATCGGCTGGGCAGCGCTGCCCGGTGCCCGTTCCGCGCTACGCCGGATTGGCCGGGACGTCGACGTGACCACGTACCTGGGGGAGTACACGCGGCTCCGGCTGGACCGGGCGTTGCGCGGGGTGACCGAGCTGCGTCGGCTCGCGCCCGGTGTTGACGTCGACACCTACCACCCGACCGTCCGGGGTGAGTCGGTGCGGGCGCGGCTCGGGTTGGTCGACCGACCGGTCGTGGTCTGTGTGTCCCGGCTGGTACCGCGCAAGGGGCAGGACACGCTGATCCGGGCGATGCCAGAGATCCGCCGAAGGGTCCCGGACGCGGCACTGCTGATCGTCGGAGGCGGACCGTACCGGAACGGGCTGGGGAAGCTGGCCCGACAGATCGGCGTCGAGCGGGACGTGGTCTTCACCGGTACGGTGCCCGCGGCGGAGTTGCCCGCGCACTACGCGGCCGGCGACGTGTACGCGATGCCGTGCCGCACCCGGAACCGGGGCTTGGACGTGGAGGGGCTGGGCATCGTCTACCTTGAGGCCTCCGCGACCGGGTTGCCTGTGGTGGCCGGCGACTCCGGCGGCGCACCGGACGCGGTGCGCGACGGCGAGACGGGTTTCGTGGTGCGGGGGCGGGATGTGGCCCAGCTCGCCGACCGGGTGGCGATCCTGCTCGCCGACCGGGACCTGGCCCGTCAGTTCGGTGCCGCCGGTCGGGCTTGGGTCGAACGCGAGTGGCGGTGGGAGACCCAGGCCGCGCGGATGACCACTCTCCTGCAGCCTGAGTGACGTGGTGGTCTGGGAGGACCGGTCGTCTGACAGGACCGGCCCCTGGGCCTGTGCTCCGTCAGCCCAGTCGGGCCAGGATCCGGTCAGCGGGTTCTGGACGGCCGAAGTGCCAGCCCTGGGCGGCGTCACAGCCGATGGCCCGCAACCGTTCGGCCTGCCCGGCCGTCTCCACTCCCTCGGCGGTGACGGTCAGGTCCAGGGCGTGGGCCAGCGAAACCAACGACGCGACGATCCGTTCGTCTGCCTGGGGTTCCTGGGTGCGCAGCCCGGCAACGAACTCCCCGGCCACCTTCAACTCGGTTACCGGTAAGTCGCGCAGGTACGCCAGGTTGCTGTAGCCGGTGCCGAAGTCGTCGATGGCGATGCGGACACCGAGGTCGGCGAGGTGGCGCAGCGCCCGCACCGGTTCGTCGGCGGGGCTCATCATGGCGCTCTCGGTAATCTCCAGCTGGAGGCGTTCCGGCGGCAGCCCGGTGTGCCGCAGCAGGGTTCGGACCTCCTGCACCAGACCCGGTCGGTGTACCTGCCGGACGGCCAGGTTGACGCTGACAAACGGTGTCCCGCCGGTCACCGACCAGCTTCCCGCTGTTCGGCAGGCTTCGGCGAGCACCCACCCACCGAGCGGGACGATCAATCCGGTCTCCTCGGCGAGGCCGATGAACCGGCCCGGGCGCAGAACACCCAGCTCCGGGTGCCGCCAGCGCACCAATGCCTCCACGCCCAGCAGGCGGCCGTCGCGCAGTGAGGTAAGTGGTTGATAGTCGAGGTAGAACTCGCCCCGGTCCAGCCCGGCCGGGATCGCCGCGGTCAGTGCCTGGCGGGTCAGCTCTCGGCGGTCGCGCTCGGCGTCGTAGAGCATCCACTGACCGCCGCCGGCCGCCTTGGCCCAGTGCAGGGTGCAGTCGGCGGCCCGCATCAGTTCGTTCGCGGAGGCGTCTGCGACCTGCCGCTCCGCGATGCCGATGCTGGTCCGCACCGTCACCTCGTGGCCCGCCACCGTGGCTGGTTCGTGTACGGCAGCCAGGGCCGCCTCCGCCACCGCGATCACGTCCCGGGTACCGCCGGTGCGTTCGATCAGGATGACGAACGCGTCGCCGCCGAGCCGGGCGACCAGATGTCCGGTGAGGGCCTGCCGCAACCGGTTGGCCACGTCAGTGAGCACCCTGTCACCGGTCTGGTGCCCGTACTGGTCGTTGACCCGCTTGAACTGGTCCAGGTCGAGAAAGCAGAGGCCGACCCGGTCCGTGTCCCGCTGCGGCGCCGCTAGCGCCGCGGTGAGCCGCTCGGTGAAGAGATTCCGGTTTGGTAGGTCGGTGAGCGAGTCGTGGGTGGCCTGGTGCCGAAAGCGGGCCTCACTGGCCCGGAGCGCCCGTTCGGCCTTCGTCCGCTGCGCCAACGCGGCCCGCCGGATCGACTCCTGCTCGTCCAGCGTGCGGTCGCGTAGCGCCCGGGTGTATCCGGTGGTCACGGCGGCGAGCAGCCGGGCCAGCCGGTCTGCCACGTCCTCGGTGACCAAGCCCAGATCGCGTACCAGGCGGAGCTGAACGACCTCAACAGTCCGCCCCAGTGCCTCGGCCGAGGCGATGTGTGCGGCCACCAGTTCGGTGCCGACGCGCTGACCGGCTCGTAGGTCGAACGGCTCGGCGAGTAGGGCCGCTGCCAGCTGCCGGGCGAGGCGGTTGAGTAGCTTTTTGAGCTGTGCCTGGGTCATCGGCAGGTAGCTCGTCCCGGCGATCGCGTTCGCCCATTCCTGAGTGAAGGCCTCGATGCCGGAACTGGCGCCGCTCGGCTGAGTCGCGGTGGCTGGGCTAGCCACCGATCCGCCCCACGCCACCGAGGAACGCCGTTGTCTCGGCGTTCACACTGCTCTCCGGTGTCTCCGGGTGCCACTGTGGAACCCACACCACCCCGGGCTCGACCAACTCGAAGCCGTCGAAGAGGGTGGCTAGTTCGGATCGGCTCCGAAACCACAGTGGACTGCCGGTGCGTCGGTACACCGCCTCGGCATCGCTCCGCTCGGTGTCCTGCCGCCCTTCGTCGCTGGCCTGCGACAGCACCAGCCAGCTTCCGGGGGCGAGGGCATCACGCAGGGTCCGCAGCAGCTCGGCGGGGCGGTCGTGGTCGGGGATGAAGTGCAGCACGGCGACGATGAGCACCGCGATCGGCTGGTTGAGGTCGAGTAGCCGACGGAGCTCGGGGTGGCTGAGGATTCGGTCGGGGCGCCGTAGGTCCTCCTGCACCACGGTTGCCTGGTCGTTGTCAGCGAGAATCTCCTGGCTGTGTGCCACCGCCACCGGGTCGGTGTCGACATAGACGACCCGGGAGTCCGGCGCGACCTGCCGGGCGATCTCGTGCACGTTGCCGACAGTGGGGATTCCTGAGCCGATGTCAAGGAACTGCCGGACTCCGGCATCGGCCAGGAAGTGCACCGCCCGGCGCAGGAAGGCGCGGTTCGCCTGGGCCATCAGTGGGGCCTCGGGAACGGCCGCGACCATAGCCTGCGCCGCTGCTCGGTCCACCGCAAAGTTGTGGGAGCCGCCGAGGTAGTAGTCGTACATGCGGGCGACGCTGGGACGCTCGATGTCGATGTCGTCGGGTGCCCAGTCCGGCCGTACCATGCCTCACCTCTTTGTGCGCACGGGGCCCGCCCCTGCAGACCACCCTTCCGCCGGGGGAGACCTTAGCGCGACATCGCGCCGGCCGACACTGTCGTCGATGAGAAGTTGTCCGCTCGTTAGGTGAGCGGCAGGTCAGAATTTGGGCGCGTCGGGGGCCTCGAGGAGACCGAGCCGGAGCGCTGTCATCAATGCCTGGGCGCGATTGGCGGCGCCGAGCTTCTCGTACAGTTTGGAAATGTGGGTCTTGGCAGTGGACTCACTGACGAAGAGCTGCTTGGCGATGCCGGCCACGCTCATTCCGTCGGCAAGCAGGCGTAGCACCTGCCCCTCGCGTGGGGACAGCTGCGGCCCGGACGGGGCCAGCCGACGCTTCATCGCCTCGGCCAGGTCGGCGGCGGTGAAGGCACTGGGCGAGGAGGCGGCGTGCCGGGCGGCGGCGACCACCTCATCCGCCGGGGCGGTCTTCGGGACGAAGGCGCTCGCGCCCGCCTCGAGCGCGCCGAAGAGCTGGTCGTCGCCGGCGTACATGGTCAGCACGACGATACCCATCGTGGCGCTGGACTTACGCAGTGCGCGGGTGGCCTCGAGGCCGCTCCCGTCGGGCAGTCGCAGGTCCATGATGACCACGTCTGGCTGGAGGGCACCGGCCTGGCGGACCCCCTCGGCCGCGGTGGCAGCCTCGCCGACGACCTCGAACTGCCGGTCGCGCTCGAAGGCGTGCCGTAGCCCTTTGCGAATCAGGTCGTGATCGTCCACGAGGAGGACCTTGGTGCGAGTGGCTGGTGTCGGTGTGGTCATCCTCGGGTTACTCCCCTTCTGCTGCGGTACTGCCACGCACGTTATCGCGCTGGGGCGACGAACCAACCACCACGGTCACCGTTGTGCCACTCGGCTGCCGTGGCCGGATCTCCAGTCGACCTCGGATACGTTCCGCCCTCTCAGCCATGATCGCAAGGCCGTAGTGTCCATCCGTATGCTGGTCGGAGATCCCGTGACCGTCATCCGACACCTCGATCTGAGCGTACGGCGGGTCCACCGCACAGGTGACCCAGAGGTTCGCGGCGCTGGCGTGCTTGCGGGCGTTGGCCACCGCCTCCTGGGCGATCCGCAACAGCTCGGCCTCGGTGGTGGCGGGCAGGCGGGCGGTCGACTCGTCCAACGACAGGTGCACCCGCAGGCCGCCGGAGACCCCGACCGTGCGCGCGTACTCGGCGATGGCGGCGGCGAGGCCGCCGTGCCGGTCCACCTCGCTGCGCAGCTCGAAGAGGCTGAGCCGCAGTTCGGTAATGACCCGGGTGACCTCCTGCCGTAGCCCGCGCAGCGACTCAGCGGTCTCCTCGGTGTCCTCGTGCACCGTGGCCAGTGCGTTGTCGATGCCGTAGCCGACCATCACCAGCTCCTGGGCCACCCCGTCGTGGATCTCCCGGGCGAGTCGTTGCCGCTCCTCGTTGGTGGCCAGGGAGCGCACCTCGTCGAAGAGCAGGGCTGCCTCCAGGCGCAGTGCGGCGGGGGAGGTTAGCCCGGTCGCCCGGGCCACGACCGCAGGCGGGTACGCGTGCGCGACATCCGCTTCCAGCACGACCAGCCCGACCGTACGCACCCCGGCGACCAGCGGCACGATCAGCGCGGAGACCTCCCCACCGACGTGTGAGCGGGCTTGCGAGTGCGCGGCGGTCTGTGGCTGCTGGCTGGCCCACGCGTCGGCGATCGCCGAGTCCGCGTCCAGCGTGGTCTCCCAGTCCACCCGATCGGAACCGCACTGGGCCAGGACCACCAGTCGCCCACCACCACTAGCCGAGAGAACTGCCGCCCGGTCCGCCCGGGTCAGCGCACGTAGCTCCTCCAGCAGGTGCTCGGAGATGCCCCCCGGATCTAGCGTGGCTCCGGGTAGCTGTCTGGCTACTGTACGTAGCTGGGTGAGGAGGCGGGTCGCCTCCGCGTACGGCTGGGGCTTGCTGTTGCTGCGCGCCCGGATCATTCGGTGCAGGGTCCGCGCCGCATAGAGCCCGAGGCCGGAGAGGGCCAACCACTGGGCGCTGACCGCCAGGTAGCCGACCTGGAAGAGCTGCCGTTGGCCGTCGACCTCGGTCAGCGCCCCGGCCAGCAGCAAGGTGAGACCGATGGTCGCCAGCAGCCCCGCGCCTTCGCGGAAGCGTCGGCGCAGGGCGGTGACGGTGATCGGGACGGTCAGGTACGGCAGCACCGCGGAGGCGCCCAGCCCGGCGTTCGGCACGCCGATCGTCGCCACCGAGGCGACGTGGCTGGTGGCGAGCCCCAGCACCACCACCTCGGCGCCCCGGCCCAGCGGCCCGAGCCGATCGTGCGTCGGCGCGAGCAGCGCCGGCAGGCCCGCCACCGCCAGGAGTGCGATCCACCACAGCTGAGCGGGGTCGTTCGTGGCGAGCAGGCTCAGTACCGCCACCAGGGCCAGCATCACCACGCGTGCGGCAGCGGCGAGGGGATGCGTTCGGGGCGATCTCGGAGTGGAGGTGGGCACGTGACGGATCGTAGTCAGCTTCGGTAGATATCGGCGATTTCCGTCGCGTACGACTTGTGCACGATTTGTCGTTTTACCTTAAGGGACGGGGTCAGCTCGCCGGTCGTCTCGGTGAAGTCCCGGGGAAGGATTCGGAAGACCTTGATGGCCTCAGCCCTGGACACGGTGCGGTTGGCCGCGTCGATCGCGGACTGGATCTCGGACCGCAGCCCCTCGTGTTCGCGGAGCTGCTCGACCGGGGTTGTCGCGGGCAGGCCAGCCTCTTCCAGCCACGCTGGCAACGCCTCCTCGTCCACGGTGACCAGCGCCGCGACAAAGGGCTGTCGGTCGCCGATCACCACGCACTGGCTGACCATCGGGTGCGCCCGGACCTGGTCCTCAAGGACCGCCGGAGCGACGTTCTTGCCGCCCGCGGTCACGATGATCTCTTTCTTCCGGCCGGTGATCCGTAGGTAGCCGTCGCTGTCGAGTTGGCCCAGATCGCCGGTGCGGAACCAGCCGTCGGCAGTGAGCACATCCGCGCTGGCGGCCTCGTTGCGCCAGTAGCCCTTGAAGACCAGGTCCCCGGCGATAAGGACCTCGCCGTCGTCGTCGATCCGGATGGTCACCCCGGGCAGTGGGCGGCCGACACTGCCGATCCGGATGGCATCGGGCAGGTTGGCGGAGGCGGCGGGGGAGGTTTCGGTCAGCCCGTAGCCCTCGTAGATGACGACCCCAACGCCGCGGAAGAAGTGTCCGAGCCGCGCGCCGAGTGGCGCACCGCCGGAGATCGCGTCGCTGCACCGCCCGCCCAGCGCGGCCCGCAGCTTGCGGTAGACCAGTCGGTCGAAGAGCGCGTGCTGGACGCGGAGCGCCAAGCCGGGCCCGCTAGAGGTCTCCAACGACTCGCTGTACGCGATGGCGACAGCCTCGGCACGGGCGAAGATCCGGCCCTTGCCGGAGGCGTCTGCCTTCTGCTTGGCGCTGTTGTAGACCTTCTCGAAGACCCGGGGGACGGAGAGCACGAACGTGGGGCGAACCGTCTGCAACCGGGAGAGCAGGTCGTTGGTGTCCGGGCAGTGGGCCATCGTGGCGCGGGCCTGCACCACACCGACCTGGATCAGTCGGGCGAAGGCGTGCGCGAGTGGCAGGAACAGCAGGGTGGAGGCGCCCGGGCCGAACAGGTTGGGCAGCACCGGCACGGCGTTGGCCACGTCGGCGAGCATGCTGCGGTGGGTCAGCATGCACCCCTTGGGGCGGCCGGTGGTGCCGCTGGTGTAGACGAGGGTGGCGAGGTCATCGGCGTGCACGGCCGCGCGCCGCTGCTCGATCTCGGTCGGGTCAACCGACTCGCCGGCGGTGACCAACTCGTCCAGTGCGCCGAGGTCGATCTGCCACACGTTCGTCAGCTCGGGCGTCCGGTCGCGCACGCCGGCGACCAGCGCGGCGTGCGCGTCCGTCTCCACCAGTACGGCGACGGCTCCCGAGTCGGACAGGATCCAGGCGGCCTGCTCGGGGCTGGAGGTTTCGTAGATCGGTACGGTGACCGCGCCAGCCGCCCAGACTGCGTAGTCGAACAGCGTCCACTCGTACCGGGTGCGGCTCATCAGCCCGACCCGGTCGCCGGGCCGTACCCCGGCTGCGACCAGGCCGCGTGCCACCGCGACCACCTCGTCGCGGAACTGGCGGCAGGTCACGTCGGTCGAGGCGCCGTCGGCACCCGCACGGATGAACTGCACCACGTCTGGGGCGACCTCAGCGTTTTCCCAGACCGGATCGGTTAGATTGGCCGAGTCGCCGACGGTGACGATCGGTGGGACGGAGAACTCGCGCACCTGCACTCTCCTCGTGATCACGCTGGCCGGGCAGGCCGCCCTCGCGGTCGGCTCTGTCGCAACCTACCCGTCATTCGCGGAGGGTGGTGCAGACAGGTTCGTCACATGGCCGGGTAGCCTCCCCCCATGGCGGACTCCTCCACCCAGTCGATCACGATCGGCGCGGCACCGGAACAGGTGGCGGCGGTCATCTGCGACCTGCCCCGCTACCCCGAGTGGACCGACACGTTGCGGCAGGTTCAGGTTCTTGAGGAGTACGCCGACGGCTACGCCCGTCAGGTGCGGTTCACCCTCGACGCCGGAGTTCTGGTGGACGAGTACGTGCTGGTGTACGAGTACGCAGACGACCTCAGTCGGATCGAGTGGCACCTCGCGGCGCCCTCCCGAATGCAGCGTACCCAGCGCGGTTCGTACGACCTGGCCGGCAACGCCGATGGCACGACCACGGTGACCTACACGCTGGAGGTCGAGCTGTCGGTCGGGATGCTTGGGATGTTTCGCCGCAAGGCTGAGAGAATGATCATGGAAGCCGCGTTGAAGCAGCTCAAGCATCGGGTAGAAAGCATCTGACGCGCCGCAGTGAGCGCGTTTCGGTAGAGGAGCCGACCATGGGGGCAACGGATCCGGGTTCGGCCCGGGAAGAGGCGGAACGACTGGTCGCGACCCTGTTGGCCGCGGCGCGGCTCTCCGCGACCGGCGTAGAGGATGGCTCCCCGTGGGGCCCGCTCGGTGGGATCGTGTCGACTGTTCTCGGTCAGGCGGGGAGTTCGACCGGTGCCGGTCTGTCGACCGGCACGCCGGAGTGCTGTGTCTGCCCAGTCTGCCGGGCGATTGTCGCCTTACGGGACCCGAGTCCGGAATTCGCCGAGCGGCTCGCCACCGGGGCCGGTGATCTGGCCGCCGGAGTGGCGAGCCTGCTCCGAGCGTTCGCCTCGGCGCAGCCGGCCCCCACGCCGGCGGAGGACCGCACCCCCGAAACCCCGGCACCGGGGAGCCCAACCCCCGTGTGGCGGGCGGCAACCCGGAGCAGGCATGATTCTCCGTCGGCGCCCGAGGGGGACGCCTGGTCCGCCGCGACTCGGGTGGAGGAGGCCCCCGTCCCGGCCGCCGCACCGCCCGTCAACGTCGCCGGGTCGGCCGTGACAGAGAACGTACCGGCGACGGCTGACCGTCCCGTGGTGCCCGCCGCCCGGGTGCCCGGTGACACGGGCGAGGATGCCTGCGGGGCCTGACCCAACACCCCCGACCCGACCGGCGTAACGCCCCGGGGCCGGGCAGCACAGCAGAGGGGAGTGGCAGCGGTGACGCTGACCATCGGAGTGGACGTCGGTGGCACGAAGGTCGCGGCCGGCGTCGTGGACGACACGGGCACGGTGCTCGTGCAGACCCGACGGGACACTCCCGCGGATGATGTCGGCAAGACCTGCGACGTCATCGTCGAGGTGATCCGAGAGCTTGCCGAGGGCCGGGCGATCGAGGGAGTCGGCATCGGGGCGGCCGGCTGGATCGACGCCAGTCGCTCAACCGTACTCTTCGCCCCGAACCTCGCCTGGCGTGACGAGCCGCTGCGCGAGTTCGTCAGCGGAGCCACCGACCTGCCGGTGATCGTGGAGAACGACGCCAACGTGGCGGCCTGGGCGGAGTTCCGCTACGGCGCGGCCTGCGACGCCGAGGACTCGATGGTCATGTTCACCATCGGCACCGGGGTCGGTGGTGGCATCGTGCTCGGCGGCGAGCTGGTACGTGGCGCGCACGGCATCGCCGCCGAACTGGGACACATGCTCTCCGTGCCGGACGGGCACCAGTGCGGCTGCGGCCGGTTGGGCTGCATCGAGCAGTACGCCAGCGGGAGCGCTCTGGTGCGGCTCGCCCGAGCCGCAGCCCGCCAGGAACCGCACCGCGCCACCGCCCTTCTGAAGTGTGCCGGCGGCGACGTTGACGCGATAACCGGCCGGATGGTCACCGCCGCGGCGCAGGACGGCGACCCGGTCTCCACCGAGGCGTTCGCCCAGGTCGGCCACTGGCTCGGCAGCGGCCTCGCCGACATGGCGCAGATCCTGGACCCGCAGGTGTTGGTGGTCGGCGGTGGCGTCGTCGAAGCCGGTGACCTGCTGCTGGGACCGGCCCGCACCTCCTTCACCGCGGCGCTCGCGCAGCGGGGTCGGCTGCCGGTGGCGCAGATCTGCCCCGCCAAACTCGGCAACAACGCCGGTCTCATCGGCGCCTCCGACCTCGCCCGTCGGATCTAGGACGCGGGCCGGGACGACGCGGCGGCGCTGGTCCGTACCACGGTGGTTGTGGTGCAGGAGGGGCCCGGTGGCGGCTCGCCGGACCGACCGGCTCCCGTTCCTCCAGGTGAACCCCCTGATGTCGGATCGACGCGCTCGTCGTTGACCCGCGGATCACCGTGGTCCCCACAACGTGGTGGACACTCCGCAGGCCCGCCGGGCCAGTGACCGCCTCCCGGTCCTGGCCGACCTGCCAGTGCCCGGGCCCGGCTGACCGCCTGGTGGGCCGGGCTGGACATTGGGCATCCGATGTGGGCAGGATGCTGCGCGACCCGGCATCCGTGCCGCATATAAGGAGAATCCCTCGGTGACCACCTCCACCGATCACGGTCGGCCCGACCCGGAGTCGAGCACCCTCGACCTGACCCGTGACGGCCGCTCGGTCTCCGACCGCGGTGACACGGTCTGTGTGATCGGGGCGGGCCCGAGCGGGCTGACCGCGATCAAGAATCTGACCGAGCACGGGTTCGGCGTCGACTGCTACGAGCGGGAAACCGGAGTCGGGGGGGTGTGGAACTGGCGGCACGACCGCAGCCCGGTGTACGCCAGCACCCACCTGGTCTCGTCGCGTCCGTTGACCCAGTTCCCCGACTTCCCGATGCCGGACGACTGGCCGGACTATCCGCATCACAGTCAGTTGCTGTCCTACCTCGAGCAGTACGCGGACCATTTCGACCTGCGCCGGCACGTCTGGTTCGGCACTGAGGTGGTACGGGTCGAGCCGGTCACCGGCGACCGGTGGGACGTCACGACCCGCAGCACCGGCGGCTACGGCCCGGAACGGACCTCCCGGTACGCCGCGGTTGTGGTCGCCAACGGCCACAACTGGTCGCCGAAAATGCCCAACCACGAGGGCCTCGCGGAGTTTCGCGGTGATGTCATTCACGCCTCGGCCTACCAGGGTCCGGCGCAGTTGCGGGGCAGACGGGTGCTGGTCGTCGGGGCCGGTAACACCGGCTGTGACATCGCTGCCGAGGCAGCTCAGCAGGCCTCCCAGTGCTGGCACTCCACACGCCGTGGCTACTGGTACGCGCCGAAGTATCTCCTCGGCCGCCCGGCTGACCAGGTCAACGACCTGCTGCTGGCGCTGCGGGTGCCCCGGCGGCTCCGACAATGGCTCTACGAGCGCCTTCTCCGGGTGAGTGTGGGGGATCTGACCCGCTTCGGTCTGCCGCGGCCCGACCACCGGATGCTGGAGACGCATCCGATCGTGAACAGTCAGCTTGTTTACTATCTGGGCCATGGCCGGGTCACTCCAGTGCCGGACGCCATCCGCTTCCACCGGGATTCCGTCGAGTTGGCGGACGGCCGGCAGGTCGATCCGGAACTGGTCGTGTTCGCCACCGGCTATCTGCCCCGGTTCGAGTTTCTCGACTCGAAGGTCCTTGGCGACGATGGCAGGACCGGGTGTCCGGTGCTGTGGCTCAACGCCTTTGTGCCGAATCACCCGACCCTCGCCGTCGCCGGCCTGGTACAGCCGGATTCTGGCATCTTCCCGCTGTCCCATTGGCAGACCGTGCTCTTCGCCCGACTGCTGCGACTGCGGGAGAGCCACCCCGGTAAGGCGGCAGCCTTCGCCGCCGCGGTGACCGCGCGGGCGGGGGAGCGCTACTCGGGGCCGGTCAAGGAGAGCAGCCGGCACTGGTTCGAGGTCGGTCACGCCGACTACCTGCGCGCCCTGCAGCGCGCCCTGCACGACCTGGAGGCCAAGTGAGTGCGAGGAGTGAGCTTGCGAGCCCCGCAGTCGCGAGCGGAGGGTGGGGCATGGTGAGTGTGAGGAGTGAGCTTGCGAGCCCCGCAGTCGCGAGCGGAGGGTTTACCCGGTGACCCAGCAGGTGCGGATCATGCGAGGACGGGAGTGGGCCCGTCCGGTCCGTCCCGTTCGGCGCGAGGTGCTCGAGGCCACGCCCGGGCTGGATGAGGGCCGACCGCCGCTGTTGTTCGTACCGGGCTTCGGTCACGGCGCCTGGGCGTTCGCGGAGCACTGGTTGGGGCACGCCGCCGAGCGCGGCTTCTCTGGGTACGCGTTGAGTCTGCGTGGGCAGGCTGGCAGTGGACCGGCGTCGGAGGCCACGCTGCGGGCGTACGCCCACGACGTGGTGCAGGTGGCCGCGGGCCTGCCCCGCCAGGCGGTGCTGGTCGGGCACGGCGCCGGGGCGCTGGTGGTCGCGCACGCCCTGGCCCGCTACCCGGCCCGCGCCGCCGTGTTGGCGGCGCCGGTCTTCGGCGGTTGGGTAACGGCGTTGACGGCGCTGCGCCGTAATCCCCTGGGGACGCTGCCCGCGCTCTTCGGTGGCCGGCTGCGGTGCAGCCGCGTCCAGTTGTTCGGTCGGGAACTGCCCCGTGATGAGGCACGGCGGCACCTGTCCCGACTGGGCCGCCCCGCCCGGCGTGCGCAGTGGCAGCTATTGCTCGGGCGGGAGCCCGAGCCGGCTGTGGGCGACCCGCCGGTGCTGGTGCTCGGCAGCCCGGAGGACCGGGTCGTGCCGCGCTCGGCACTCACCCGGGCGGCCCGCCGGTACGCCTCGGCCCCGCTGCTCTTCCCTGGCATGGGCCACGATGTGATGCTGGACGCCGGGTGGCGGGAACCGATCGACGCGATCCTTGACTGGCTGGAGAAGGAGCGGTCCGGCAGCTTGAGCCCGGGTGGGTCGGTCAGGGGGTCGTACCGAGTCGGCTGAGCAGGGTGCTGTCCTGGTCGAGAGCGGACAGGTAGGAGCGAGCCCAGGCGTGGATGTCGTGTTGGCGCAGGTGTGTCCGCATGGCCTGCATCCGCTCGCGGACCTGCTCCGGCCGAGCCCGCAGCGCCGCAAGCAGGCCCTGCTTGAGGCCTTCCAGGTCGTGTGGGTTCACCAGGTATGCCTGGGGTAGTTCGGCGGCGGCACCGGCGAACTCACTGAGCAGTAGCGCACCGGTGTCGTCCACCCGGGCGGCTACGTACTCTTTGGCGACCAGGTTCATGCCGTCCCGGAGCGGGGTTACCGCCATCACATCCGCGATCCGGTAGAGCGCGGCCAACTCGGCGCGGTCGAAGGGCTGGGTCAGGTAGTGGATGGCCGGCTCGCCGACGCGGCCGAACTCGCCGTTGATCCGGCCGACCTCGCGCTCCACCCGCTCGCGGAGGATCTGGTACTGCCCCACCCGCTCGCGGCTGGGCACCGCCACCTGGACCAGGACGGTGTCCCGTACCTTGACGTGTCCGTCGGCGATCAGCTCGCTGTACGCCTTCAGCCGCTGCTCGATGCCCTTGGTGTAGTCCATTCGGTCGACGCTGAGGATCACGTGTTCCGGGCTGCCCAGGTCACGGCGGAGCCGGCTGGCCCGGTCGGCGACGTCGGGCCGTTCGACCAGGGCGGTCATCTCGGTGGTGTCGATGGAGACCGGGAACGAACCGACGCGCACGATCCGGCCGTCAACGGCGATTCGGTGGTCGGTGGCGGGCAGCCCGAGCACCCGGTCGGCGAGCTGGGCGAAGTTGTGCGCTGCCTGGGCCCGCTGGAAGCCGACAAGGTCGGCGCCGAGCATGCCGCGCAGCAGCTCGGCTCGCCGGGGGAGCTGCATGAACAGCTCGGGCGGTGGGAACGCCACGTGGAGGAAGAAGCCGATTCGCAGGTCCGGGCGGAGCGCCCGAAGCAGGCCGGGTACGAGTTGTAGATGGTAGTCCTGCACCCAGACCACGGCACCGGGTTCGGCCACCTCGGCGGCGGCCGCCGCGAACCGTTGATTTACTCGCTGGTACGCCTCCCACCAGCGGCGGTGGTGTTCCGGCTGTTCGACGGCGTCGTGGTAGAGCGGCCAGAGCGTGGCGTTGGCGAAGCCCTCGTAGTGGTCGCGCAGGTCGTCGGCGGTGAGCGGCACCGTGTGCATGCGGACACCGTCAACGTCCGGCAGCGCCGGGGCGGGCCCGGTGCCACCCGCCCACCCCACCCAGGTGGCGGGTGTCTGCCGTAGCGGCGAGTGCAGGGCGCTCACCAGGCCACCGGGGCTGCGACGCCATTCGCAGGCACCGTCGGGCGTCGTACTGTCGTCGATGGGGAGGCGGTTGGCGACCACCACCAGGGAACTCTGTCGCACCTCAGGCGTTTCCGATCTGCCGGAGACCGCCGCAACAGGGGGAACAGGGCCGGTAGCCGGCGGAGGGGGAATGACGGACAGCAGTATTCTTACTAACCGAAAGTTACACCAATGTTACGCCTCGGCTTCTGAATGGGTGCTCGGCCGGCCCGCAACCGGTGGGGCTGGCCGAATCGGTGGGTGGCCCGCACCCGACTGGGGCGGGCCGTGGTGGGCACGCCGACGGGGTGGGTTGGCTGCTTGGTCGGGCCAGGAAGCCCAGATCAGACGACGGCGCCGTCGTCCGGGTCGTGTTCGTCCCGGTCGCCGGGGCGGAGCCGGCAGACCAGGGTGACGAAGCCGGCGAGGATGCCGGTGAAGCCGAGCAGGGTGACAATCCCCGGGTCTACCGGGAGCAGCGGCGGGAAGAGGAAGAGCAGGAAGCCGACCACGATGGCCAGGGTGCCGAGCGCGGCGTACTTGGAGATGCGGGGCAACGGTGGGGGCGGGGGTGGTGTGTACCGCTCCGCCTCATCGTCGTCGTCGGGCAGGTCCGCGCCGAAGGTGTCCAACCCCTCGAGTAGCGACGGCTCCTCCTCTCGCCCTTGGCTGACGGAGACGCCGGAGACGTCCGCCGCGTAGGGCAGTCGACGCGTGTCGGTGGTGGATGTCCGACCGGCCCGGTCGTCGTCCACGTCCTCCGCGACGGGCCACCGGTTGTCACCACCCCTGGCGGAGGTGGTGTGGAAGCCGGCGACGATCCGGGCCCATTCGGCCTCGATGTCGGGTTCGTCGTCCCGGGTCCGGTCAGTGGCGCCTTCGTCGGTGAGCTGGGTCAGGTAGTCCCGGGCGGTTCGCAGGTGGGAGCGGTCCACGTACAGCCGGTCGATCGGCCGGGGCGGGACTGTGGTCGTGCGGGTGACCGGGTTGAGGTCAGCCGAGGGCTGTAGATAGGCGGCGATGCCGCCGGCGGCGAGCACGTCGAGAAGATGCTCACCGACCCGGGGATCCACATCACCGGCGACCGCGTACTCGCTCGCGTCGATCCCGTTGTCCCGCCGTCCCCGGCGGGCTCCACCCGCTGACACCGGACAACCTCCTCATCGCGCGCATGATGCGCTGCCGAAGCCCTCTCGGCGTCTGTGCCCGCCGTGCCTTGAATCGTGACACGCCGGGGGCCGGTTGCGGGAGTGCGTTCGGTCGCGTCTTGCGATCGGAGCGGTCGCCGGACTGGCCAGCCGGGGCCGATCGCCCGTCCCGGCCCCGATCGTACGTGGCGTCAGCGCTCGCTCATGCCGGCGCGGCGGCGCAGCGACGCGACGTCGGTCACCACGATCCGGCGGCCCTCGGTGCGTAGCCAGCCCCGGCTGGCGAAGGAGCCGATCGCCTGGTTGACGCTCTGCCGGGAGCCGCCGGCCATCTCGGCGAGCTGGCTCTGGTTCAGCTCAATGGTGATCATCGGGGCCTGGCTCTCACCGGCCAGGCGGACCAGCGTCTTGGCCACCCTTCCGGGCAGATCGAGGAAGACATGGTCGGCGTTCTGCTCGGTCAGCCGGCGGATCAGGCTGCCGAGGGAGCGCATCACCGCGTCGAGGATGCGCGGGTTTGAGTGCACCAACTCCATGAAGGCACCCCGGGACAGGGCGAGGGCGGCGCAGTCCTCGATGGCCTCGGCGGACGCCGATCGGGTGGAGGCGTCCAACAATGAGACCTCGCCCAGCACCTCTGGTGGCCGGATCACCGACAGCACTGCCCGCTCGCCGGTGGGCGCCGTGCGAAAGACGGCCACCGCGCCGCGGCGTAGCACGATCAGGGACTCGCCCGGGTCATTCTCCACGAAGAGTAGCTGCCCCTTGCGGTAGGTGCGTGGCACCGCCGCCGCGATTACCCGTTGCCGGGCCTCTGGCTCGAGGCCGGCGAACATCTCGACGCCCGTGAGCGCGTCACCTGGCTCCGGTAGGCGCACCTCCACGGCCCAACCCCTCCCCGGTCAAGGACCCTTGACTCGCTCACCGGGTGGCCTGACAGGGACTGCCAGGGTGCTCCGACGCCTCCGGTAGCGGTACACATCAGATCATGACGGCCTGGTCGCTTGCTGTACACCCCTCAATTCGTTTGCGTGACCTTCGAGACCTATCCGAGACCAGCTCTGACCTGCGAGGACGCGGAGTGCTCCGGCTGGAGGCACCCACCTCGGCCCGGTCGTGGCGGCGTACGTCAGGATGGCGGTGATGGTTTATCGCTACTTCTACGACTGTGAGTTCATCGAGGACGGCCGCACTATCGACCTGGTGTCGATCGGCGTCGTCGATGAGTACGGCCGTGACTTCTACGCCGTCTCCACCGAGTTCGACGATTCCCGGGCGGTGCCCTGGGTGCGCCGTAATGTGCTGAGTCAGCTGCCGTCGCCGGCGGATCGAGCCTGGCGGTCCCGCGCGCGGATCCGCGACGAGTTGGAGGAGTTCCTGTTGGAGCCGGTCCGGGACCGTCCCGGGGAGCAGCTGGAGCTGTGGGCGTGGTATGCGGCGTACGACCACGTGTCGTTGGCGCAGCTGTGGGGGGCGATGCCGGCGCTGCCTCGGCAGATCCCCCGCTTCACCAAGGACCTGCGTCAATTCTGGGATGACCGGGGTCGTCCGCCGTTGCCGGATGCGGACGCGGCTCGGCATGATGCGCTGGTGGACGCGCGACACAACCTGGCGCGGTGGCAGGCGATGACCGGATCGGGTCGACGCTGACCAGGTATCGCCCCCCGGGGAGTTGGCTACCGCTCGGTAGCCGGGGTGCGGTGTCGGCGCATACCGGACGGGACTACAGTTCGCAATGACGGCCCGCCCCGGGCCGGCAACGGCGCCGATGGTCTGTTTTGACACATATCCTGGGGCTTAACCGGGCTTACCCAATGTTCCCAGGAGGATGAGCAGATCATGCGTATCGGCGTGCTCACCGGCGGTGGCGACTGCCCCGGTCTCAACGCGGTCATCCGGGCGGTGGTTCGGAAGGGCGTGGCCAACTACGGTCACGAGTTCGTGGGCTTCCGGGATGGCTGGAAGGGCCCGCTCGAGGGTCTTTCTCGCCCGCTGGGAATCGCGGAGGTACGGGGTATCCTGCCGCGCGGCGGCACCATCCTGGGCTCCTCCCGGACCAACCCGTTCAAGATCGAAAATGGCGTTGAGCGGATCAAGGAGAACCTCGCCACCCAGGGCGTTGACGCGCTGATCGCGATCGGTGGCGAGGACACCCTCGGCGTGGCCACGAAGCTGCACGAACTCGGCGTCAACGTCATCGGCGTACCGAAGACGATCGACAACGACCTGGGCGCCACCGACTACACCTTCGGCTTCGACACCGCGGTCAACATCGCGATGGAGGCCATCGACCGACTGCACACCACCGCCGAGAGCCACCACCGCACCCTGGTGGTCGAGGTGATGGGTCGGCACGCTGGCTGGATTGCGCTGCACGCCGGGCTCGCCGGTGGCGCCAACGTGATCCTGCTGCCAGAGCGGCAGTTCGACGTGAACCAGGTCGCCGGTTACGTCGAGAAGCGTTTCCAGCACCAGTACGCCCCGATCGTCGTGGTCGCCGAGGGCGCCCACCCGCTCGAGGGCCAGATGGTCCTGCACAACCAGGAGCTGGATGCCTTCGGCCACGTCCGCCTCGGTGGCGTCGGCCAGTGGCTTGCCGAGCAGCTCGAAGCCAAGACCGGCAAGGAAGCCCGTACCGTCGTACTCGGCCACATCCAGCGCGGGGGCACCCCGACCGCCTTCGACCGGGTGCTCGCCACCCGGCTCGGTCTCCAGGCGATCGACGCGGTGCACGAGGGCGACTGGGGCAAGATGGTGGCGATGCAGAGCACGGACATCGTTCGCGTGCCGCTGGCCGAGGCCACCCGTGAGCTGAAGACCGTGCCGCTGGAGCGGTACGCCGAGGCCGAGGTCTTCTTCGGTAGCTGATCGTTCGCCCGGTGCGCGGTGGGCCATCCCCGGCCCGCCGCGCACCGGCCTGCACGGGAAGAGGAATGGTCGATGGCGGATAGCGTGCACACGGTCGCAGTCATGGGGGCTGGCAAGATCGGCGAGCTGATGCTCTCTGGCCTGCTGCGCTCGGGCTGGCCAATCGAGCGGCTGTTGGCCACCACCCGGCGGCAGGCGCGGGCCGAGGAGCTGGACGTCCGCTACGGCGTACGGGTGGTCGACAACGGCACCGCTGTGGCCGAGGCCGAGGTGCTCGTGATCGCGGTCAAGCCACAGGACGCGGCTGCGCTGCTGGACGAGATCGGCCCGAAGATTCCGGCCGACAAGCTGGTCGTCTCGCTCTGTGCCGGCCTGCCCACCAGCTTCTTCAGCCGGCGGTTGGCCGAGGGCACCCCGGTGGTGCGGGTGATGACCAATACCCCGGCTCTGGTTGACGAGGCGATGTCGGCGATCTCCGCCGGCGAGCACGCCACCGGCGCGCACCTGGCCCTGGCCGAGGAGATGTTCACCCCGCTCGGTGGGACCCTGCGGGTCCCCGAGTCACAGCAGGACGCGGTCACGGCGTTGTCGGGTTCTGGGCCGGCGTACTTCTACCTGCTGGTTGAGGCGATGGTGGACGCGGGCATCCTGCTCGGCCTGCCCCGGCAGGTCGCCCACGAGTTGATCGTGCAGACCGCGATCGGGTCGGCGGTCATGCTGCGCGACTCGGGCGAGCACCCGGTAAAGCTGCGGGAGGCGGTGACCTCGCCCGCCGGCACCACCATCTCCGCCGTCCGCGAGCTGGAGAAGCACGGGGTGCGGGCGGCGCTCTTGGCCGCTTTGGAGGCCGCCCGGGATCGCGCCGGGGAACTGGCCGCCCAAGCCGACTGAGCGGCAACGGATACCGGTGGGGCCGGCCACTGTGCCAGCGGCCGGCCCCGGATATCGCTACAGGTCCTTACACTGTCCGGAAGTCGGTCCCTTCACCGAGTTCGGCACGCCGTTGTCGGTGGGCGCGACAGTGTTCTGGGAGCACGACAGCGGTCCGCCGACCGACCCCGCCGCGATCACCGGCGCCTGGTTTTTCGTCAGGGCCACCGGTCCGGCGACGGTGGTGCGTTCGATGCTCACCTCGCCGGTTACCCGGGACACCGCCAGCGGTCCACCGATCTGGACCTCCCGGAGCACCACCGCCTCGGCACCGTTGGTGGCGACCGGACCGGAGATGGTCGAGTCGACCGCGTAGAGCGCGGCGCCGGCCTGCACCTTAACCGGCCCCTTGACCGTCGCCCCGGACAAGCACGTGACCCCGGAGTCGACCTTCAGGGGCCCCTTGACGGTGCCGCTCACCGTCGTCGTGCACTCCGGTGACGCCGTGGCGAGCAATTCGACCTCGGCGAGGACCGGGGTAGCCGTGCCGCCCTCCGGAGCGAGCCGGTAGTGCAGGTACCGCCCGGGCCGGTCAACGGCGAAGGACCGGGTCTGCAGCCGCCAGGTGAACTCCTCGCCCGCACGACTGTCGATGGTGGTCCAGGTGTCGCCGTCGTAGGAGCCCTGCAGGCTCCAGCCGGTGGGGTCGGTGCCGTCGTCCGGCCCCGACGTGAGGGTGTAGTGCGTGACCCTTTCCGGGCTTCCCTCCACCGCCCACTGCACCGGCGCCTCCACCGGAGCCGTGGTCGTGGAGGTGTCGTCGGACAGTGCTGCCGGACCACCGGTCACCGGGGTGTCGGACAACGGCTGGGGAGCCTCGCCCGACGGGGTGAGCGACATGGGGAGTGCCTTCTCGCCAGTGCCCCAGGAGGACGGGTCAGAGCCCATGCTGAAGTCCAGCACCGCGCCGTCGGCCAGCACGTCGTGGGAGATCCAGGTCTGGTCGTGTCGCTTTCCGTTGACCTTGAGCCCCTGCACGTACACGTTGTCGGCGCTGTTCTTCGGAGCGTTGACGACGATCTTCTTGCCGTTGTCCAGGCGCACGGTGGCCTTCGTGAACAGCGGTGAACCGATCACGTAGTTCTCGCTGCCCACCTGGAGCGGGTAGAGACCCAGCGCGCTGAACAGGTACCACGCCGAGGTCTCGCCGTTGTCCTCGTCGCCGGCGTACCCCTGGCCGATTTCACTGCCGAGGTACAGACGGGACAACACCTCTCGCACGATCTTCTGTGTCTTGGCAGGCTGCCCGGCGTAGTTGTACATCCAGGGGATGTGGTGCGACACCTGGTTGCTGAAGCCCCACATGCCCATCCGGACGTCCCGCGCTTCCCGCATCTCGTGGATGATCCCGCCGTACGAGCCGGGGAAGGTTCCCGTCTCCGGCGTGGCGAAGAACTCGTCCAGCTTCTCGGCCAGCGCCTCCCGTCCTCCGTACAGGCTGGCGAGACCTTCGCCGTCGTGCGGGACGTGGAAGGCGAAGTTCCACCCGTTGGTCTCGGTGTAGTCGTGCTCGTGCCCCCACACGTGCGGCTCGTACGTCTCCGGTGTCGACTTCCACTGCCCGGACGCGTCGCGTCCCTGGAAGAAGTCGATCGCTGGGTCGAACGCGTGCACGTAGTTCAGCGCCCGGCTGCGGAAGTACTCCGCCTCCTCCCGGTAACGGGCCCGGTCGGCCTCCGGGGTATCCGGGTCGTCGGCCAGTTCGGCGGCCATGTTCGCGATGCCGAAGTCGTTGATGTAGCCTTCCAGCCCCCAGGACACCCCTTCGGAGACCGTCGTCGACGTGTACCCGCGGAAGATCGAGTCCTGTAGGCCCTTTCGGCCAACGCTGCTGTTGTTGGGGTTACCCGGCGGCACGACGGTGGCGTTGCGCACTGCCGCGTCGTACGCGGCCCGGACATCGAAGTTGCGCACTCCCTTGGTGTACACGTCGGCGAACGAGACGTCCGAGCTGGTGCCGGTCATCAGGTTCCGGTAGCCCGGGGCGGACCACCGCGACACCCAACCACCGTCCTTGTACTGCTGGACGAAGCCGTCGACGAGTTCGCCGGCCATGGTGGGGCTGAACAACGCGTACGCCGGCCAGGTGGTGCGGTAGGTGTCCCAGAAGCCGTTGTTGACGTACACCTTGCCGGCCACGACGTCCGCGCCGGTCTCGGTCGGTGTGGTCCCGGGTGGGAGCGTGCTCGAGGTGGAGGACTGCACGGCGTGTTTCCACTCCGGTGCGTCCGCGGTTCCGACGTTCTCGTGCGCGGAGTTCGGGTAGAGGAACAGTCGGTAGAGGTTGGAGTACAGGGTCACGAGTTGCTCGTCGGTGGCGCCTTCGACCTCGATGACCTTGAGCTTGTCGTCCCAGAGGTCCTGGGCGCGGGCGCGGACGGAGTCGAAGGTGTCGTTCTCGGCGATCTCCAACGCCAGGTTCTTCCGAGCCTGGTCGAGGGAGATCAGCGAGGTCGCGATCCGCAGTGTCACGACCTTTGCCGTCGACGTGTCGAAGGCCAGGTAGCCGGTCACATTGTCGCCACCGCCGCCGGTCAACCCGCCGTGGGCGACGACGGGGCGGTCCACCGTGCCGTAGACGAACATGCGGGTGGCGCCGCTGCCCAGCCTGGTGTCGGAGAAGCCGGTCACGGTGCCGTCGGAGTTGAGGGTCACACCGCCCTGGTTGTTGAGATTGTCGAAGATCAGGTTGCCGCGGTCCCCGGTGAAGGTGAATCGGAACATGGCGGCGTGGTCGGTGGGAGCGATCTCCGTCTTGAGCCCGTTGTCGAAGGTCACGCCGTAGTAGTGGGGCTTGGCCGTCTCGTTGGCATGCTGGAAGGCCAGGGCCCGAGCGGTTCTGTTGGCGTTCGGTTTGTCGGTGGCCGCCGACGGCATGACCTGGAAGGTCTGCCGGTCGCCGATCCACGGGCTGGGCTCGTGGCTGGCGGTGAACGCCTGGATCGTCGGTCGGTTGTCGGCGTTGTTGTCCCGTTGGTACTGGTAGAGCCAGCTATTGGAGCCGGCGTTGGTCATCGGCGTCCAGAAGTTGAAGCCGTGCGGCACCGCCGTCGCCGGGAAGGTGTTTCCTCGGGAGAAGTCAAAGGTGGAGTTCGTGCCCCGGGTGGTCAAGGCGTAGTCGGAGAGCCGGTCGTAGGTGGGGCGCTCGGGGCTACCGGTCACTCGGATGTCGTCCACCCAGCCCCGGAAGGTGCCGGGGCCGGTGTCGCTGTCGTACCCGATCAGAATCCGGTCGATCCGCTTCCCCGCGGCCACGTCGCCGAGGGACGATCGTTTGATGTTCCACTGGTCGGCGTAGAGCGACTTCGTGGTCCCCTGCTTCGATGGGTGGAGATCGAACCCGTATTGGTCGACCGCGTTCAGGTCGCTGAGGTAGGTGCCGTCGTCGAAGGCGAGGTCGACCGCGGCGTAGGTGCTCGGATAGTCCAGATCACCCTTGGTCAGCTCGGGGAAGATCAGGTACGACAGTTCGCTGGTCGCGGTGACATCGATGTCAACGTCGAAAATCTTGTTGTAGGCGTAGCCGCGCCCGTCAACGGTCTGTCCCCCTGAGTAGCGCAGCGCGTGTTCGCCGCTCCAGCCGGCGTTGGCCTTGGCGGTGGGGCTTCCCGCGGGCCCGTTGTCGACGACGCTGTACATCGGTGTCGGCGGCTTGGGGGTGGTGTCGCCGTTGGACAGCTGGAGATCCGCCAGTTGAACGATGTCCGTGCCGTGGTTGGCCGTGATGTCCAGGCGGTAGTGCGAGTACTCGGTGTCGTTGCTGAACCGGTACTCCTTGGTCTGGAACCGTTCGGGGAAGTCCTGCCCGGTCTGGGTGTCGAGGGTGACCCAGGTGTCGCCGTCGGTCGACCCCTGTAGCTCCCAGTCCTGCGGGTCCCGCTCCGGTACGTCGTTGGCGGAGGTGAGCGCGTAGTGCACCACGGTCGCTGGCGTTTCGAGCTGGGCCGCTATCCAACCGGTGGGCTCGAAGACCAGCCATTTGGTGGACGCGTCACCGTCGATGACCCGTCGGACAGTTTCGTTGGGCGGGTTGTCGCCGTTGGCGGTTACATCGACAATCGTGTCATTGATGTTGCCGGGGATTCCGTCGGAATCTGGTCTTCCGGTTACGCCGAACATTTTGGACTTTCCGGCCGCGTCGGTTTCCACGGTGTTGGTCCAGGTCGGCTGCGAATCGTCGGAATCGAACGAGGAGAAGAAGTCGGTGTCGGGCGACGGTGCCGCCGCCGCCGGCAGTTGGGTGCCCGGTATCGCCAGGCCAGCGGCGAGCGCGATGGCGATCGCCCTCCGGTGTCTGCCCACGTGAATCCTCCAGGGGGTCGTCCAGCGTGAGGGGGGTCACGCTCGATGGTCGGAGAAAGCGTGTCGGCCGTAGACAACGTTGTCAATAGGTGTCGAGTGCCTCGAGGGTGTCGCTAGCACGATTCATGTTCGCCGGGCCACAGTCGGCCTCCAATAGGAGTGTTAAGTGGCTTTTGGTAGGTCGGCTCGTGATGTCATCGTTACTTCTTCGTGGCTGGGCTGACGTTGACGAAAGCTGGCCGCAGCGAAAGTGTTGTGACCCTTAGACAACGATGTCATCCCTAGCGGGAGGAACCATGAGCAGGATGCGTAGGGCGGCCGTCGCCGCGGTTGGGGCGCTCGCGTTGCTGTCGCCCGCCGCTTGCGGTGGTGCCGACAGCGGGGCCGACCAGGAGGTGGAGGTCTTCACCTGGTGGGCCGACGGGGGCGAGAAGGCGGGCCTCGACGGTCTGGTCGCTGCCTTCGACGAGCAATGTGACTACTCGTTCGTGAACGGGGCGGTGGCCGGCGGCGCCGGTTCGAACGCCAAGCAGGTACTGGCCTCCCGACTCCAACAGGGCGACGCGCCGGACACCTTCCAGGCCCACGCCGGCGCCGCGCTGTCGGAATACATCGCAGCCGGCCAGATCGAGGATCTCAGCGCCCTGTACGACGAGTGGGGCCTGACCGAGGCGCTACCGCCGGGACTGATCGACAACCTCAGCGTGGACGGCAAGGTCTACTCGGTGCCGGCGAACGTCCACCGGTCGAACGTGCTCTGGACGAACACGTCGGTCCTGGCCGATGCGGGGATCACGGCCGAGCCGACGACGCTGGCCGACCTCCTCGCCGCGCTCGACACACTGAAGGCCGCGGGCATCAGTGCGCCGCTCGCGATCGGCAAGGACTGGTCCCAGCTGATGCTGCTGGAGGCGGTGCTGATCAGTGACCTCGGCCCGGAGGGCTTCACCGGCCTCTGGACCGGTGCGACCGACTGGAACAGCCCCGAGGTCACCCAGGGCCTGGAGAACTACAAGCGGCTGCTCAGCTACACCAACACGGACCGGGACACCTACGACTGGACCGACGCTGGCAAGCTCCTCATGGACGGCAAGGCCGGCTTCTTCCTGATGGGGGACTGGGCGCCGAGCGACTTCGAAGCCAAGGGCTTCACCGACTTCGGTTACATCACGTTCCCGGGTAACGGGGACACCTTCCAGTGGCTCGCCGACTCCTTCGTGTTGCCGCAGGGAGCCGATAACCCCGAGGGCACCAAGTGCTGGCTGAAGACGGTCGGCAGCGCCGAGGGACAGCAGGCGTTCAACCTCAAGAAGGGCTCCATCCCCGCCCGTACCGACGCCGTCGAGGCCGACTACCCCGCCTACCAGCAGTCGGCCATCCAGGCGTGGAAGACCGGCACGCAGGTCCCGTCCTGCGCCCACGGTGCCGCCTGCTCGCAGGGTGCCATCGAGGCCGCGAACTCCGCGATCGGCAAGTTCTCCAGCGACCAGGACCTGGCGGGACTGCAAAAGGCAATGTCCGCCGCCGCCGCGCTCGGCAAGAACTAGAACGGCTCGCAGGTTCGGTAACCGCACGGCTGGCGCTCTTGCCCGGTCGTGCGGTTGCCGGTCCCGGTTGACACTTGTCCGTCCGAACCCACCAGGAATCTGCCATGCTTACTCGCGTCCGGCGATGGGGACCCGGCCTTCTGCTGATCTCCCCTTCGTTGCTCCTGCTTGGAGTGTTCGTCTACGGCCTCATCGGTTGGACGATAAAGGTCTCGATGTCGGATCGGCACACCGCCGCCGAGTCGGACGGATTCGTCGGCCTGAGTAACTATGTCGATCTTTTCACCAACGACATCAATGGCCGATTCCTGCACTCGCTGCGGAATCTGCTGATCTTTACTGTCGTATTCCTGCTCGGCACGATGCTGCTGGGCCTGCTCTGGGCGTTCCTTCTGGAGCGCGGGGTTCGGGCAGAGGGATTGTTCCGGACCGTCTACCTGTTCCCCATGGCCCTCTCGTTCGTCGCCTCCGGTGTGGTCTGGCGATGGCTGATGAACTCCGGGCAGGGTGACGACGCCGGTGGCCTGAACGAGATTTTCGGGCAGCTGAATCTCACCTTCCTGCAAAATCCTTGGTGGACCGACCCGGAATGGGGCATGGTCGCCATGGCGGTCCCGGCGATCTGGCAGCTCTCCGGCTATGTCATGGCGCTGTTCCTGGCTGGGTTCCGCGGCATTCCGGCGGAGCTTCGCGAGGCGGCCGCGGTCGACGGGGCCAGCACCTTCCAGCTCTACCGGCGGGTCCTCTTTCCGCAGCTGACTCCGGTGGCGCTCTCCGCGTTAATCATCGTTGGACACATGTCCATGAAGATGTTCGACCTGATCATGTCTGTCTCCGGCGCCCAGTGGCTGACCGAGGTGCCGGCTGTCTATGTCTGGCAGACCCTGTTGACCAGTGACTACGCCAAGGCATCGGCGATCTCGGTGATCTTGTTGCTGTTGGTCGCGATGGTCATCGTGCCCTACCTGGTGCAGACGATGAGAACGGAGCGACGTTCGTGACCACCACGACCACTCGGCGGACGTCCCCACCGGCCGTCGCGGCGCCGCCCCGAAAGCGTCGCGGTCCCGCCGCCGGCGTAGTCGGGCGTACCCTTCGGTACGGGCTGCTGCTGCTGTTCCTGCTCATCATCCTGATGCCGGCGTACGTTCTCGTCGTGACCAGCTTCAAATCCGGCTCCGACATTGGTGTGAACGGGCAGTGGAATCTGCCCGAGCAGTGGAGCACCGAATCGTGGGCCAAGGCGTGGGCGGCCCTGGGGCCGTCTTTCGTCCGGACTTTCCAGCTCGCTATTCCGGTCGCGTTGATTTCCTCGCTGCTCGGTGCGGCGAATGGCTTCGTCCTGTCTCGGTGGCGGTTTCCCGGTGCGGACATCGTGTTCACCCTGATTCTGTTCGGGATGTTCATCCCCTACCAGGCGGTGATGATTCCGTTGCGGGATGTGGTCAGCACCCTCGGTATTGCGCCGGGTATTCCTACGCTGATCTTCGTCCACTGCGTCTACGGCATCCCGATCTGCACGCTCATCTTCCGCAACTACTACGCCACGACGGTGCCGGTGGAGATGGTCGAAGCCGCGTGGGTCGATGGTGCAGGCCTCCTCCGGACCTTCCGGTCGATCATCCTGCCGGTGTCGATTCCGGGCTTCGTGGTTGCCGTGATCTGGCAGTTCACCTCTGCGTGGAACGACTACCTGTTTGCGATCTTCCTGTCCAACACCCGTAATGGGCCGATCACGATTGCACTCAACGCACTCGCGGGAGCTCAGTCCCCCGATTATGCGGCCTCAATGGCCGGGGCGTTGATCACCTCGCTGCCCACCCTCGTTGTCTACGTATTCCTGGGTCGCTGGTTCATTGGTGGACTCATGGCGGGATCGGTGAAGAGCTGACATGACCGAAAGTCTCTCCAGCCGGCAGTCGACGCCACCCGGCCAGACCCCGGACACCGCCCATCAGCGTCTCCTCGCCAACCAGCGCGGCGCGCTGCTGCGCGCCGCCCGCACCTCGGTCCGGCCCGAGGGAGGGTTCTGGTGGTTGGGTGAACGTGGCGAACCCGACCCGCGCGAGCCACTGCACACCTGGATCGCCTGTCGGATGACCCACGTCTTCGCCCTCGCCCACCTGCAACAGGTCCCCGACACCGCCGACGCGGTTGACCATGGTGTCGCCACGCTGCGCGGCACCCTGCGGGACGCGCAGTACGGTGGCTGGTTCAGCGCCGTGGAGCTGGGTGGGAAGCCAGTCACCGACCGGAAGTCCGCGTACGAACACGCCTTTGTCCTACTGGCCGCGAGCAGCGCGACACGCGCCGGTCGGCCCGGAGCCGACCAGCTCCTCAACGAGGCGATCGAGGTGGTGGGCGACCGGTTCTGGGACGAGAACGCCGGTCGGACCCGGGAGTCCTGGAGCCGGGACTGGTCCGAACTGGAGCCTTACCGTGGTGCGAACAGCAGCATGCACATGGTCGAGGCGTTCCTGGCTGTCGGTGAGGTCACCGGGGACCGTCGCTGGGGGCAACGCGCGCTGGCGATCTGCGAGCACCTGGTGCACGATGTGGCCGCCCGACAGGACTGGCGGCTGCCCGAGCACTTCACCGCCGACTGGGAAGCGCAGCTGGACTACAACCTCGACCAGCCCGCGGACCCCTTCCGGCCGTACGGGTCGACGGTCGGCCACTGGTTGGAGTGGGCGCGGCTGCTGCTGCACCTCGAGACGGCGCTCGTAGCGCCACCCCGTTGGCTCCTCGATGACGCACGTGCGCTGTTCACCGCGGCGGTCACCCGTGGTTGGTCGGTTGACGGGGCGGATGGTTTTGTCTACACCCTCGACTGGTCGGACCAGCCGGTGGTGCGATCCCGGATGCACTGGGTACTGGCTGAGGCGATCGGGGCGGCAGCAACGCTGTGGCGGCGCACCGGCGACCGCTCCTACGAGCACTGGCACCAGGTCTTCTGGGACTACGCTGTCTGTCACCTCATCGATGGGAAGACTGGACAGTGGCACCACGAGCTGGACGAGAGGAATCAGCCGGCGAACCGGGTCTGGCACGGCCGCCCCGACGTTTACCACGCATACCAGGCCGTGCTGCTGTCCCAGTCACCGATCAAGCCGAGCCTTGCCGGTCTGTACGCTCCCGTGGGGACGGATCAGGTGGAGGTGAGCCGGTGATCGCGGTTGTTGGCGAGGCGCTGGTCGACCTGGTCGCCGAGGACACCGCCGGTGGCTACCGCGCCGTACCCGGCGGTTCTCCCGCCAACGTCGCGCTCACCCTGGCCCGGCTCCAGCACCCCGTCCGGCTGCTCGCCCGGCTCGGCAATGACGGCTTCGGCCAGCGAATCCGTGGCCACCTGCACGCCAATGGAGTCGATCTGACCTGGGCGGTTTCCGCGGTCGAGGCAACCTCGCTGGTGGTCGCCACGCTCGACGACTCCGGCCAGGCCACCTACCAGTGCTACCTGGATGGGACCGCTGACTGGCAGTGGACCACGGCCGAGCTACCGAACCTCTCGGGCACCGGGCTCACCGCCCTGCACTCCGGCTCACTGGCACTCGCCCTGGCACCGGGCGCGGCGGTCGTGGAGGACCTTTTCGTCCGGGAGCGAGACCGCGGGGAGCTCACCCTGTCGATCGACCTCAATCTGCGCCCCTCCATCGTCCCCGACCGTGTTGGGGAGCAGCGCCGGGTCGAGCGACAGGTGCGCTCTGCGCACATTGTCAAGGCGAGCGAGGAGGACCTTGACTGGCTCTACCCGGACCGTACCGTCGAACAGGTCATGGCCGAGTGGCGGGCAGTCGGGGTGGCCTGTGCGGTGGTGACGCGTGGCGCTGCCGGCAGTTGTCTGCTTGCACCCGACGGGGAGATGTACCGGCAGTCCGCCAGGCGGGGCGAGGTGGTCGATACCGTGGGTGCCGGCGATGCGTTCACCGGGGGGCTACTCGCCGCGCTCGCGGGCTTCGGCGCGCTCGGTGACCAGCCCGGCGCCCGCCTCGCGGCCGTTACCCCGAATCAGTGGCGCCAGGGGCTTCACCAGGCCAGCACCATCGCTTCGCTCACCTGCGGCCGGCGGGGGGCCGATCCACCCGTGCTCGCCGATGTTGTCGCGGCGCTCTCCCCGGGGCCAGGGTAACGATCTGGGTCCGGCCGGCGGGAACGCCGGCCGGACTATCGGGGGGTGGTCGGCGGGGTCACCGGGCGGCCCGTCGGCGTCAGCTCAGGCCCCGGTGAACCAGCTGTGTCGGCAGGACCGAGGTCGACGGCCACGACCGGTCCCCGCCGATGCGTCTGAACAGTTGCTCTGTCGCGATCCGGGCCAGTTCGCGTTGGTCGTAGGCGATAACGGTCAACGGTCGGGGCATCAGATGGGACAGTTCAAAGTCGTCGAAACCGACCAACGCCGCGTCGCTGTCCTGGCGATGAAGCTCCTGGAGCGCGCCGAGGGTGAGCCGGTTGTTGGCGCAGAAGAATGCGGTGGGCCGGTCAGCGAGACCGAACATGTCCGCGACCGCCCGGCTGGCCTGCTCGGGGCCCTCTATCCCATTTCGCACCAACGCCTCGTCGTACGGGATTCCGGAACCCGATAGCTCGGCCTGTATACCGGTCAGTCGCTCACGCATTGTGTATACGTTCAAGGAACCCAACAAAATGCCGATCCGTCGGTGCCCCGCGTCCAGTAGTGAGCGGATTCCGGTGCGACTTCCGCCCTGGTTGTCCAGAAGGACCACATCGGCGAGGAGTTGCCCGGGCGGTCGGTCGAGAAACACCGCCGGAAGACCCATTTCCACCTCCCGCCGAAGAAAGGAGTGATCCGTTCCGGCGGGAACCACGAGCAGGCCGTCCACCCGGCGCTGGACCATCTCCAGCAACAGCGTGCGTTCGCGGTCCGGATCCTCCTCCGAGGAGGCGGTGATCAGCAGTGTCTGGTGCGCCGCGGCGATCTCCGCTGCGACACCCGCGATCGTCGCGTAGAACGGGTTGGCGATTTCTTCGATGAGTAGGCCGATAGTCGCACTGACCTGCCGGGATCGGAGATTTCGGGCGATGCCGTTGCGCCGGAAGCCCAACTCGGAGATGGCAGTCATTACTCGCCCGGCAAGTTCAGGGCCGACGGCTGGTTCGTTGTTGACCACCCGGGATACGGTCTTGAGACTCACACCGGCACGCCGCGCGACATCCACCATCGTGGGCCGTCGAGGCTGGGGCGGTTTGGCCGGGTGATGCAGCATGCGGCGTCCTTGTCGGCCCGTGTCGCCGGATCGGTGGGCTAGCCCGAGAGTATTCCACTGGTCGTGCTGTCGCGCATGAGCTCAGGTAACTGTGTTTTGGCCTTCCGGAGTGTCATCGTGACCATCGTGACCATCGTGAATAACCATCCAGTTAACTGGACTTTACCAGTCACTCCACTGCGAACCAAACCGCTTCGACGTGCTGGCGAAAGAGCTTGCTGTGGGTGCGGAAGGTGGCACCCTTCCGGCGGCCGCAGCCGGAAACGGTTCGGCGGCGGGTGCCCAGGCCGGGCGGTGCCGGGCGGTATGCGGCATATGCCACAGAGGCCTGCGCTTCAGGAGGGCCTGCTTCGTGGGTGGGTGTTAATGGGTTAAAGCGGGCTTTGGTCATATATCGGATTCATGGTTTATGTGGCCTGTGTTCTGTGCGCGATTTGTGATCAACAGATGTGCAGCCGGTCCGCCGATGCTATCCACGTGTTCCGTTGCGGTGTGTGAACTTCTTGACGACTTTGTGGCCTGTGAGTAACGTTTCACAATCAACTGAAAGGTTTCCTAACTGTTGAGGAGTGTTACATGAAGAGATCACTTCGCCGGGCTCTCTGGGCCGGTGTCGTAGCCGTGCTGGCTGTCGCTACTGTGCCGATGGCCTCGGCGTACGGGGCCGGCAGTGTCACCGCCACATTCGACAAGGTGCAGGACTGGGGGGCTGGCCACGGGGCGAAGGTGACGGTCACCAATGGCTCGAATGAGTCAGTGAGTACCTGGCGGATCGAGTTCGATCTTCCTGCCGGGACCAGCATCGGTGTTTTCTGGGATGCCGACGTCACCCGAACCGGGAACCACTACGTCGCGGTCAAGAAGAGTTGGGCCGGGCCGCTCGCTCCGGGTGCCAGCTTCAGTTGGGGGTACAACGGGACCGGCCCCTACCAGGCGCCACTGAACTGCACCATCAACGGTGCTGCCTGCTCCGGTGGGTCCGCGCCGCCGACCACGTCACCCCCGACCACGTCTCCTCCGACGACTGCGCCGCCGACCACGCCGCCCCCGACGACCACGCCACCGACCACCGCACCGCCCAGTGGTGATCACAAGGTCGTTGGCTACTTCGCACAGTGGGGCGTCTACGCCCGTAACTACCACGTGAAGAACATCCACACCAGTGGCTCGGCGGCAAAGTTGACCCACATTATGTACGCGTTTGGCACCACAAGTGGTGGGCGCTGCGGGATCGGCGACAGCTACGCCGACTACGAGAAGGCGTACACCGCGGCAGACAGCGTGGATGGCGTCGCCGACACCTGGGACCAGCCGTTGCGGGGCAGCTTCAACCAGCTGCGCAAACTCAAGGCGATGTACCCGCATCTCAAGGTGATCTGGTCGTTCGGCGGCTGGACCTGGTCCGGTGGGTTCACCCAGGCGGCGCAGAACCCGGCCGCCTTCGCCGAAAGCTGTTACAACCTGGTTGAGGATTCGCGTTGGGCGGACGTCTTCGACGGCATCGACATCGACTGGGAGTACCCGAACGCCTGTGGTCTCACCTGCGACTCCAGTGGGCCGGCCGCGTTCAAGAACGTGGTGGACGCGCTGCGTTCCCGGTTCGGTCCATCGGCTCTGGTCACCGCCGCGATCACCGGCGACGCCAGCAACGGTGGCCGGATCGACGCTGCCGACTACGCGGGCGCGGCACCGAACCTTGACTGGATCATGGCAATGACCTACGACTACTTCGGCGCCTTCAGCCCGCAGGGTCCGACCGCCCCGCACTCGCCGCTCTACTCGTACGCCGGCATTCCGCAACAGGGCTTCTGGTCCGATGCAGCGATCCAGAAGCTGAAGAGTAAGGGTGTGGCGGCCGACAAGCTACTGCTCGGCATCGGCTTCTACGGCCGAGGTTGGACCGGAGTCACCCAGGCCGCGCCGGGTGGTACCGCCACCGGGGCCGCTCCCGGCACCTACGAGCCGGGCTTCGATGACTACAAGGTCCTGAAGAACACCTGTCCGGTAACCGGGACGGTCGGCGGCACGGCGTATGCCAAGTGCGGCAACAACTGGTGGAGTTACGATACCCCGTCCACCATCAACGGCAAGATGACCTACGCGAAGAACGAGGGCCTCGGTGGCGCGTTCTTCTGGGAACTCTCCGGCGATACGACCGACGGGGAGTTGATCAGCGCCATTGAGAGTGGTCTCGGTTAGCGCCAGGGCTGACACGCCCGACACGGGCGGGGGAGGGGCTGCGGATCGCTCCTTCTCCGCCCGTGTCGGTTGGGTCGGCGCTCAGGCCGATGTGACAGACTCGCCGGTCGACGGTCGGAATCCATGGCGTTCGGAGGTGGCATGCGGATGACGTACCGGAGGCTGGCGCTCGGTGTGCTCGGCGGGAGTTTGCTGGTCACCCTCCTCGGTTGTGGTGGGGACGAGCCGGCGGAGTCCGCCGAAGAGGCGCCCGCGGTCGAGAGCGCGACCAAGGCGCGGGAGCGGGTGCAGGCGTACCTTGACGCGGTGGCGGCCAAGGACGTGGCTGCTGGACGCAGCCAGTTCTGCGCCGTGATGCAGCCGGCGTTCGACGCTGTCGCCACCGGACCGAGCGGTGACTTTGCTGACCACTTTGAGGTGTCGCAGGCGCAGATCACCGAGGTCGGGCCCGGTCCGCGGGGTGAGGAGGTCAGCGCGAGGGTGTTGGTGACCACCGATGCGGATGAGGTGATCCGTCCGTTGCTGTTTACGGTTACCCGGGACGGTGCCGACTGGTGCATTGCAAGTGAGACACCCGGCAGCACGGCGCCCGCCTCGACCGGGACTCTCGAGCCGACCGAAACGCAGCCACCGCCCTCGCCCCAGAGCGAGCCCGCACCGCTCTCAGCCCCCTGATCCGGCTGCTCCGGTGGTCGGCGTTCTGCGCCAGATTCGGCTCCATGCCGGTGACGGATCTCTCATCTGTCGGAACCACCCCCTCACGGGCTTGGTGCCGGACCCGTCGCCGTAGGCTTTCTGGCATGCGCCATGAGTGGCATCAGCTGAGCCATCCCGCTGTCGGTAGTCCGGTGTTGCAGACCAGCCGGCCGACCATCGACTCCGCCGAGGATGCTGCCCTCGGTCTCGACCGGTGGCGGGACCTGCCGCGCGCCCAGACCCCGCCCTGGCCGGACGGTGCCCAGGTCGCCGAGGTCTGCAAGGTGCTGGAGAACGTCCCGTCGGTCGTCGCCCCCTACGAGGTCGACCAGTTGCGGCACCAGCTTGCAATGGTCTGTGAGGGCAAGGCGTTCCTGCTCCAAGGCGGGGACTGTGCGGAGACCTTCGCCGACAACACCGAGAGTCACCTGCTCGCCAACGCCCGTACTCTGCTGCAGATGGCGATCGTGCTCACCTACGGTGCCTCGCTGCCGGTGGTCAAGGTCGCCCGGGTGGCGGGTCAGTACACCAAGCCCCGGTCACTGCCGACTGACGCACGTGGCCTGCCGGCCTATCGGGGCGACATGATCAACTCTTTGGACGCGACGCCCGAGGCGCGGGTCGCCGACCCGCAACGCATGATCCGGGCGTACGCGAACTCCGCTGCCGCGATGAACATGCTCCGTGCCTACCTGGCGGGAGGGCTGGCGGACCTGCACGCGGTGCACGACTGGAACAAGGGCTTCGTGCGGAACTCGCCGGCCGGTGAGCGGTACGAAGCGATCGCTCGGGAGATTGACCGGGCGCTGGCCTTCATCCAGGCCTGCGGGATGACCGAGGACGAGGCGTTGCGGACCGTGACCCTCTACTGCTCCCACGAGGCGTTGGCCCTGGAGTATGACCGGGCGTTGACCCGTGTCTCCGACAGCCGAGCGTACGGGCTCTCCGGACACCTGCTCTGGGTGGGCGAGCGTACCCGGCAGCTGGACGGGGCGCATATTGACTTCATCTCCCGTATCGCGAACCCGATCGGAGTGAAGCTCGGCCCGACGACGAAGCCAGACGATGTCATCGAGCTGTGCGAGAAGCTCAACCCGAACAATATTCCGGGCCGGCTGATCCTGATCAGCCGGATGGGTAACCACCGGGTCCGTGATGTCCTGCCGGCGATCGTCGCTAAGGTCGCCGCCGCTGGTGCCAAGGTGGTGTGGCAGTGCGACCCGATGCATGGCAACACCCACGAGTCGTCCAACGGCTACAAGACCCGGCACTTCGACCGAATCGTGGACGAGGTGCTGGGCTACTTCGAGGTGCACCGCGGCCTGGAGACCCACCCCGGCGGGCTGCACGTCGAGCTGACCGGTGAAGATGTCACCGAGTGCCTCGGCGGTGCCCAGGGCATCGGTGACGTCGATCTGCCCGACCGGTACGAGACTGCCTGCGACCCGCGGCTGAACACCCAACAGTCGCTGGAATTGGCGTTCCTGGTAGCCGAGATGCTCCGTGGCTGACGCGAGGAGTGAGCTTGCGAGCCCCGCAGTCGGCGGCCGGAAGGGGAAGTGGTGGCTGACGCGAGGAGTGATGACACCGTGATCGATCTACGTTCCGACACCGTCACCCGCCCGACCGCGGGAATGCGGGAGGCGATGGCCGTCGCCGAGGTAGGCGACGACGTGTACGGCGAGGACCCGACGGTCAACGCCCTCGAAACCGAGGTTGCAGCGCTCTTCGGCCACGAGGCGGCGCTGTTCTGCCCGACCGGGACGATGGCCAACCAGATTGCCCTGCAGCTGTTGGTGCCGCCCGGCAGTGAACTGCTCTGCGACGCGGACGCGCACGTGGTGACGTACGAGATTGGCGCGGCTGCCGCGTACGGCGGCATTTCGTCGCGGACCTGGTCGGCGGTCGGCGCGGCTGTCGACCCCGGGGTGGTCGCCGGCATGATTCGGCCCGACGGTTACTGGGCGGTGCCCACCCGGGCTGTCGCCGTGGAGCAGACTCACAATCGGGGCGGCGGTGGGGTGATCCCACTGGCGGCTCTGCGTGAACTGCGCCGGGTCGCCGATGATGCCCAGGTCGCGATGCACTGCGACGGTGCGCGAATCTGGCACGCGCACATCGCCGACGATGTCCCGCTGGCCACCTACGGCATGCTCTTCGACACCCTGTCGGTCTGCCTCTCCAAGGGGCTCGGCGCGCCGGTCGGCTCGTTGGTGGTCGGCAGTGCCGACAAGATCGAACGAGCTCGGTTCATTCGCAAGCGGATGGGCGGCGGTATGCGGCAGGCCGGGATCCTCGCCGCTGCCGGTCGGTACGCCCTGGCAAACCAGGTGCAGCGGCTCGCCGAGGACCACGCGAAGGCGGCCCGGCTGGCCGAGGCGGTGGCGCCGTTCGGGGTGTTGGCGGCAGAGGTGCGTACCAACCTGGTCCCGTTGGACCTCACCAAGACACCGATGGACGCGCACACCTTCGCCGCCGTTGCCCGTGCGGAAGGCGTGCTGGTCAGTGTGCTCGGCCCGCGTACCGCCCGCCTGGTCACCCATCTAGGCGTGGATGATGCGGCGATTGGCCGCGTGGTCGACGTCCTCACCCGTGCCTTGCGTACCTGACCAGCGGGCTGGTCAGGTACGCAGTCGCTTGAGAACGGCCACGTCGGCGGCGTGGCCCACGTGCTTCTCGGTGGGGGTCTCGACCACCGTCGGTACTCCGGCGGTCGCCGGGTGGTACATCAGCTCGGCGAAGGCGGGCTCTCCGATGGCGCCCTTGCCGATGTTCTCGTGTCGGTCCCGGGTGGAGCCGCAGAGGTCCTTCGAGTCGTTGGCGTGTACCAGCCGCAGCCGGTCTGCCCCCACGGTGTTCACCAGCGTGTCGAGCGTGGCGGTCATGCCACCTTCGACGGCCAGGTCATGCCCGGCAGCCCAGGCGTGGCAGGTGTCGAAGCAAACACCGAGCCACGGATGCCGGTCAACCGCGTCCAGGTAGGGGCCGAGCTGTTCTACCCGGGCGGCGAGCGAGCGCCCGCCGCCGGCGCTCGGTTCGACCAGCAGCATGGGCCCGTTCGTGTCACCGGTGGTGTCCAGCAGGGGAAGCAGCACGTCCCGGACCTGGCGCATCGCCGTGTCGGCGTATCCGGCGTCCACCGCGCTGCCGGCGTGGAACACCACCCCCTGGGCACCGATCGCCGTCCCTCGGCGTAGCGCGTGCGCCAGCGTCAGCGCTGACCGTTCCACCGTCGCCGCCGTGGGCGAGCCGAGGTTGACCAGCAGGGACGCGTGGATGAATACCGGGACGCCGCGCTCGGCGCAGCCGGCGCGAAACAGTGCGTCCTGCGTCGGGTTGCCGGGCGGCAGTGCCCAGCCCCGCGAATTGGACACGTAGACCTGGGCGACCTCGGCACCCGTTGCATCCAGGTACGGCAGGGCGGCCTTCGCCAGCCCGCCCCCGGTCGGTGTGTGTGTGCCGACCGGCCGCATCGTCGCCATCACAGGCAGCCGAGGGTGATCTGGGTACCCGGTGGCACCTGGGAGTTTTCGCCGGGGCTCTGGAACCGGACGGTGCCGTTTCGGTTGAACTGCACCGCGACCGGGAAGGACTGCGCCTCCAACATCTGCTTGGCCTGCTGGCATGGCATGCCGATCACGCGGGGGACGACAACCTGCGGTGGGCCCTGGCTCACGTCCAGGCTGACCTCCGCACCCTTCTCCACGCCAGCACCATCGGCTGGACTTTGCCCGATGACCTCGTTCTTGGGCCTGTCGGACTCCTTCACGGTCGGCGGTTCAACGAGTACCAGGCCGAGCTGGTTCAGGATCGAACGGGCCTCGTTCAGGGGCTTGCCGACCAGGTTCGGCACCGAGATGGGCGCCCTTCCCTTACTCAGGGTTACCGTGACCTCGTGTCCGGGCTTGACTTCGGTGCCCGCCTTCGGGTCGGTGGCGACCACCATGCCCTCCGGCAGGCTGTCGTGGTAGCTGGCGGAACCCTTGGTTACCTTCAGGCCGGCGTCGGTCAGGTCGGTCGTGGCCAACTCGAACTCTTTGCCGACGACATCCGGTATCGCCAATCGCTCGGGGCCCAGCGAGAGGGTGAGGGTGATCGTGCCACCCCTGACGATGCGGGACGCGGAGAGCGGATCCTGGGAAAGGACAGCGTCCTTCGGTACCTGATCATCGTGGCGCGGCTCGGTGTAGTGGAGCACCAGACCGGCCCGCTTCGCCTGCGCTTCCGCGGCGGCCCTGTCCAGGCTGACCAACTCTGGGGCCTGCGTGTATCGGCCGACCCCGACCCACCAACCACCCACCGCGGCGATCAGCCCGAGCATCACGACGACAGCGGCCACCGCGAGCCGGCCGCGCTGTTCACCCACTATTCGACCGGATAGCGGGGCCAATCGAGACCAGGCACTCTCGTTGTTGGCCGCCCGTCGCCGGCCGCCCCGTGGGGCCTCCTCGGGTAGCCGGGCCCAGGTGGGACGCTGCGCCGGCTGCACGGCCGCGACCACCATGGTCGGCTCGCTCACCGGGGGCTTCTCGGTCACCCGGCGCAGCACCGTGGTGTGGGTGTTCGGGTTACCTAACCCCTCCCGAGCCACCTGTACCCGGGTGAGCAGCGCGTTGGCGTCGGCTGGGCGCGCGCCGGGATCGCGCCGGGTAGCGCGGATGACCAGGTCGTCGAGCGCCTTCGGCAGCCCCGGTACCAGGGTTGACGGCGGCGGTACGTCCTGTCGCACATGCTGCCAGGCCACCTCGACCGGGCGATTGCCGTCGTACGGCACCCGGCCGGTGAGCATCTCGAACAGCACGATGCCCGCCGAGTAGACATCGGTGCGTGGGTCGGCGTGCCCGTCGGTCACCAACTCCGGTGCGACATAGGCGGCCGTGGCCATCAGCTGGTTGGCCTGCGCGTCGTCGGCGCTCGCCTCCACCGCCTGGGCCAATCCGAAATCAGCGACCTTCACCACGCTGTCGACCAGGTTGGCTGCACCCCCGGTCGGTGCCTCGGCGACCAGCACGTTCTCCGGTTTGACATCCCGGTGGACGAGCCCGGCCCGATGTGCTGCGGCGATCGCGGCGAGCATCTGTTCGGTGATCGCGAGGGCCTCGTCGGGGTTGAGCCGGTGCCGTTCGGTGAGCACGTCGCGCAGCGTGCGACCGCGTACGTACTCCATGACCAGGTATGGCCGGTCGGCGTGGATGCCCTGGTCGTAGACCGCGACGACGTTGGGGTGAGTCAGGCGAGCGATGGTCTTCGCCTCGTCGGCGAAACGTTCCACGAAGCCCGCTGTCTGCCCCTGGGCCTCCGGACCCGATGCGGGATGGATGATCTTAACAGCGACGATTCGATCGAGGCGTTCGTCGGTCGCGGTGTACACAGTCGCCACGCCACCCCGGGCGACCCGACTGCGGACGCGGTAGCGCCCGTCGATCAGTGAGCCCAGCAACGTGTCGGCGACCTGTGTGTCCATTGGCAGGAAGTCTATGTGTCCAGGGGTAGGTGGTTGGACACCGATGCTACAGGCCGGCAGCGACGTTCTGAATCCGGCGACCCAACGGATGGCCGTTTTCGCAGCTCCGGTTGGCGCACGACGGCCCTGATCCGGTGTCGTGGGGGCCCTCGCCCGATGCCGGGGCGGCGTGGCAGGGTGGTTGGGTGACCGACTCCGTTCCCGCTGGCGAGACCGCCGCGAGCCCTGCCGCCGAACCGGCTGAGTGGCTGACCCTGCCTGCTGTCGCCGAGCGCCTTGACCTGACGATCAGCAAGGTCCACCAGATGATCCGGGACCGGGAGCTGATCGCGGTTCGCCGAGACGGTGCCCGGCGGGTGCCGGCGGACCTGGTGGCGACCCGAGGGGTGCTCAAGCACCTACCCGGGGTGCTGAATCTCCTCACTGACGCCGGTTACGACGATGACGAGATTCTGCGCTGGTTGTATCAGCCCGACGGCACCCTGCCCGGCGGCAGCGCCGCCGTGGCACTGGCCGGCGATCAAGCCCGCGAGGTAAAACGTCGCGCCCAAGCCCTCGGCTTCTGACCTCGGCGGTCCTTTCGCCCCGTCCGGTCGAGGTCTGGCCGGATGAGGCGGGGTCAGGCAGGGCGGCGGGTGGCAGCGATGGCGAGGTCGGCCAGGGCCTGGTGCGCCTCGGTGTCGAGGTCAACGGTGGACAGCGCGGCGAGTGCGGTGTCGGTGAGCTCCCGGATCCGCTGCTCGGCGCGGTCGAGTGCGCCGCTGGTCCCGATCAGTTCCCGCAGCCGGGCCACCCCCGCGTCGTCGAGGCCGGCGTCACCGAGACCGTCGAGCAGCACCTCCCGACCGGCGTTGCCGACCGTCTCCAACGCCGCCGCCACCAGGTACGTCCGCTTCCCCTCGCGGAGGTCGTCGCCGGCCGGTTTGCCGGTCTGTGCGGGGTCACCAAAGATTCCGAGCACATCGTCGCGCAGCTGGAATGCCTCACCCAGCGGCAGCCCGTACGCCGAGTACGCCGCGTGGATCTCCGGTGTGGCATCGGCCAGTGCGGCGCCGAGTAGCAGTGGGCGTTCGACGGTGTACTTCGCCGACTTGTAGCGGGCGACCTTCCCGGCCCGCTCGACCGACGTGTCCCCGGTGGCCTGGGTCAGTACGTCGAGGTACTGGCCCACGGTGACCTCGGTCCGCATCTGGTCGAAGATCGGCCGTGCCCGGGCGACGGTGTGCGGGTCCAGCCCGGCGGAGTGCAGCAGCTCGTCCGACCAGACGAGGCACAGGTCGCCCAGGAGAATGGCCGCCGCGTCACCGAATCCGGCCGCGTCTCCATCCCAGCCCGCCGACCGGTGCCGGGCGGTGAAGCGCAGGTGCACCGCCGGCTCCCCCCGCCGGGTGTCCGAACGATCGATCAGGTCGTCGTGAATCAGCGCGCTGGCCTGCACGAACTCCAACGCGGCCAGGGCGGTCGCCACCTGTTCGGTGTCGATCCCACCGGCGCCCCGGTAGCCCCAGTAGGCGAAGGCGGGCCGTAGCCGCTTGCCGCCGCCGAGGACGAATGCCTCGACCGCGTCGGCCAACGGGGCGAGGGAGGCGTCAACGTCGGTCATCCAGGCGCGTCGGGTCACCAGGAAGTCGGCCAGTGCCTTGTCGACGCGTTGCCGAAGCCCGGCACGATCCACCGGGGAGACAGGAGCAGCGTAGGTCACGCCCTGACGCTAGCCGGTCGCGGCGGCCGGCGACGCACCGGCGGCCCGGCGACGCGCCGTGCTCTGCCGCGCGGTGTCGGCTGTGCCGTGTTGCGTGGGGTTGGCCCGTGCGGTGCCCCTTGTCACCGTTTCCGCGGAGGAAGGTCTAGGGATAGCGGCCGTGCGCCGCTAGAGTCATGGCGTGGCGCTTGGTCTTCCATCGATTCTCCCCAACCCGCAGTCGGCGATCGGGGAGCTGATCCGCGACCGCCGGCCGACCTTCTCCTTCGAGTTCATGCCGCCGAAGACAGCGCAGGGCGAGCGGTTGCTCTGGCAGGCCATTCGAGAACTGGAGTCGCTGCGTCCGTCGTTCGTCTCGATCACCTACGGCGCCGGTGGCTCGACCCGGGACACAACCGTGGCGGTGACCGAACGGATCGCCACCGAGACCACGCTGCTGCCGATGGCGCACCTGACAGCGGTCAACCACTCGGTGGCCGAGCTGCGTCACGTGATCGGGCGGCTGGCCGCTGCGGGCGTGCGCAACGTGCTCGCCGTGCGCGGCGATCCGCCCGGCGACCCCACCGGCGAGTGGATCCCGCACCCGGACGGCGTGGACTACGCGGAGGACCTGGTCCGCCTGGTCCGCGACGCAGGTGACTTCAGCGTTGGCGTTGCCGCCTTCCCGTACAAGCACCCCCGTTCGCCCGACATCGATTCCGACACGGCGTACTTCGTCCGCAAGTGCCGGGCCGGAGCCGAGTTCGCGGTCACCCAGATGTTCTTCGACGCCGACGAGTACCTTCGGCTGCGGGACCGGGTGGTCGCGGCGGGCTGTGACACGCCGATCATTCCGGGTGTGATGCCGGTAACGAAGATCAGCACCATCGAGCGGTCGGAGCAGCTTTCCGGCGCGCCCTTCCCGCCGGCCCTGGCCGCGCGCTTCGAGCGGGTCGCGGACGACCCGGAGGCGGTCCGTCAGCTCGGTGTGGAGCAGGCCAGCGAGATGTGCCAGCGGCTGCTGGACGAAGGTGTTCCCGGCATCCACTTCATCACCTTCAACCGGTCCACCGCGACTCGGGAGATCTGGCGGAATCTGCGAGTCAGCAACCCCGCGTGACCAGACGCGCCACGACACCGCGCGATCGGTGCGACGGTTGATCTGTGGTGGGCAGACAGTTGAACTGGGACCAGTACGCCTCGGCCTGGGCGCGCCTGCATGGTGGGTTCGATCCGCGCTCTGCGGCCCCGCCCGTCCGGGCCTGGCTGCGCCTCGCGTACCACGGGGGCTACGTGCTGGGCCGGCTGCGGGTCACCCCGACCGCGGTGACCGTCGTCGGGGTGCTGCTCTGCTTCGGCGTGCCGCTGGTTGCGATACGCCCGCAGGACGGGCCCTTCCTCGGCGCGTTGCTGGTCCTGCTCGCCTCGGTGGCGGACAGCCTCGACGGCGCGGTCGCGGTGGCGAGCAACCGCACCACCCGGCTCGGGTACGTCTACGACTCGGTGGCTGACCGGCTCGGTGAGGCGGCCTGGCTGGTCGCGTTCTGGCTGCTCGGCGCGCCCGGCGCGCTGGTGGCCGCCGGTGGTGCGCTCTCCTGGCTGCACGAGTACGTGCGTGCCCGGGCGACCTCTGCCGGAATGCGAGAGATCGGTGCGGTGACCGTGGGGGAGCGGCCAACCCGGGTCGTGGTGGCCCTCGTCGGCCTGTTGCTGGCCGGGCTGACGGGGCTGATCGAGCCTGACCTGGCCGCGGGCACCATCACCATGGCGAGCGCGGTCTGGGCGTTGCTGGCCGGCTTCGGCCTTGGGCAGCTACTGGCCGCGGTTCGGGGCGCACTGATCAACGCCAGCTGACGCTCCCGGCCCACCGGAGGCGCACGGGAATCGCGACACCGCGGGCGGGCGTCGGCGGACCGGGCCTACCAGGCGGGGCCGATGGAGTCGGCGACGATCTGGGCGGAGAGGGCGACCATCGGCAGCCCCCCGCCCGGGTGGCAGGAGCCACCGACCAGCCACAGCCCCTGGACCGGCCCTCGGTTCGGCGGGCGAAGCAGGCCACCCGTGGTGCCGTAGATCGCTCCGCCCGGTGTGCCCGTCGCAGTGCCCAGGTCGGCCGGCGTACGGATCTCCCGGAACAGCAGCCGGTCCCGTACGTCCACCCCCCGCGCGGCCAGCACGTCCAGGATCCGGTCCGCGTACGCCTCGGCGAGGCCGGGGCGTCGCCAGTCGACAGCACCGGCGGCGGTGCCCTGCCGGGCGGCGTTGACCAGTACGAACCACGCCTCGTGCCCGGCCGGGCGGACCGTCTCGTCGGCGGCCACGGTGACGAAGACCGTCGGGTCCGGGGCTGGGCGTGCCCGGACTCCCCGCCCGGGTGCCCCGAAGACCGCATCGAATTCGTCGTCGTAGGCGTCGGGGAAGAAGACGGTGTGGTGGGCCAACCCGGAGTCCCCACGTACGCCGAGCAGCAGTACGAAGCCGGCGAGGCTGCGGTCGGTCAGCGCGGCCAGCCGTCGCGGGGTGGGCAGCAGGTCCCGGTAGAGGGTGAGCGCGTCAACGTTGGACACCACCACATCGGCCGGCACGGGGGCGCTCGCGCCGGCGAGGCGTACGCCGTGCACCCGTCCACCCGCCGCGTCGATCCGGGTGACCCGTACGCCGGTCCGTACCACCACCCCGAGATCCAGGCAGCGGGTCAGCAGGGCGTCGGCCAGGGTGCTCAGGCCGCCGCGTAGGTACCAGCCGCCGAAGGTCAGCTCGGCGTACGGGACGGCGACGAGGGCCGCCGGCGCCCGACGTGGGTCAGTTCCGGCGTACGTCGCGTACCGGTCGAGCAGCATCCGTAGCCGGGGGTCGGACAGGTGGGCGCGGCCCAGTCCCCGTAGCGTACGGCCCGGTCCGATAGCGGCCAGGTCACCCAGCCGCCAGGCCAGCATCGCCAGGTCCCGGGGCGAGTCGATCCGGCGGCGCAGGACATCCCGTTCGGAGGCCGTCCAGACCCGCTCGGCCTGTCGCCAGAGGCGCCGCCACTGGGCCGCGGCCCGCTCGCCGAAGGCCGCGGCGATGCGGGCGGCGAACTCGTCGGAGTCGGCGCACGAGTCGAGCGTTGGCCCACCCGGAGGGAAGACGTGCCGCACGATCGGGTCGAGCGGGACCGGGTCCAGGTATTCGTCGAGCTTCGCCCCGGTGGTCTCGAACAGGTCGTGGAACACCTGGGGCAGGGTCAGCAGGCTGGGCCCGGTGTCGAAGTGGAAGGGGCCGGCGGGCGTGTCGTGTACGTACCGGCCGAGCTTGCCGCCCACCGTGTCACTCTGCTCGAGGAGGGTGACATGGTGCCCGGTGGTGGCCAGCCGGGCGGCGGTGGCCAGGCCACCCACCCCGGCGCCGACGATCACGATCCGCGCCATGGTGTGCCTCCTAGACGACCGGACGGCCCCGCCAACTCAGGCGCCGTCGCTTCCGCAGATGGTACGACCGTAGGGTCAGCCAACCGAGGACCGCTACCGACGCGGGATGCCCCAACGCGTCTGGCCACCACCGGCCGCTGGTCGCCCGGGCGCTGACCACTCGCCCGGCGACCCCGAGCAGGTATGCCGCAGCGGCGACGGCGGCTGCCCCTGGCGCGCCGCCGACCAGCGCGGCCACGGCGACCAGCGCGGGGACGGTGTAGAGCAGCAGCAGCAGCGCGACCACCGTGGCTGCCGCCGAGGGATGACCGAACGAGGCCCACAGCGACTTCGAGTAGCCGTCGCGTAGCTGCGGCCAGTCGTCGTACATCCGGCAGGTGGCCAGCTGCGAGCCGTCTGCGAGGGCGACCTGGCCGCCGGACCGTTTGACCGCCCGGGCCAACTCGACATCCTCCAGAACCCGGTCGGACACCGCTGCGTGTCCACCGGCGGCGTTGTACCCGACCCGGTCCACGACCAGGAACTGCCCACCGGCCGCGGCCAGGGACGGCCGGGCCGACCGTTCCATCGCGGGCAGTGGCAGGAACGTCAGCCACAACCACTGCAACAGCGGCTGAACCAGCCGGTCGGCCACCGTCGTGACCAGGATTCGGGGGTACGGCGACAGCAGCGTCACCCGCGCGGCGCGTAGCTCGCCGACCGCCGCGGCCACGGCGTGCGGGGCGAGCACCACGTCGGCGTCGACGAAGACCAGCACGGTGGCGGCCGGATCGGCCCGGGTGGCGAGCTGCCAGCAGGCGTGCGGCTTGCCCAGCCAACCGGGCGGTGGAGCGCCGCCGTCGAGCAGGGTGACCCGGGAGTCGTCGCCGGCGACCGTGCGGACGACCTCGCGGGTGCCGTCGGTTGACCCGTCGTCGAGCACCACGATCTGTAGCTCTGGTACGTCGCGCTGGGCCAGCAGCGCGCGCAGGCATGGGGTGACTCGGGCAGCCTCGTCGCGCAGCGGCAGCAGCACCGCCACCGGTTCGGTCACCGTTGCCGGCGTCCCGGCCGGGCGGCGCAGCCAACGGCCGGCGTTGACCAGGGTGTGCGCGGTCAGCGCGGCCACGCCGGCCAGCACCGCCAGCAACAGGATCATGCCGGTGCCCCACTTCGTCGGGGGCCGGCGGTGAGACGTCGGGGCAGCAGTGTCACTGCCAACGGCACAGCGGTCAGCGCCATAACCGCCGCGCCCCACCCGGCCGAGGCAGGCAGGCCGAGGAAGACGGCGTGGGCCAGCACACTGGAGCCGTACGTCCACAGGTAGAGCGCGAACATCGGAGTGTCGCGGCTGTCAGTGGTGGCCACGGCGGCGCCAGCCAGTGGACGCAGGGCGGCCATCATCAGCACCGCGAAGAGCAGCCAGCCCAGGTAGTTGCTGATGGGGATGCCGGGCAGGCCGGGCAGCGCGGGGGTGGCGGTCCGCCAGGCCCAGTGCCCCTCGGTGACCATCTGCGGGTCGAGGAAGAGATCCCAGGCGGCGAGTCCGACCGCCGCCAGCGCGATTCGGCGGGCAGCCGGCCCGATGCCCCCGGTCGGCCCACCACCGGTGAGGCGGACCGCGGTCAGCCAGGCGGGCCAGGCCATCCAGGTCCAGGCGAGTGGGATGATCAGCGGTACTCCGGCCAGCTTCGGCCCGAGCTGCCCCGAGTAGTCGTAGCTGCCGAACGGGAACCCGGTGGCCACTCCGAGCGCCTCGATGGCGAAGCCGCCGCCGGTGGCCGCGGCGAGCAACGCCGCCGCTGTCCGGGGACCGCGGCTGAGCAGCGCGTGGCCGACCGAGAGTAGGTAGCCGAGCAGGACTGTGGCGACGGTCAGCCGGGCCCGGGTCTGCCCCGTGGTCAGGGGGTAGCAGATCTGCGCCAGCACCAGCACGGCCAACAGCGCCCAGACGGTCTGGCGGGTACGCCTCGGCAGGGCGGTGGGCCGAGTCATGTGGGGGCTCTTCCGGAGGCGGCGGGTGGAGGGAGCGGCAGGTCTCGGCCAAGCACCCCGAACGGCCGTTCGTCACCGGGGAAGCGGAAGTCGCGTAGGACGTCCATGAAGCCGAAGCGTCGGTACAGCCGCCAGGCCCGGGACTGCTGCTCGTCTGCCTCCGGGGTGGACAACAGGGTGGTGCTCCCCTCTGCTATCCCGAGCAGGGCGCGCAGCTGGCCGGCGCCCAGCCCGTGCCCCTGTGCGGGCGGTCGGACGTGCAACTCGACCACCTCGAAGCAGCTGGCCAGCCAGCGACGGCGGGTGGCTGGGTCCAGCATCCGTCCCACCTGGTCGTGCCACCACTGGCCGGGCGTCCCGAGGTATCCGTAGCCGAATCCGGCCAGGTGGCCTTCGGAGGTGAGGCTGGCGACGGCGCGGAAGCCGGGTCGGCGGACGTGGGTGGCGATGTAGCCGCGCCGTGCCTTGAGTAGATCGGCGCGGTACCCCATCGCCTCGCCGTAGACGGCCACCACGTCGTCCAGCCGCCGAACGAGGTCGTCCGGTGTCCACCGCACCAGCCTCATGCCGTCCCCACCTTCGTTCCGCCGTCCGTGGTCCAGCCCAGCACCGTCCGGTCACCGATCACGTCGCGCACCTCGAACCGGGCGAAGAGCTCCTCCGCGTACCACCCCTCGGTGGGGGTTCGCGTGATCGCGGCACGATGCTCGGGGTGACGGTACGCGAATGCGACCAGCTCCGCCGGGGTGCGCCACACGCTGACCGTGCCCTGCCAACCCAGCGGCGCCTCACCGACGCCGAAGCGGGCGAGCAGGCCGGGTGCGGTGTGCAGCGCGTGGGCCACGGGGGGTACCGCCCGCCAGAAGGTGACCGCCCGGGTGGGACGGAGCCGGGCCCGGGTCAGTGCCAGCACCGGGCCGCTGGACCGCCCGCCAGGTGGGTCACCGAACGGCCGCCGGCCGGACCACTCGCCCCGGCTGGTGAGCGGGCGTAGGTCGATTCGGACGGTGGCACGGGCAATGCGTGCCCAGGCCCGTCCCACCGGGGAGTCGGCGAAGCCGGTGGCCGCGGTCGGGGAGTCCCACACGGTCAGCGCTGCCCACCGGGTCAGGTCCGCGTCGCGGGGACCGAAGCCGGTGCCGGTCCCGGTGCCGAGCAGTTTGGCGAAGCGGACGCCGGGCAGCGCGCGTAGCCGGCGCGGGTCGCGTGCCATCCGGGTAAGCGCCCGGGGCAGCCCGGCTCGGCTGGTCCGCCACACATGCAGGGTGACCAACTCGGGGACCGGTGCGCGGCGGTTGACCGGGCGTGGCTCGTTCGACAAGTCCGCTCACGCCACCTTGGCCGGTGTGCCGCCGGTTACCCGCAGCAGCTCCGGATAGGTGGTGGAGAAGACCGCGCGGGGTACGCCGCCAGCGGCCCAGATCTCGTCGTACCTGTCGAGGGTGGTGTCCACCAGGGTGCGCAGCGGTCGCGGGTGGCCGACCGGGGCGACCCCACCGATGACCTGTCCGGTGTGTTCGCGGACGACGTCCGGCGTGGCCCGCCGAAGTCGAGTGACGCCGATCGCTGCGGCGAGGGCGACGGTGTCCACCCGGTGCGCCCCGGAGGTCAGCACCAGCAGCGGCCCGTCGGCTGTCTCGAAGACCAGGGAGTTGGCGATCTGCCCGACCTCGACACCGAGGGCGGCGGCGGCTGCCGCGGCGGTGTGGACCGCGTCGGGCAACAGGCGAACGAGGCTGGGTGCGCCAGAGCCGTCGAGTGCGCCAACGCTGTCCAGGGCCTCCTGCGTCGCCCGTACTTTCGGGTGTGGGTGCATCCGGCCATTCTTCCCGGTGCGCCCCGGGCGATTTCGTTGGCCACGCCAGCGGTGGCGGTCGGTGGGCGGCGCGGCGGTATGCGGCCCGCCCGACGTGCGGCGACGCGCGGCACACGTTGTGTCTTTGTCGGTGGGAGGGTGTACTGTCAGCAGTGGTTAGAACGAGTGTTCGATTAGGCGAGGGTTTGTCTACTCGAGCGTTGGTGCTGGAGCGTTGATGCTTCGCATGCTCGTTCCGACAGCCGGAGCGGTGTTTCGCGGCGCTGCTCCGGGCGGGTGCGGCACCGCGGGCCGCGCCCAGGGTCGTGGGCAGTCGCGAGCCCTGGCCCGTCAGGCGGGAGCGTCGCCCGCCGCCCTCGACCCCCGGCGGCGGGCGACGAACCTGCCGGTCATGCCGGCCGGGTGTGGTGTGGGGAAGCGTCCATGCCCGGCCGGCCCCGCCGGTGCGTCTTCCTCCGCACCACTGACCCGGCGGTCCGCCGGCGGATCAGTTCCGTCGGTGGTGCCTCGGCCCTGGAGGAGACAGAGCATGCCGATCAAGTCAGCCCCGGCGCCGACGGTGCCGGCCCACGTGCTGCCGCAGCGCACCCCTGTCCAACTCCTCACGGTGGCCCGCCGTGGGCTTGCCGAAGCTGCCGGTACCGGCCCCGACGGTCTCCGCTACGCGGCGGCCCACCTGGCTGCTCTGCGGGCCGCCGCGGCGCTGCTCGCCGCCCGTGCTCGCCCCGTGCCGGCCCGGCGTAGCCGGGTTACCAGTGTCTGGGTCCTGCTCTCCGGTGTCGCCCCCGAACTCGGCGAGTGGGCCCGGTTCTTCGCCCTGGCCGCCGGTAAGCGTGTCGCTGCCGAGGCCGGTATCCCGCGGGTCGTCACTTCCCGGGAGGCCGACGACCTGCTGCGTGCCGCCGAGGAGTTCGTGTTGGTGGTGGAGGCCGCGCTCGGTGTGGCGCGGGCGCCGGCCCCTGGTGGTCTGGCGGCCTGAGTCGCGGCGACGCCGATTGGCGTTGATCGCAGCAGGGGAATTTTTATAACATGTCCGTTTTGTGAGTTCTTTAGCTATTTGTATTGCGCTGTTCTGTCAGCACAACAGCACAACAGCACGACAGGGGGTAGGTCCGATGGCGGGCCGTATGGTGGTCGGTTCTGCCGCGTTGGCGGGTCTGGTGCGCCCGGCGAGTGCGCCGGACCCGGCCGGGGGGCACCGGGTGCTGCCGGTTACCCCCGAGCTGACCGGCCTGCTGCCCAGCCGGGGGCTACGCCGCGGCAGCACGATTTCGGTCGCCGCTGGCCAGCCCCGGCACAGCGGCACCACCTCGCTGACCCTGGCGCTGCTCGCCGAGGCGTCTCAGGCCGGCTCGTGGTGTGCCGTGGTTGGGGTGCCGACCCTCGGGGCGGTCGCCGCTGCCGAGTTCGGGATCGCCCTGGACCGGCTCGCCCTCGTGCCGCACCCGGGACCCGAGTGGGCCACCGTCGTCGCCACGTTGATCGACGGGGTGGACGTCGTGGTCGCCGCAGTCCCGGCCACGGTGTCCGCATCGGTCGCCAGTCGGCTGGCGGCTCGGGCCCGGCAGCGGGGCAGCGTCCTCGTCTCGTACGGACGGTGGGACGGCGCCGACCTGACCCTTCAGGTAACCCGGGGAGTCTGGCAGGGCGTCGGTGTCGGCCGGGGCCGACTGCGGCGGCGGGAGGTCACCGTGGCGGCGCGGGGACGGGGCACCGCCACCCGTCCCCGGGAGGTGACGATCTGGCTGCCCGGTGCTGGTTCGACCCAGGTGGTTTCGGGGTCGAACCCCGGCGCCCGGGCAGCTTCGCCCACTGGTCGGTCCGGTGCCGGCCGACTCCGAGCGGTGCCACCGGCCACCGACGCACCCCGGCCGTTCACCCTGGCCGGTCCGGGATGACCGCGCTCCGCACGATGGTGCTCTGGTGCCCGGACTGGCCGGTGGTCGCCGCTGAGCTGGTGGAGGGAGTGCCCGCCACCGACCCGGTCGCGGTACTGCACGCCAACCGGGTGGTCGCCTGCTCCGAGCAGGCCCGGGCTGGGGGAGTGCGCCGAGGACTACGGCGGCGGGAGGCGCAGAGTCGATGCCCCCGACTCACCGTCGTCGCCCACGATCCCGCCCGGGACGCCCGGGCGTTCGAGCCGGTGGTGGCCGCAGTCGAGGAGTTGGTGGCCGGGGTGGCGGTGGTCCGTCCCGGGATGTGCGCGGTACCGGCCCGAGGCCCGGCCCGCCACCTCGGTGGTGAGGAGGTTGCGGCGGAGCGGATCATCGAGCACGTCGCCCAGGCCTGCGCGGTGGAGAGCCAGGTCGGCATCGCTGACGGGGAGTTCGCCGCCGGACTGGCCGCCCGCACCGGCCAGGCGGTCCCCCCGGGCGGAACACCGCAGTTCCTCGCCGACCAGCCGGTCGAGGCGCTCGGTCGACCGGCCCTGGCCGACCTGCTGCGTCGGCTCGGAATGTGCACCCTCGGCGACTTCGCCACGTTGTCCCCCGGCGACGTATTGGCCCGATTCGGCGCCGACGGTGCGCTGGCCCACCGGCTGGCCATGGGCCGGGACCACCGCCCGCTCGCGGTTCGGCGGCCTCCGGTGGACCTGACCGTCACCGCGGACCAGGACGAACCGCTCGACCGGGTTGATGCGGCGGCCTTCGTCGCCCGCGCGTTGGCCGAGCGGCTGCACGACCGACTCGCCGCGTACGGGCTGGCCTGCACCCGCCTCGGTATTGAGGCGGTGACCGCGCACGGCCAGGAACTGCACCGGACCTGGCGGCACGACGGCCTGCTCACCGCCGCCGCCATCGCCGACCGGACGCGGTGGCAGCTCGACGGGTGGCTCTCCGGCGGCCGGTCGGGTGCCGAACCGGTGCGGCCCACCGCCGGCATCGTGCGGCTACGGCTGGTGCCCGACGGGGTGGTCGCGCTGGGGGCCCTACAGCCCGGCCTGTGGGGGGAGACCGGGGAGGAGCGGGACCGGGCCCACCGGGCGTTGAGCCGGATCCAGGGTCTCCTCGGCCCCGAGGCGGTGGTTACCGCGGTGCTCGGCGGCGGGCGCTCCCCGGCCGACCAGGCGCGCCTGGTGCCGTGGGGCGACGAACGCCTGTCGGCCCGCCCCGGCTCTCCCACGTCGGGCCAGCCGGGGGAGCCGCCGTGGCCAGGCCGGCTTCCACCGCCGGCGCCAGCGGTGGTGCTCCCCGAGCCACTGGTGGCCACCGTGCACGACGCCGTCGAGGAGCCCGTCGTGGTCAGCGCACGCCTGGCGGTGAGTGCGGCGCCGGCGTGGCTCACCATCGGGGCTGGCCGGCCTGTGGCGATTACCGGATGGACTGGTCCGTGGCCGGTTGACGAGCGGTGGTGGGATCCGGCGGAAGCCCGGCGGCGGGCCCGGTTCCAGGTCTGCCTCGCCGACGGTGTCGCCCTGCTGCTCGCGGTCGAGGGTGGCCGGTGGCTGGTGGAGGCGAGCTATGACTGATCCCCGCGGCGCAGGCGGCCACCGATGAGCTTCTACAACCCGGATCTGCCGTGGTCAGAGCTGGAGCGGGTGCTCAGTGGCGAATCCACCCGGGGGCAACGCCGTACCCGAGACGGCCAGCGGCATCTGCACGTGGTGGACCCGCTGGCGGTGGAGGCCGACGGCGGCGATGCTCCCGCACGGGCCGGTAGGCGTCCGCACCACCCGCCGCCCGCGACAGCCCGCCCGGATGATGTGGTGCCGTACGCCGAGCTGCACACGCACACCAACTTCAGCTTCCTCGACGGCGCCAGCCACCCGGAGGAGTTGGCCGAGGAGGCCGTCCGGCTGGGGCTCACCGCTCTCGCGGTGACCGACCACGATGGCTTCTACGGCGTGGTGCGCTTCGCCGAGGCGGCACGTGCCCTGCACCTGCCGACGGTCTTCGGCGCGGAGCTCTCCCTCGATCTGCCGGGCGCGCCCAACGGCGAGCCGGACCCGCTCGGGCGGCACCTGTTGCTGCTCGCCCACGGCCACGAGGGGTACGCGCGGTTGGCCGCCACCATCTCCCGGGCCCAGCTGCGCGGTGGCGAGAAGGGCCGCCCGATCTACGGGGAGTTGGCGGAGGTCGCGGCCGAGCTGCGGGACCACGTGCTGGTGCTCACCGGCTGCCGCAAGGGTCACGTGCCGGCCGCGCTGCTCACCGAGGGAGTTGACGCGGCAGCCCGGGAACTGGATCGGTTGACCGCGCTGTTCGGTGCGGAGACGGTCGCGGTGGAACTGACCGACCACGGTCATCCGATTGACGCCGACCGGAACGACGCCCTCGCCGAGCTGGCGGAGGCCGCCGGGCTGCCGACAGTGGCCACCAACAACGTGCACTACGCCACTCCGGGGCGGCGTCGGCTGGCCACCACACTCGCCGCGGTCCGGGCCCGACGCAGCCTGGACGAGATCGACGGCTGGCTACCCGCCGCCGGCGCCGCCCATCTGCGCAGCGGTGCCGAGATGGCGGCCCGGTTCGCCGCCTATCCGGGGGCCGTGGCCCGAGCCGCCGAGTTCGGCGCGGAACTCGCCTTCGACCTGCAGCTCGTCGCCCCGGCGCTACCGGCGTATCCGGTGGCGTCCGGACACACCGAGATGAGCTGGCTGCGTCATCTCACGGCGCGGGGGGCTCGAGAGCGCTACGGCCCACCGGAGGCGCACCCCGAGGCGTACGCGCAGCTTGAACATGAGCTGAACATGATCGAGGAACTGGGCTTTCCCGGCTACTTCCTGGTGGTCTACGACATCGTCACGTTCTGCCGTGAGCAGGACATCTACTGTCAGGGCCGAGGGTCGGCGGCGAACTCGGCGGTCTGCTATGCGTTACGGATAACCAACGTTGACGCAGTCCGCCACCGGCTGCTCTTCGAGCGCTTCCTCGCCCCGGAGCGGGATGGGCCACCGGACATCGACGTGGACATCGAGTCCTCCCGTCGGGAGGAGGTCATCCAACACGTCTACGCCCGGTACGGGCGGGAGCACACTGCTCAGGTCGCCAATGTCATCTCGTACCGGCCCCGGTCGGCGGTGCGGGACGTGGCGAAGGCGTTCGGGTTCTCGCCCGGCCAGCAGGACGCCTGGAGCAAGCAGATCGATCGGTGGGGTTCGGTCGCCGCGGCCGATGTCGAGGGCATCCCCGAGCCGGTGGTGGCGTACGCCGACGCGGTGCAGACCTTTCCCCGGCACCTGGGCATCCACTCCGGCGGCATGGTGATCTGCGACCGACCGGTGATCGAGGTGTGCCCGGTGGAGTGGGGGCGGATGCCCGGCCGGAGCGTGCTCCAGTGGGACAAGGACGACTGCGCCGCCGTTGGGCTGGTCAAGTTCGACCTGCTCGGCCTCGGCATGCTCGCCGCGTTGCACCACGGCTACGACATGATCGGGGCGCGGCTCGAGCTGGGCGACATGACTCTGGATGACGACGAGGTCTACGACATGCTCTGCCGAGCCGACGCGGTCGGGGTGTTCCAGGTGGAGAGCCGCGCTCAGATGGCCACCCTGCCCCGGCTCAAACCCCGCTGCTTCTACGACCTGGTGGTGGAGGTGGCGCTGATCCGGCCTGGCCCGATCCAGGGCGGCTCGGTGCACCCGTACATCCGGCGTAAGAACGGCCAGGAACCGGTCACCTTCCCGCATCCGCTGATGCGCAACGCGCTGGAGAAGACCTTGGGCGTGCCGCTGTTCCAGGAGCAGCTCATGCAGCTCGCCATCGACCTGGCCGGCTTCGACGCGGCCGAGGCGGACCAGCTGCGCCGGGCGATGGGGGCCAAGCGGTCGGCGGAGCGGATGGCCAGGATCGCCGATCGGCTCTACGCCGGTATGGCCGAGCGGGGCATCACCGGCGAGTTGGCCGACGATGTCTACCGCAAGCTCACCGCGTTCGCCAGTTATGGCTTCCCGGAGAGCCACGCGATGAGCTTCGCCTATCTGGTCTACGCCAGTTCCTGGCTCAAGCGGTACCACCCGGCGCCGTTTCTGGCCGCGCTGCTCAACGCCCAACCGATGGGGTTCTATTCGCCGCAGACCCTGGTGGATGACGCTCGTCGGCACGGGGTGGAGGTCCGTCGGCCGGATGTCAATGCCAGCGGTGCCGGGGCGGTCCTGGAGTCCACCCCGAGCACCCGTTGGGGAAGCCAGCCGGGGGAGCCGCCGCACGCGTGGGGGCTGGGTGGTCCGGCGGTTCGGCTCGGGCTGGACAGTGTGCGTACGCTCGGTGGGGAGGTGGCCGGGCGAATCGAGACCGAGCGGGCAGCGCGTGGGCCGTATCGGGATATGTCGGACCTGGCCCGGCGGGTGGGTCTGACCGCCGCGCAACTGGAGGCGCTTGCCACCGCGGATGCCTTCGCGTGTTTTGGCGTGACCCGGCGGCAGGCACTCTGGAGCGCTGGGGCGGCAGCCCAGGAGCATCCCGACCGCCTGCCCGGCACCGTGCCCGGCACGGTCGCGCCGACGCTGCCCGGGATGGGGGCGGTCGATCGTCTCGTCGCGGATGTCTGGGCGACGGGGCTGTCGCCGGAGAGCCATCCGGCCCGGTTCGTCCGAGAACAGCTCGACGCCCTGGGGGCGGTGCCGATCGCCCGGCTCGCGCGGGTGGAGCCGGGTCGGCGGGTTCGGGTTGGCGGGATCGTCACCCACCGGCAGCGTCCGGCAACCGCGGGTGGGGTCACCTTCCTCAACCTGGAGGACGAGACGGGGATGCTCAATGTCACCTGTTCCCCTGGGTTGTGGCAGCGCTACAGGCAGGTGGCGAAGAACAGCGGGGGGCTGGTGGTTCGGGGTCTCCTCCATCGGCACGAGGGGGTGATCAATTTCACCGCTGACCGGTTGGACCCGATTGAGCTCCCGGTCCGTCCGGCCGCCCGCGACTTTCGGTGATTGTCCAGTGATCCAGGTTACGGTTTTTCGCTCCGAGCGGCGGGAGACTCCTGCCCGCGCTGGCAACGTGGCCCGCGCGGTACCGAGGGGACGAGCCGATGACGGGGAATCGCGCCTACAACAGTGGGGTGGCCAACACGAGCCGGACCCGGCTCGGTGCCGGATGGGTGCCCACCCATCACGCCGAGGCCCGGGAGTACGAGATCACCGAGGGGCCCGTGGCGAACTCGGTGCGTTCGCGGCACGAGGAGGAGGCCATCACCGGCGGCGAGTCCTGATCGCGGCCAGCCGCTCGGACGGGACTGGACGTGGTGACTAGGCTGGTCGAGGTGGAGCAGACCCGAGGGCGGCTCGCTGGCCCGCCGTTGACCCCGCGTACCGCCGTCATCTGGTCGGTGCTGCGCGCCGAACTGGACCGCCGTGCCGACACCGACCTGACCGTGCTCGACGTGGGTGGGGGCACCGGCGGCTTCGCTGTCCCGCTGGCCCAGGCTGGGCACCGGGTGACCGTCGTGGACGCCAACCCCGACGCGCTCGCCGCGCTGACCCGCCGCGCTGCCGACGCCGGCGTCGCCGACCGGGTGCGCGCGGTGCAGGGCGACGGTGACGCGCTCGCCGGGCTCGTGGAACCGGCCAGCGTGGACCTGGTGCTCTGCCACGCCGTCCTGGAGGTGGTTGACGACCCGGTGGCGGTTGTCGCTGCACTGGCCGGCGCGCTGCGCCCCGGCGGGGCGGCGAGCGTGCTGGTCGCCGGGCGGGCCGCCGCCGTGCTCAGTCGGGCCATGACCGGCCAGTTGGATGTTGCGGGGCTGCTCGCTGCCGACTCCGCCGGAACCGCCGGTCCCCGGGACACTCTGCGGCGGCGCTTCGCCGCCGACGAGGCGGCAGCGCTGCTCGCGGCCGCGGGTCTGGAGGTCGAGGAGCTCCATGGGGTCCGCGTTCTCACCGACCTGCTGCCCGCCGCGGTCGGCGACGGCCAGCCCGCCGCCCTGCTGGAGTTGGAGCTGGCGCTTGCCGCCCAACCGCCCTGGCGGGACCTCGCCGCCCAGCTGCACCTGTTCGCCCGTCGGCGAGCATGATCGGTCCGCCTGAGCCCACCCGCCTGCCCGACACCCCACCGCCGTGGGCCGGCGCCGGTTCGAGCGCCGCGGCCGACTCCGGGGCGACAGATCCGTTCGGGATCCTCGCCCCCCAGTACGGCGCGGCAAGTCTCGCTGACATCCTTCCCGCCGCGCTCGCGGTGCTGGGAGTGCCCGGTGCGACCGACGTGCTCGGCCTGACCGCCGTGCTCGACGGTGTACGCCGGGTCGCGGTGCTGTTGGTGGACGGGCTCGGCTGGCATCAGATCCCCATCGCCACGCCGTACGCGCCGACTCTGGCTGGGCTGGCCGCAACTGCCGGCCGGCCGCTCACCTCCGGCTTTCCGTCCACCACTCCGACCAGCCTGGTGACCCTTGGCACCGGTACCGCCCCTGGTGCGCACGGCGTGCTCGGGTTCACCCTGCGGGTCCCCGGCACCGACCGGGTGCTCAACCACATCGACTGGGCCGGCGACCCGGAGCCGCTGCGCTGGCAGCCCGTCCCCACCCAGCTGGAGCGGGCCCGGGCCGCCGGGGTCCAGGTGACGGTGGTGAGTCGGCCCGAGTTCGGCGGGAGCGGTCTCACCCTGGCGGCCAATCGGGGCGGCGACTACCGGGGCGCGGCGGGTGTGGATGAGTTGGGTCGGGAGATGGTGGCCGCGCTGACGGCCGGATCCGGTCCCACCCTGGTTTCTGGCTACCATCCGGACCTCGATCGGCATGGCCACCTCAGCGGGGTCGATTCGGTGCCCTGGCGTGTCGCCGCGGCCGATGTCGACCGGCTGCTGGCTCGTCTCGTGGACGGGCTACCGCCGGACGCGGCGTTGCTGGTCACCGCCGACCACGGTCAGCTCGACATTCCCGTCGGGCACCGGTTCGACCTGGACACCGACCCGCGCCTGCGCGCTGGCGTGACGGTGGTGGCCGGCGAGCCCCGAGTTCGGTACCTGCACGTGCGGCCCGGTGCCCAAGACGACGTGGTGGCCACGTGGTCGGCTGTGCTCGGCACCGCGGCCCGGGTCACGACCCGGGCGGAGCTGGTGGCGGCTGGCTGGTTCGGTCCGGTGCCCGAGGAGCACCTGGGCCGGATCGGGGACGTGGTGGTGCTCTGCAACGGCAGCTACGCCGTGCTGGCCACCCGGTCCGAGCCGCCGATGGCGAGTCGGCTGGTGGCGTACCACGGTTCGGACACCGCGGCGGAGATGACGATCCCACTACTGGTGGTCCGGGGCTGAGCTGCGGGTCCGTCGCCGCGCTGCTGGCCACGGCGGGGACATCCGCACTAGCCTTCCGGGTATGGGCCGCAGCCAGTCGTTGCCCCGGGGCGACGACCCGCGCTTCGGGCCGGACGCCGATGACTCCGGATGCCGAGTGCTGCACGTCGACATGGACGCGTTCTTCGCCGCTGTTGAGGTGCACCGTCGGCCGGAGCTGCGCGGTCGGCCGGTCGTGGTCGGCGGGCTCGGGCAGCGGGGAGTGGTCAGCTCGGCGAGTTACCCGGCCCGACGGTACGGCGTCCGTAGTGCGATGCCGACCGCGCGGGCCCGGGCGCTCTGCCCGCATGCGGTCTTCCTGCCGCCCGATTTCACCGCCTACACCACCGCCTCGCGCAGGGTTATGCAGATCTTCCGGGATGTCACCCCGCTGGTCGAGCCGCTCTCCCTGGACGAGGCATTCCTCGACGTGGCCGGTGCCCAGCGGCTGTTCGGCCGGCCGTCGGCGATCGCCCGGCTGATCCGCGAGCGGGTGGCGACCGAGGTGGGGCTCACCTGCTCGGTCGGGGTGGCGTCGAGCAAGTTCGTCGCGAAGCTTGGCTCGACGCGGGCCAAACCGGACGGGCTGCTGGTGGTTCCGACCGCGCAGGTGCTTGATTTCCTGCATCCCCTGCCGGTGGAGGCGCTGTGGGGAGTTGGGGAGCGGTCGGCCGAGACGCTGCGCCGGCTCGGCCTGGTCACCGTCGGTGAGCTAGCGCAGGCGCCGGACGGGATGCTCCGCCGGGCGCTCGGTAACGCCGCGGCCCGGCACCTGCACGAGCTGGCGTGGGGACGGGACCCGCGGCGGGTCACCCCGGAGCGGGGGGAGAAGTCGGTCGGTGCGGAGGTGACGTTCGACGTCGACGTGACCGATCGGCGGGAGATCCGTCGGGCTCTGCTCGGGCTCGCCGAGAAGGTCGGTGCCCGGCTGCGTCGTTCCGGCCAGGTGGGGCGGACGGTGGCGTTGAAGGTGCGGCTGGCCGACTTTCGTACCGTCAGCCGCTCCCGCAGTCTCGATGTTCCGACCGATGTCGGTCGGGAGATGTTCGACATCGCCTGGGCTCTCTACACCACCCTCGACCCCGGGGAGCCGATTCGCCTGGTTGGCGTCCGGGCCGAGCAGATCGTGCCCGCCCGGGACGCGCCTCGGCAACTCGCCCTCGGCGAGCCCGCACGGGGATGGTGGGAGGCCGAACGTGCCGTTGACGCCGCCGCTGCCCGTTTCGGGCGGTCCGTCATAGGTCCAGCCAGCCTGCTGCACGCCCCTGACCAGCACCTGAGGGAAAATCAGCGCCGGCCATAGGTCGTCCCGCTTTCCGACGCGCGGGGGCCCTCGTAGACTTGCGGGTAAGCAGCTGGTTGGCTGCCACGGTCTGTCGGCCGCCCGGGCCGACCAACGTGACCGGGGAGGAGTGCCGTGCCGCTCTCGGAGCACGAGCAGCGGCTGTTCGATCAGATCGAGCGGTCGCTTGCCGAGGACCCCAAGTTCGCCTCGGCGGTGCGCGCCAGCGACCCGCGTTTCCACGCGCGGCGTCGTCTGCTAGTCGCTGCCGGCGTGGTCGTTGTCGGCCTGTCCCTGCTGGTTTATGGCGCGGTGATCAAGACCCCGCCGCTGGCGGTGGCGGGTTTCGTCGTCATGTTGGCCGCGTTGGGCTTCGGGGCGCAGTCGCATCGGCGGTCGCAGTCCCCCGACCTACATGTCGTGGGTGGGACGACGACGCGTCGCCGGCCTCGTGGGCGGTCGAGTCGTCGACCGTCAATCCTGGACCGGATGGAGGACCGGTGGCGGCAGCGCCCGGAGGGGCACCGTTGAGCCCTTGACCGTCCCGCCCCAACCGGTCGTCGCCGGTTGGGGCGGGTGTGGTCAACGGGGAAGGCGTTCGGCGAGCAGCCGACGCGGACTCCAGCGTCGGGCCGCGGCCCGGAATCGGCCGTAGGACGACACCAGGCGGGCCGAGGCGTCGTCGACGGCGACCCGCCAACGCAGCAGCACCGACGGGGGCAGGGCTGTTGCCACCAGTCGCGTACGGCGGTTGGATCCGGTCACGAGCGCGGCCCGGACCCGGCGTAGAGCCGGCAGTAGCGGTTCCCCAGGGTGCGGATCCCGGGCATAGCGGGCGAGTTCCTCGGCCCGGCCCAGCAGCCTTACCGCCGACGTGGCCTCGCTGTCCGTATGGAAGGTGTCTCGGGCGAGCCGGCTGGCGGTGGCGCGTGGCGTCTCCGCCCCGTCGATCCGTTGCCGGAAGTCGACCAACGTGTCCAGCAGCTCGTCCCAGGCCGCGTGTGCATCGGCCCGGGCTCGGTCCGTGTCGGCCAGCACCACCATGGGGTGGTCGCCCGAAGAAGTCTCGCCCGTGGTCGTCCCGGCCGACGTGGCCGACGGTACCCGTCTGCCACGGCGCCGTCGACGTAGGGCGGACCGCTGTAGCGCCGGGGCGGTGAGCAGCACGAGTAGGGCCAGCGCCCCGACAGCCCCCCAGAGCCAGGGTGTCGCCGTCCGGGTGGGGGCGCTGGGGTCGCTCGACAGCCCGGACAGCTCCTCCTCCAGCCCTTCTTCCAGCTGGTTCTGGTTCGTCTCGGAACCGGAGCCCGCCGGCCCCGCTGTCGCGCTCGGCTCCGGCACGACCTCCTCCTCCACCTCCAGGTCAGGGGCCCAGGTGGACCGGGTAGCCCCCTGCACGCCGTACGCGGGCGTGGCGTCGAACGGCACCCAGCCGAACCCGTCGAAGTAGACCTCGGTCCAGGCGTGCAGGTTGCGGTTGGTCAGTACATAGGTGCCACCGTCGGACTTGGCGCCGGTGGTGAACCCGAAGGCGACCCGCGCCGGAATGTCCGCGGCCCGGACCAGCCACGCCATCGCGGCGGCGTACTGCTGACAGAACCCGACCTTGTTGGTGAGGAAGTCGACGATCTCCTGGCCGCTGGTGCCCCCCTCGGTACTCAGGGCGTAGCGGAACCCGTTATCCGCGGTGAAGTGGTCGTAGATGGCGCGTACCTTGTCGTACTCGGTAGGTTTGCCCTCGATGAGCTCGTCCACCAACGTCTCCACCGTGCTCACCGTCGGTGTGGTCAGCAGCTGGCGGAGACTGTGTTCGGCCGGGAGCGGGCGGGCCTGCCGCAGCGCCGTCGGGGAGTAGGTCGACCGCACGTACTCGAACTCGTAGCGCTTGCCCGGCGAACGCTCCTGGTTGGAGAAGAGGACCTGCTGGTTCGTGTCGTAGGACCACCTGCCGTTCAGGTCGATCTGCACCGGCTCGGCGTACACCGGCAGCAGCGGCATGTCGAAGTTCTCCGTCACCTCGACCGTTGCTTGGTGACGGGTGCGGGTGATTCCCTCCCGGTCCGGCACGGCCGGGCTGAACTCCCGGTTGACCGGTGGACCGCTGGGAGGCCGAGGACGGAAGCCACCGCTTCGCAACGTGTCGGCAGCGCCGAACCGTAGGTAGAAGGGGGAGGGCTCGTTGGTGGTCACCTTCACCAGGTCGGTGACCTCGCTCTGGTTGAGCTGGCCTTGGAGGGCGGAGAAGAGGTCGACCTGGCCGGCGGTGCCCCGGCCCGAGCCGCCCGTGCCCTCCCCGGTGCCCGAGCTGAGCGTGTCGAGTAGACCACCGGTCATCCCCGGCATCGCCAACGGCAGCAGGACCGCGACCGCGACCCCCACCGCCGCGAGTCGGCGACCAGCCGAGGCCAGCGGGGAGGCCTCCCACCCGTCCACGCCCCGGCCGTCGCCGGTGAATCGCCGGCCGAACTGGCGGACCCGGTCGATGTTGTCGGTGACCAGCAGCCACAGGTAGCCGGCTGCGCCGATGATGAACGGAACCGGAGGGACGCTGTCCACGTAGACGGCCACCGGGACCGAGTAGACGGCCAGCATCGGCAGGCCGGCGAGCGCGGGCCGGCGCAACCCGACCGCGGACAGGTCGACCAACACGGCGACCGCGCCGATGCCGAGTACGGCGAGGAACAGCATCGGATCGGTGTCCGGGACCTTCACGCCGTACGAGCGCATGTCTACCAGCGACGCCTCCGCCAGCGCCCCGAAGTGCCCGATGGTGGCTGGGGTCGGCACCACGCCGAGCAACTCGGCACCGGAGGGGAACAGCCACGTCAGGGCGAGCAGCAGCCCACCGAGCATGGCCAGCACCTGCCCCCAGAGCGGGACCCGCCCCAGCCGGGCCAGGGCGGCCACCGCGGCCACCACCGCGACCGCGATGGTCGATTGGATCAGCCAGGTCCAGCGGTCGAAGATGGTCGACAACGGCGCCGCGGACAGCAGCGTCGCGGCGGCAGCGACCAGGCCCAGGTTCCAGTGGGAGATCATGTGCGTGGCCTCCGGTTCATCGTCTGCTCGCCACGGTCTCGGCCGACGCGGCCCGGACAGCGAAGCCCTGCGAGCCCCGCCCGGCCTGCGGCCAGAGAACCGGCAACCGGGAGCCGTGGTCTACGCCGATCACTCGCCAGCCACTTCGCACCAGCGCGAGCGCGGCGGCGGCGTGTGCGTCGTCGGCCTCGGTTCGGTCGTGGGATGGCAGGGTGAGCCAGGTGGAGCTGTTCTGGAGAAACGCCACGCACGTGGCGCCGTTGCCGCGCAGGGCGGCCAGTAGCTCGGCCTCAACGGTGCTGAGCATCCCGAACAGGCCGATGATCAGACCGCCGGCGGCGTGTTGCCGGACCTCCCGGACCAGCGTGGCGATCTCAGTCCGTTGGTCGAGGCGCGCGTCGGCGAGGCTGTCCAGGAGGAGCCCGTCCCCGGTCGCCTCCGTCGCGTCGATGTTCGCACCGGAGCCGGTGAGCAGCCGTAGGCGGTAGCCGTTTCGCCGCAGGTGCACGGTGATGCTCGCGGCGGCGGAGACCGCCCACTCGAAGCTGGCCGTCGGTCCGTCACCGTGGTGCCCGTACGCCCGGGTGTCCAGCAGCACGGTCGCGCGGCTCTCCCAGGGCTGCTCCTCGCGGCGGACCATCAGCTCACCGGTGCGCGCGGTTGACTTCCAGTGCACCCGCCGTAGGTCGTCGCCCAACCGGTACTCCCGGGTCGCCGCATCATCCTCGCCGTGCACCGCGACCGACCGGGCCCGGCTGTCGCCGCTGCCCGCGTACTCGCTGGGAAGCCGGACCGTGGGCAGGGGCGTGACCTTCGGGACCACCGTCAACTGGTCGGTGCTGGGGAAGGCCCGGGTCAGCTCACACAGACCGAACGGGTCGGTCATCCGGACCACCAGTGGGCCGACCTTGTATCGGCCGCGTACGTCGGCCCGCACCGTGTACGTCACCGAGCTGGCCTGCTGCGCGCCGAGCCGGTCCAACACAACCCGGGGCCGGCTGCCCAGTGCGTACGGCAGCCGGTCTTCCAACAGGAGCGTGCCGGTGGGCAGGCGGGACAGGTTCTGTAGGCGCAGCACCACCCGGGAGCTGGCACTGGCGGGTACACGCTCTGGCTCCAGCGACCGATTGCAGGCCAGCTTGTACTGGCTGCGGCCGACGTAGAGCGCTGCCAGCAGCGGCAAGGCTGCGAGCAACACCGCCACCCGGAGCAGGTCCCGCTCCCCAAGGATGGCGGCCGAGATCCCCGCCGCGACCGCTGCGGCGAGGAAGGACCGGCCCCGGGTGGTCAGCCCGCGCAGCCCGTCGCGCACCTCACGCCCTCCGCGGCTCGTACGGGGCACGGCCGCTGTTGGCGGCGGGCCGGGTGTCGTACGACGAGCGCCGGCGCTCCTGCGGCAGCGGCAGCCGGTGCACCAGATCGGAGACGATCGTGTCGGTGGTGCGTCGGGCCAGCTGGGCGTCGGCGGTCGGGATGATCCGGTGCGCCAGCACGGGTACGGCCAGCACCTGTAGATCGTCGGGGAGGACGTAGTCGCGCCCCTCGAGCGCGGCGACCGCACGGGCGGTGCGCAGCAACTGGAGGGTCGCTCGGGGCGACGCGCCGAGGCGCAGGTCGGGAGCCTCTCGGGTGGCGGTGACCAGTTCCACCGCGTACTGCTTCACGGCGTCGGCGACGTGTATCTGCCGGACGTGGGTGATGAGTCGACTGACGGTGCTGGCGTCGGAGACCGGTCGCAGCGACTCGAGTGGGTCGGTGGCACCATGCCCGTCGAGCATCGCCAACTCGGCGCCGGCGTCCGGGTACCCCATCGCGATCCGGGCGGTGAAGCGGTCACGCTGGGCCTCCGGCAGCGGGTAGGTGCCCTCCATCTCGATCGGGTTCTGGGTGGCGACCACCATGAACGGCGGCTGTAGCGGGTAGGTCACGCCGTCCACGGTGACCTGCCGCTCCTCCATGCACTCCAACAGCGCTGACTGGGTCTTCGGCGAGGCTCGGTTGATCTCGTCGCCGACCACCAGGTTGGCGAAGACAGCGCCGGGGCGGAACTCGAAGTCGTGCGTCTCCTGGTTGTAGACGCTGACCCCGGTGACATCGCTGGGTAGCAGGTCGGGGGTGAACTGGATGCGGCGTACCGAGCAGTCGATCGAGCGCGCCAGTGCCTTGGCCAGCTTGGTCTTGCCGACCCCGGGGACGTCCTCGATGAGCAGGTGGCCCTCGGCGAGCAGAACGGCGAGGGCGAGCTGCACGGTGGCGGTCTTACCTTCGATGACCTGTTCGATGTTTGCCACGATGGCGTCACCGACGGCGCGGAACTCATCGTGTGGCAGCAGACCGCCCACCTCGTCCCGGGTCTGTTGTGTCACTGACGTCCTCCTCGTCGCCTCGACGGCAGCTCCGTCCGGAGCGTCTGGACCCGCCGTTGGTTCGCGTGGTCACGCGCGAGCCTCGTCTGCCGCAGAAATCTCATTGGCCTCTCAGGCTAGCGATGTTTGTCACCGTGGCCGACCGCCACCGGTGTTCCATCACCTACGTCTGAATTATTCGTCCGTCGGGGGAGGTGTCGACGAACGCCGAACGGGTAGTCCGCAGCCCCGACGCGGTCGGTGGAGTAGGGAGAAGGCGATGGCAGCCGTGGCGGTGCCGGGTGCTCGTAGGCGACGCCGGCCCGGTTGCTGTGGGCCGGCATGATTCTCGCTGTCGTTCTCGGCGGGCAGTTCCTCCTCGCCGCCGTAGCGCCGGTTCTGACCTGGTGGTTGGGGCGCAACGCCGGCTACGCGCTCGCCGTGGGCTACCTGGTCGGGGCGGGTCTGCTCTTCTCCCAGCGCCCGCTACTCCTCGCCGATCAGGCGGTCACCCTCTCCTGGCCGTGGCTGCCGTCGCTGGGGGTCTTCGCGGAACTGCGGATGGACGCACTCAGTCTCATCTTCGCCCTGCTGGTGCTGGCGGTGGGTGCGTTCGTCATGGCGTACTGTCCGCGCTATCTGAGCCCGGACAGCCGGCACACCCGGGTGTACGTGACGATGACCCTCTTCGCCGCCGCGATGCTGGGTCTGGTGCTCGCCGACGACCTGCTGCTGCTGTTCGTCTTCTGGGAGCTGTCCAGCATCCTGTCGTTCGTCCTCATCGGGCAGGGTGGCCGCCCGCAGGCCCGCGGGCCGGCGATCCAGGCCCTCTTCGTCACCACCACCGGTGGCGTGGCACTGCTGGTGGCGGTGGTGGTGCTCAGTGCGAGTCTCGGCACCAGCGACCTCGACGAGATCCTGGCCGACCCGGGCCGGCTGGCGACCGGACCCGCCTGGGCGGCGGGTGCCCTGGTGATCTTCGCGGCCATCACGAAGTCGGCGCAGGTGCCGTTCCACTTCTGGCTGCCCGGCGCCATGGTCGCCCTCACCCCGGTCAGCGCCTACCTGCACGCCGCCACGCTGGTAAAGGCGGGGATCTACCTGCTGATGCGCTTCTCGGCGCTCTTTGGTGGTCAGTGGCCGTGGGACCTCACGCTGATCGGCCTCGGGTTGATCACCGCGGTCGTCGGCGCGCTGTTGGCGCTTCGCCAACACGACCTCAAGGCGTTGCTCGCGTACTCCACGGTGAGCCAACTCGGCCTGCTGGTCAGCGTCATCGGCGTCGGCACGCCTGCTTCGGACGCGGCGGCGATCCTTTACACGATCGCGCACGCCCTGTTCAAGGCAACGCTGTTCATGCTGGTCGGAATCATCGATCGCCAGGCGGGCAGCCGGGATATCCGGGCCCTGACCGGGCTGTGGCGGGCGATGCCGATCACCGTGACGCTCACCGTGCTGGCGGCCATGTCGTTGGCCGGCCTGCCACCGACGATCGGCTTTGTCGGGAAAGAGGCGATCTTTGAGGCACTCACCACGGTGCACGAGCTGCCCTGGCTCGGGTGGGTGGCCGCCGGCCTGGCGGTGCTTGCCGCGGCACTGACCTTCGCGTACGCGGCGCGGCTGGTCCATGGTGTCCTCTCCGGCCCGATCCGGCAGCGTGAGCTGCACGAACCAGCCTGGTCGTTCCTTGCTCCGGCAGCCGTCGCGGCAGTCCTCGCCACCGCCCTCGGTCCGGCCGTCGCCGTCCTCAGCCCAATGGTGGAGCGGGCCGCCAGCGATGCCCGGCCCCAGGGACAGCCGCCCTACCTGGCCTTCTGGCACGGCTTTACGCCGGCGCTCGGGCTCTCCGCGCTCACCGTCCTGCTCGGGATGCTGCTGTTCTGGTACCGGCGCCGGACCGACCCGGTACTCGCGGCGATACCGACCACTTCGCCGTTCACCGGCTACCTCGAGCGATGGCGGCGTGCGTTACTGCGCATCGGGGCATTCGTGGCCCGACCCGCCCAGGTCACGGCTCCCGCTCCCTACCTGGCCCGGCCGCTGCTCGCCGTGGTGGCGCTGGCGGCGGTCGCCGTGCTGCTTCTCGGTCCGCTGCCCGCCGGTCATCCGGATGCCACCCGGCGGGGGGACTGGCTCGTGCTCGGGCTGCTGCTGGTCGCCCTCGCCGGCCTGGTCACCACCCGCTCGGCGCTCGCGGCGGTCGCGCTGACCGGCGCGGTCGGCCTGATCCTGGCAGCCTGGTTCCTCACCACGGGCGCACCGGACGTGGCGCTCACCCTGATGCTGGTCGAGGTGCTCACCACGGTGGTGGTCATGCTGGCCCTACGGGGTCGGCCCGGCCGGCTGGTCGCGCCGGGCCGTCGGGCGGGGATCGTTGCCGGTGCCGGCCTGGCGGTACTCGCCGGGCTGGCGGCGATGGCGGCGACGGCGGTGTTGACCGGTCGTCGCGACCTGTCGCCCGCCGGCGACTGGTACCTGCGGGAGGCGTCCTCGGCCACCGGTGGGGAAAACCTGGTCAACACCATCCTCGTCGATTTCCGGGCCCTGGACACCCTCGGTGAGGCCGTCGTGCTCGCGGTGGTCGCGGTCGGGCTGATCGGGCTCGCCCGACCGGACGACGCTGTACGGCGTCGTCCCGACGCCGTACGGCACTCCGTTGATCCGGTGCTCGAGCTGGCATACCGCGTACTGGCTCCGGTCATGCTTGCCGCGTCCGCGGTGTTGTTCCTCCGTGGCCACCAGGAGCTCGGGGGCGGGTTTATCGCTGCGCTGCTCGCCGGTACCGCGGTCGGACTCGGCCATCTGGCGCACCCCGCGGGAGCGCCGCTGCTGGGCCGCCTCCGCGGAGCGCCGCTGCTCACCGTCGGCCTGCTCCTGGCGCTCGTCGCGGGCTTTGCTCCGCTGGCCGTGGGCAGAGTCTTCCTGACCCCGGTCAAGCTCACCCTGCCCGGCGTCGGATCGGTGTCGTCGGCTCTCCTGTTCGACCTGGGTGTGTACCTGATGGTTCTGGCCCTGGTCGTGGCGGCGGTCCGTCGGTTGGACAGCGCGCCCGCTGGCCCTGCACCCGGTCCGATTCGGGAGCAGGCCCAATGAGCGGGCCGCTGATCGTCGGCGTGCTGGTCGCGGCCGGCGTCTTCCTCCTGCTCCGCCCCGGGCAGCTGCGGTTGGTGCTCGGCTTCGTGCTGCTCGGGCACGCGGTGAACGTGCTCCTGCTGGCCGCCGGCGGGCTGCACCGGCGGGAGCCGCCGGTAGACGGCGGGGGCCCGGAGAGCGCCGACCCGCTGCCCCAGGCCTTCATCCTGACCGCCATTGTGATCACCTTCGGCATCACCGTCTACCTGCTACGGCTGCTGCGCCGCGCCGCTCGGCGGGGGAGTCGACCACCGGAGACGTGGGACGGGGGGCCGCGGTGAGCGTCCTGCTGATTGTTCCGGTGGTGGGTCCGTTACTCGCCGCCGCCGTGCTGTTCGCTGTCCCGGACCGGCTGGTGCTGCGCCGGGTGGTGGCGCTGCTCGCCACGGCGGCCGTCATTGCGGTGGGTGTCGTCCTGCTGGTGGTGACGTCCGACGGCGAGGTCCCGGTGCTCCGGGTCGGCGGCTGGCCGCCGGTTGTCGCGATCACCTTGGCGGCCGACCCACTGAGCGCGTTGCTGGTCACGGTCTCGGCGATCGTGGTGCTGGCCTGCCTGGTGGCCGCCGCCGGGACCGGGGACGACCGCCGACAGGCCTTCCTGCCGTTGACGATGGTGCTGTCGGCGGGCGCATACGGCGCCTACCTCACCACCGATCTGTTCAACCTGTTCGTGCTGGTCGAGGTCACGCTTGTCCCGTCCTACGTGTTGTTGGCACTCTCCGGCGGCCCGGGGCGCGCCGGCGCGGGCCGGGTGTACATCGCCACCAATCTGCTCGGCTCCACGATCCTGCTCGCCGGCGTCGGACTGCTCTACGGGGTCGCCGGCACGGTCGGGCTCGGGGACCTCGCCGGCGTGGCCCGTGAGGTCCCCGCCGCCGCGGTCGCCGGCGGTGTCGTGCTGCTGGCGTTCGCGCTCAAGGGCGCGCTCGTGCCGCTGCACGACTGGCTGCCGCGCGCCTACCCGGTCGCGTCACCGGTGGTTGTCGCGCTCTTCTCCGGTCTGCTCACCAAGGTGGGGCTGTACGCGATCATCCGGATCTACGCCGTGTTGTACGGCGGTGACCCGGCATACCATCCGTTGTTGGTGGCGGCGGCGCTGGCGTCCATGGTGATCGGGGTCCTCGGCGCGATCGGCGTCGGTTCGATGCGGAAGGTGCTGGCCTTCCACATGGTGAGCCAGATCGGGTACGTGCTGCTTGGGCTGGCCCTGTTCACCGCCGCGAGTCTCGCCGCCGCCGTCTTCTACCTGGCCCAGTACGTGCTGGTGAAGGCGGCGCTGTTCTTGTGCGCGGCGGCGGTGCGGGCCACCCGCGGCACCGACCGGTTGAGCCGGCTGGGTGGGCTGGCCTCATCCAGCCCGCTGCTCGCGTTGGCCTTCGGCGTCGCTGCTCTGTCGCTGGCCGGTCTGCCTCCGTTCGGCGGGTTCCTCGCCAAGTTCCTGGTGCTGCGGGCCGCCAACGAGGTCGGTGATTGGCTCGTGCTGACGGTGGCGGTGTTGGTCAGCCTGGTGACGCTGCTGTCGATGCTGAAGATCTGGGGGGTCGTGTTCTGGGGTGAGGTGCCGCGGGCGGCCCGGGAGCGGACCGCCCGCCCCGGCGCGGCGCTGCTCGGACCGCCGTTGGCGCTCGGCGTGTGCGCGCTGCTGCTCGGGCCGTTGGGCGGGCCGCTGTTGCAGGTGGCCGACGCCGCCGCGGCGGGGCTACTGGAGCCGGCGGGGTATGTGCGGGCGGTGAGCGGACGATGAGTGGCGTGGTGCGGCGGGCCGCGGTGCGGGCGACGCGGATCGCGGGGTTCCTGGCCTGGTTCGCGGGTCGGCTGGTGCAGGCGAACCTGATGGTGGCCCGGGAGATCGTCACTCCGGGACTGGGGCTGCAGCCCGCGGTGGTTCGGGTTCCGCTGCGTGCCCGGACCGACACCGAGGTGGCCCTGCTCACGCTCTTCGTCACCCTGACCCCGGGCACCCTCACGCTGGCGGTGCGGCGGGACCCGCGGGTGATGTGGGTGCACGGCATGTACGCCGCGGACGCGACGGCCTTCCGCCGCACCGTGGCGGAGCTGGAGGGGCGGCTGTTGGCTGCCGTCCGACCGGTCGGCGGAGGCGGCCGGACCGCTGGCGAGGGAGGTGGGTGACGGATGCTTCTGCTCGACGTGGTGCTGGTGGTGCTCGCCCTGTCGATGACCGTGGTACTCGGCCGGCTGATCGTCGGCCCCACGGACGCCGACCGCGCCGCGGCGCTCGACCACGGATTCTTCGTGTTCCTGGCGGCGGTGGCGGTGTTGGCGGTTCGGTTGGACGAGCCCGGATTGCTGGACCTGGTCCTCACCGGCACCCTGGTCAGCTTCTTGGCCACGGTCGCGTTGGCCCGCCTGGTGCATCGGCGGCGGCCATGATCCGGATGCTGGTCGCCTCCACGCTGCTGGTCATCGGCGTCGGCCTGATCGTGATCAGCTCTCTCGGGTTGATCCGGCTGCCCGATGTCTACAACCGGATGAACGCCGTCGCGAAGTCCGGCAGTCTGGGCCTGATCTGCGTCCTGCTGGCGGTGTTGCTGTTGCTGCCCGACCCCCGGACGGTGCTGGTGGGCCTGGTCGCCATCGGGCTGCAACTCGTCTCGGCGCCGGTTGGCGGCTACGCCCTGGCCCGGGCGGCCTACCGGGCGGGTAGTCCGCTGACTGACAGCACGCGCTACGACGAACTCGGCGGGCGGGTCCCAGCGGTGCGCCGGCGAGCGGGCCGGGGGTGACCGGCCCGGGGTGGCCGCGGGCGCGCTCCCGGTTGTCGGCGGGTACACTCCGGGGCATGGCCGGAGTCTTCCTGCTGCTTACCGGGCCGTGCTGATGCGCTGAACGCGCGACAGCACGGCGGCCCCTCCTGTGCGAGGGGCTTTTTTGTGCCCGTCGTCGGCCCGGTCCCGCCGGCGGGCGGCGAGCATCGACCGACACCGCACGAGACCATCCGCGCCGACTGAAGCGAGGAGAGCCATGACTGAGGCAGCCGCACCGGCCAGCGACATTCCCCCCTTCCGCTACACCGCGGACCTGGCCGACGAGATCGAGCGCCGTTGGCAGGACACCTGGGAACGCGAGGGCACCTTCCACGCTCCCAACCCGACCGGCCCGCTGGCCGACCCCGAGCATCCGCGGGCGGGAGCGGAGAAGCTGTACGTACTGGACATGTTCCCGTACCCGTCGGGCGCTGGCCTGCACGTCGGCCACCCGCTGGGCTACATCGGCACCGACTGCTTCGCCCGCTATCAGCGGATGGCCGGGCGGAACGTGCTGCACGCGATGGGCTTCGACGCCTTCGGGCTCCCCGCTGAGCAGTACGCGGTGCAGACCGGCACCCACCCGCGTACCACCACCGAGGCGAACATCGCCCGGTACAAGGCACAGCTGCGCCGGCTGGGGCTGGCCCACGACGAACGCCGCTCGGTGGCCACCATCGACGCCGACTTCTACCGCTGGACCCAGTGGGTCTTCCTGCAGATCTACAACGCCTGGTATGACAGCTCGGCGAAGCGGGCCCGCCCGATCGCCGAACTGGTCGCCGAGTTCTCCGGTGGTTCCCGGCGCACCCCGGACGGGCGACCGTGGGGCGAGCTGACCGACGCCGAGCGGCGGGCCGTTGTTGACCAGCACCGGCTGGCGTACGTCTCGCAGGCACCGGTCAACTGGTGCCCGGGACTGGGCACGGTGCTGGCCAACGAGGAGGTCACCGCCGACGGCCGCTCCGAGCGGGGGAACTTCCCGGTCTTCAAGCGGAACCTGAAGCAGTGGATGATGCGGATCACCGCGTACGGTGACCGGCTGCTGGACGACCTGGAGAAGCTGGACTGGCCCGAGCCGATCAAGCTGATGCAGCGGAACTGGATCGGCCGCTCCACCGGCGCGCACATCGAGTTCCCCACCTCGGCCCCGGATTCGGATGCGGAGGGCGAGCCGCGGATCAGCGTCTTCACCACCCGGCCGGACACGATCTTCGGCGCCACCTACCTGGTGCTGGCGCCCGAGCATGACCTGGTCGACACCCTGGTACCGACGGCCTGGCCGGCGGGGGTTCCCCAGGCCTGGACCGGCGGGCAGGCCAGTCCACGGGAGGCGGTGGCGGGCTACCGCAAGGTGGCCGCGGCGAAGACCGACCTCGAGCGGCAGGCCGAGACGAAGGAGAAGACCGGCGTCTTCATCGGGTCGTACGCCACCAACCCGGTCACCGGGGCCCAGATTCCGATCTTCATCGCCGACTACGTGCTGGCTGGCTACGGGACCGGCGCGATCATGGCGGTGCCTGGTCAGGACGAGCGGGACTGGGCCTTCGCCGAGGTGTTCGACCTGCCCATCGTCCGCACCGTCCAGCCGGCGGAGGGCTTTGCCGGTAAGGCGTACACCGGTGACGGCCTGGCCATCAACAGCGCCACGCCCGAACGCGGCCTGGACCTGAACGGCCTGGGCGTCGCCGAGGCCAAGGCCCGGACCATCGCCTGGCTGGAGGCGGGCGGCCACGGCTCGGGCGCGGTGACCTACCGGCTGCGGGACTGGCTGTTCAGCCGGCAGCGGTACTGGGGTGAGCCGTTCCCGATCGTGTACGACGAGACCGGCGCCGCCATCGCCCTGCCGGAGGAACTGCTGCCGGTCGAGCTGCCCGAGGTGGATGACTTCGCGCCCCGCACCTTCGATCCCTCGGACGCGGAGTCGAACCCGGAGACCCCGCTGTCGCGACGGCGGGACTGGGTCGAGGTGGAGCTGGACCTGGGCGACGGTCCGAAGCGCTACACCCGGGAGACCAACGTGATGCCGCAGTGGGCCGGCTCCTGCTGGTACGAGCTGCGGTACCTGGATCCGACCAACGGCGACCGCTTCGTCGACCCGGAGGCCGAGCGGTACTGGATGGGCCCACGCGGCGAGGGCGACTGCGGGGGCACCGACCTGTACGTCGGCGGTGCCGAGCATGCCGTACTGCACCTGCTCTATGCGCGGTTCTGGCACAAGGTGCTGTACGACCTGGGGCACGTGTCGAGCTTCGAGCCGTTCCGCAAGCTGTTCAACCAGGGCTACATCCAGGCATACGCGTACACCGACGCGCGCGGGGCATACGTGCCGGCGGAGGAGGTCGTCGAGCGCTCCGGCACCTACTACCTGGGTGATGTCCAGGTCAACCGCGAGTACGGCAAGATGGGCAAGTCCCTGCGGAACGTGGTGACACCGGACGAGATGTGCGCCGCGTACGGGGCGGACACGTTCCGGGTGTACGAGATGTCGATGGGCCCGCTGGAGGTCTCCCGTCCCTGGGAGACGCGGGCGGTGGTGGGATCGTTCCGGTTCCTGCAGCGGGTCTGGCGGGCGATCGTGGACGAACGCAGCGGCGCGTCCCGCGTGGTGGACGTGCCGGCCGACGAGGCGACCCGCCGACTGCTGCACCGGATCGTGGACGGGGTCCGGGGCGACATGGAAGCGATGCGGTTCAACACCACGATCGCGAAGCTGATCGAGCTGACCAACGCACTGACCCGGCTGCCGGAGACGCCGCGTGAGGTGGCCGAACCGCTGGTGCTGATGCTGGCGCCGTTCGCTCCGCACGTCGCCGAGGAGCTGTGGCGCCGGATGGGCCACGAGACGTCGTTGACCTACGCGGACTTCCCGGTCGCGGACCCGGCCCTGCTGGTGGCCGAGTCGGTGACCTACCCGGTGCAGGTCAACGGCAAGGTGCGGGGTCGGATCGAGGTGCCGGCCGACGCTGGGCAGGAGACCGTCCGCGCGGCGGCGCTGGAGGCGGTCGCCGCCTCGCTGGCCGGCAAGGAACCCCGCAAGGTCATCGTGGTCCCCGGCCGAATGGTCTCCGTGGTGGCCTGAGGTCCGCTCGTCGGCCTTCGCTGCCGATCATGGAGTTGTGGTGCCCGGGTCGGCGCCAGCCCGGTCCGGGGTGCGCCGACCCCACCACAACTCCATGATCGATGTGGTGCTGCTCCGGCACCCGTGGCGCGGCTGGTCGTCAGGCTCGACGCCGCGACCGGGATGTGCCTGGTCAGCGCCGGCTACGATTCCGCCCGAGGATGCGTGCCCCACTGGCCCGCTCGACGCGCCACCAGCGGTGGATGAGCACCGCGCTGGCGACCAGGCCGAGCCCGGCGGGGGCGGCGGCGAACCAGTTGACCTCGCCGGGCGAGGTGACCGCGGCGCCGACGGCGGCGTATCCGAAGGCGGTCGGCGCGGAGGCGACGACGCTGCCGACGAGGAACGGAAGCATCCGTGCACCGGTGGTGCCGTAGCCGTAGCTGACCAGGCCGAAGCCGGCGATCGGCAGCAGCCGTACGGTCACGACACCGAGCACGTTCTGCCGGGTGAACCAGCCGTCCAGCCGGGCGAGGCGACCGCGAATCCGTTCGGCGACGAAATCTCGACCGAGAAACCGGCCGACGGCGAAGCCGATGGCGGCTGCCAGCAGTGCCGCGCCGAGTGCGTACGCGGCCCCCTCCACGGCGCCGAAGAGGGCACCGGCGGCCAGGGTGATGAAGGTGCGGGGGACCAGCGCAACGAGCAGGAGCGCGCCGCCACCGATCGCGGTGACGGGGGCGTACCCGCCCAGCCGGTCGGCCAGGTGGGGCAGGGCGGTCGGGTCCGGGCGGGGAGTTACGAGCAGCGCCACCCCGAACGCGGCGAGCAGGAGCAGCAACAGGCCGAATCGGCCGGCCGCCGGGTCCTGCCCCCGCCACCAGCGGGGCTGGACAGCGGGGGGTTCCTGGCGGGCGGGGCGGTGGGGGGTGCCCGGATCGTGGTGGCCGCCGCGGGGGGTGGTGTCGCGGCGGCCGTCGTGGGTCACGGTCGGGCGGCGGCGGCCACTGCGGCGTGGCGCTCGGCGCGGAGCCGTTCCGACCAGGTGTCGTCCAGCGGGGGGAGCTGGTTGACGCCGACCGCCCAGCGCAGCAGCAGATCGGCCAGGGCCGGGTTACGAGCCAGGGCTGGTCCGTGCGAGTAGGTGCCGAGCAGCTTGCCCCGCCAGGCCCCTTCGGTCCGGGTGTCGTTGCCGATTCCGGCGGTCAACTGGGCCAGCGGCGACACCTCGGAGCCGAGGCGGGTACGCCCACCGTGGTTCTCGAAGCCGGACAGGGGCGGCAGCCCCAGCCGTGGGTCGATGGTGCCGGCCAGTTCGCCGATGGCGCGGGTGGGGCCCCGGTCGGAGGAGAGGTCCAGCAGTTCCAGGCCGGCGTACTTGGTGCCCTTGGCGAAGAACGAGGAGCCGAGGAGCTGGTAGCCGGCGCAGACGCCGAACACCACCGAGCCCTGTGCGACGGCGCGGTGTAGGCCGCCGTCGGCGATGAGCCGCTGCGCGCCGAGCGCCTGGGGACCGTCTTCGCCGCCGCCGACCAGATAGATGTCGGCGGTAGCGGGCAGTGGTTGGTCGGAGCGGACCTCCAGCACCTCGACCGGGTAGCCGCGCCGCTGGGCGCGGCTGGCCAGGATGAGTGCGTTGCCCCGGTCACCGTAGGTGGAGAGCAGATCCGGGTAGACCCAGACGATGCGCAGGCTGTCAGAGAACACGGTCCAACTCCGCTCGGATGTCCTGGAACGCGGTGTAGTTCGCGATGACCTCCAGTCGGCCCGGCGGGACCGACTGGATCGCCTCGGTGAACGTACGCACGTGCTGGAACGGCACGTTGTTCACGTCGAGTCGGACGGCCAGGTCGAACGCTCGGTCGCCGGTGATGAGCACCTGCCGACCCTGCAGGGGGCTGAAGTCGACGTCAAAGAGCCAGGAGGTGTCCAGCCCGTCCGGGTCGCGCGCGTTGATGGACAGCAGCGTCGGCGCCTCGTCGGCCATGTCGAACGCCTCCAGCCAGCTGGCCGGGTTCTTCGCCAGCAGCAGGCGGATCAGCCGCCCGTCTCGCTCGACCTGTGCGTACCGGCCGGCGATCGAGGTGACTGAGCCGAGCTTGAGCACGGCGTCAACCGGTCGTACGCCGAACTCGGCCGCGACGGCGAGGGCGGTGGCGGCGTTGCCGAGATTGACCGTGCCCGGGAGTTGGAGCTGGACCTTGTGCCAGGCGCCGGTCGGGTCCATCACGCCGTCGTCCTCGACGGACCACTGCGGCTGTGGCCGGCGCAGCGGGCAGCCGGTGCACCACCACTGGTTGTCCTGCCGGGCGATGGTCGAACCGCACTCGGGGCAGACCCAGGAGTCGTCGTGCCAGCGTTGGCCAGCGCTGAACCAGACGACCTGGGGCGGGGTGATGCGCTGGTCGTGATTGGTCGGCGGGCTGGCGGCCCAGACCACCATCGGATCGTCTGCGTTGGCGATGACCCGCAGCTCGGGGTGGCGGATCAACGCCGCGCGCCAGAGCTGCGCCATCATGGCGACCTCCCGGGCCCGGTCCAGCTGGTCGCGGGAGAGGTTGAGGAGCGCCACCACGTGGGCGTCCGTGGCGTCCAGCACCTGCGCGAGATAGTGCTCGTCCACCTCGAGCACCGCGTACGGGGTGCTGCCGGCCTTGGCGAGCGCCGAGGTGTGCCCGGTGGGCATGTTCGCGCCGAAGGAGTTGGTGGCGACCTTGCCGAGTACGCCGACCGCGGCGGTGGCGAGTCGGGTGGTCGTGGTCTTGCCATTGGTGCCGGAGACCAGGGCGATGGCGCGGCCCGCGGCGAGGTGCGCGAGTAGCTCCGGGTCGATCTTGAGACCGATCCAACCGCCGATGACCGAGCCGTCCCCGCGGCCCGCGGCCCGCGACAGGGCCGCGGCGGTCCGCGACACAGAGCTGGCCACCTTCGCCCGTAGGGGCATTCTCGCGTCCGTCACGCGAGCGAGGTTACTCCACCCGGGGGCTCCCCAGATCGCTGCTGGCGCTGAACGCTTCGGCTCACTGCCCGATGCGGTCGGGTGGATCGGGGGTGGGAGTGGATTTGATCTATGTCGGACGGTGGGTGCTTTCCGGGGCGGTGTCGCCCTCCACTCCGCTCCACCCGCTTTGACGTGCGGTTTTGGCGGGGTGGCAACCGCGCCACGCGGGCGATTCTGGTTGCGGGTGGAGGGAAGTGGAGTAGAGTGGGGCCCGATGGTGCGGCCGGGAGGGCCCACCGGCCCGGGGGTTGGCGGCGCCGCGAACGTCGCGTGAAGGGCGAGGGGGTTTGGGCCGTGTTCCTCGGCACCCACACTCCGCGTCTGGACGATAAGGGCCGGCTGATCCTTCCGGCGAAGTTCCGGGATGAGCTGGCGGGGGGTGTCGTGATCACCAAAGGGCAGGAGCGGTGCCTCTATGTCTTCCCGACGCCGGAGTTCCAGCACATCGCGGATCAGCTGCGCGCGCAGCCGATGACGCACAAGGCGGCCCGGGCCTACAGCCGGGTCTTCTTCGCCAGCGCCCACGACGAGGTCCCCGACAAACAGGGGCGGGTGACCATTCCGGGTCACCTGCGGGAGTACGCCGCGCTCGACCGGGACCTGGTGGTGATCGGTGCGCACACCCGGGTGGAGATCTGGGACCGGGTCGCCTGGGAGAGCTACCTCGCCGAGAGCGAAGACGAATTCGCTGACATCGAGGAGGGGGTGCTGCCCGGTCTGTAGGCGCGACGGCGCCTGGCGTACTGCGAGATCTCCAGCCGCTTTCGAGTTCCTGGCATCCCTTCCCCGGTGCCAGGCGCGCGATCCGATCGGGGGGCCGTTGCCGGAAGGCGGGCGGGAGCGGATGGGGATCTGGCAGTACGACGGCGGGCGTCGCCCAACGGCAGCACGGCAGGACAGACGGGACGGAACCAGTGGGGGGCGACATGGGGGAGCTTCGCGGCGCGCACGTGCCGGTGCTGCTTGAACGCTGTCTCGAGCTGCTGTCGCCCGCGCTGGACCGGACGGGGCAGACGGGTCGGACGGTCTATGTCGACGCCACGCTGGGGCTGGGCGGGCACGCCGAGGCGATACTGACAGCGCATCCGCGGACCATGCTGGTGGGGCTGGACCGGGACACCGAGGCGCTGGCGCACGCCCGCGTACGACTGGCCCGCTTCGCTGACCGGGTCCACCTGGAGCACGCCGTCTACGACGAGCTGCCCGACGTGCTCGATCGAATCGGCCATCCGGTCGTGGACGGAATCCTGTTCGACCTCGGGGTCTCCTCGTTGCAGCTCGACGCGCCCGACCGCGGGTTCGCCTACGCGCAGGACGCCCCGTTGGACATGCGGATGGACCAGAGCCGGGGAGTGACCGCCGAAGAGGTGGTCAACTCCTACTCGCATCCGGAGCTGGCCCGGGTGCTGCGGGTCTACGGCGAGGAGAAGTTCGCGTCGCGGATCGCCTCTGCAATCGTTCGGGAGCGGGACCGGGCCCCGATCACCTCGTCGGCGCAGCTGGCCGAGCTGGTCCGGCAGGCCATTCCCGCGCCAGCCCGACGCACTGGTGGTCATCCGGCGAAGAGAACCTTTCAGGCGCTACGGATTGAAGTGAACCGAGAGCTGGCGGCGCTGGAGACGGCGCTTCCGGCAGCCCTCGACCGGCTCGCGATCGAGGGCCGGATGGTGGTCCTGTCCTACCACTCGTTGGAGGACCGGCTCACCAAGGTGGCGCTTGCGGACCGGGTTCGCAGCAAGGGCCCGATCGACCTCCCGGTCGAGCTGCCCGGGACCGGCCCGACCTTCCGGCTACTCAGTCGGGGGGCGGAGCTGCCGGGCGAGGCGGAGGTCGCGGTGAACCCACGAGCCGCCTCGGTTCGGCTGCGGGCCGCCGAACGGCTCGACCCGACCCAGCAGCAGCGTCAGCGTACCGACCGCGAACGGTACCGGCGGCAGGTTCGAGCGATGCACCAACCGGGGACGGGGTCGGCCGTGCGGCGGCCGGTCTCGGGGGATGACGGGACAGGGACGGATGAAGAGGGGGAGGGACATGACGATTGATAAGCGCGAGCGCCGGAACGGGGCCGGCGGCGGGCAGCGCACACCGCGGTCGGGGGGCCGGATCGCGGCGGAGCGAGCCACGCGCGCCGGCACACAGACGCTGCCGGCGGGGCGGCCGGGGGAGACCCGCGCGCGGGGTACGCGTGCGTTCCCGACCCAGGGCACCGCGGCGCTGCGCCCGAGCGCGCGGACTGTCGGCACCCGAACGACCCGGCTGCGGGTGGCGCCACCGGCACCAGTGTCGGTGCCGCGCGCACCGTTCGCCTCGTTGGTCGTGGTGCTGGTGGTCGGTGGGGTGCTCGGCATCCTGTTGGTCAACACCAAGATTAACGAGAACGCGTTTCGGCTGAATCAGCTCCGGCAGCAGCAGCACACCCTCAACCTGGAGCAGCAGCAGCTGAACCAACAGATCACCGAGGCGAAGGCGCCGGGCAACCTGCTCGAAGCCGCTCGCAAGCTTGGTCTCGTCGAGGCTGGCGAGCCGGGATACATCCAGCTTCCCGACGGCGGCGCGGCCATTGACGTGCCGCAGCCGGGCAGCGGGCCATCGTCGGGGGTCGGCCAGCCGGGTACCGGGGGGTAGTCGTGCCGCCGAGATCGGAGGAGCCGCGCCGGGGCACCACGGGGTCTCGGCGCGGCCCGTCCCGCGCCGACAGTTCAGCCGATCCGCGCCCGGCCGATTCCGGTGGTGGCATCTCCGGTGCCCGGGCCTACACCCCCCGCGGCCGCAGCATCGGCGAGCGGCGGCTGGGGGACGCCCGCGCGGGGCGCGCCGAACCGCGTCGGACACCGCGGGGAGAACGCAGTCGCTCCGGTGACCCGTTCCGCCCGGCACTCCAGGTGCTCAGCGGTGGGCAGTCCGGTGCTGCCCGGCAGGGCAACCCGCCGCGTCGCACCTCCGTGGTGCGCACCGTACCGCGGCGCGCGCCGTCGGCGGATCCACCGCCACGGCGACGCCCGCCGCGCCCGACATCAGCTCGGCCGACGCGACGCCGCCGGCTGCGGCCACCCCGGCTGGCCGACCCCGGCCGTCGGCTGCGGCTCGGCACCGCGCTGGTGCTGACCCTGTTCACCGTCATCGGTATCCGGCTCGTCGTGCTGCAGGTCGTCGAGAATCCGGACTACGCCGGCGCCGGGCTCCTCGACCGGCTGAAAACCGTGGTGCTGCCGGCGCCCCGTGGCTCGATCTACGACCGGGACGGCGAGGTGCTGGCGCACAGCATCGAGACCCGGTATGTCTTCGCCGACCCGACCCAGATCGACGACCCGGAGGCCACCGCGCAGGCGCTCTCCGAGCCGCTCGGCATCCCGGCGTCGGAGCTCGCCGACCAGATGCGGAAACGCAACCAGTCCAACGGCGACGAACTGGAGTTCACCTACCTCAAGCGGGGGGTGGACGTGGACCTGGCTCAGCAGATCATGGACCTCGAGCTGGAGGGTATTGGCAGCCATCGAGATGAGCGACGGGAGGTCCCCGGTGGTGACCTGGCCGCCAACCTGATCGGCATCACCAGTCAAGAAATGGTCGGCCTGGAAGGGCTCGAGGCCGGCTATGACAAGGTGCTCGCCGGCAAGGACGGCCAGCAACGCTACGAGGCGGGGTGGGGCGCGCACATCCCCGGTGGCTTCAGCGAGACGACCGAGGCGAAGCCGGGTAGCTCGCTGTGCCTCACCATCGACCGGGACCTGCAATACGTGGTGCAGGCCAAGCTGGCCGAGGCGATGGCGGCGGTCAACGGCTCGACCGCCACGGCGGTCGTCCTGGAGGTGGGCACCAGCGAGGTGCTGGCCCAGGCCTCCTACCCCACCTACGACGTCGCGAACTGGCAGGACAGCGACCCGGCCGACCGGGACGACGTGGCGACCGGATTCGTGGTCGAGCCGGGGTCGGTGCACAAGGCGATCACGTTCGGCGCCGCCCTTCAGGAAGGCGTCATCACCCCGGACACCACGCTGCCCGTCCCGAACAGCATCCGTCTGGGCGGCACCACGTTCGCCGACACCAGCCGGGCGGACGGTCGACGGATGAGCCTGGCGGGGATGATGGCGTACTCGTCCAACGTCGGCACCATCGCCATCGCCGACCAGCTTGGTCCGGACCGGCTCATCGACTACCAGAAGCGGTTCGGGCTCGGTGAGCCGACCGGGGTCGGGCTGCTCGGCGAGGCGAGTGGCGCGCTGTTGCCCGCCGACGAGTGGAGTGCGTCGTCGCGGGGGTCGGTGCCGATCGGGCACAGCGTGGACGCCACCGCCATCCAGATGGCCGCCGCGTACGCGACCATCGCCAACGACGGCACGTACGTCGCGCCGCGGCTGGTGAAGGAGGTCATCGGGCCGCAGGGCGAGCGGACAACGCCGGAGGCGCCGACGACTCGGGAGGTGTTGACCCCGGAGACCGCCGCCGAGCTGCGCACCATCCTGGAGGCGGTGACAACCGTCGATGGAGCGACCGGGCTGACCGCAGCCGTTCCCGGCTACCGGGTGGCGGGGAAGAGCGGCACCGGCGCGCGGCTGGTCGACGGGCGGAAGCAGCCCGGCGAGGTGGCGGCGTTCATCGGGATGGCCCCGGCGGAGAAGCCCCGTTACGTCATCGCTGTCTTCGCGCACACTCCCGGCGGTGGGGGCGGCGACATCGCCGCACCGGTGTTCGCCGACATGATGCGGTTCACTCTGCAGCACTATCGGGTGCCGCCGTCGAAGGTCCCGCCGCCCAACTTTGACGTCTTTCCCCGCTGACCAGCGTAGACGGGACATCATCGGTGCGTGCCGACGAACCACCGGGGCGGCTGTGTGGCCAGAACCGGACGACCGGGTAGGGTCTGACGCCGTGTCCGGCAATCCTCGCCCTCGTAGCGTGACCGGAATCCGGCTCGGTAACCTCGCCGCTCGGCTCGCCGCCGAGTCCGGTGCGGACGCCGTTGACCTTCGGCCCGGTCCAACGGAACCGACAGTCACCGGGGTGACGCACGCCAGCCAGGAGGTCCGCCCCGGTGACCTGTACGCGGCCCTGCCCGGTGCCCGGCGGCACGGCGCCGAGTTCGTCTCGGCCGCGGCCCGAGCCGGTGCGGTGGCCGTGCTGACCGATCCGGATGGCGCGGCGGCGACCGCGGAAGTCGATCTTCCCATGCTGGTGGTGCCGGACCCGCGGGCGGTACTGGGTGACCTCGCCAGTGTGGTGTACGGCGATCCGACCGCCGGGTTGACGGTGATCGGGGTGACCGGAACCGCGGGCAAGACCTCCACGGCGTACCTGGTCGAGTCGGGGCTGCGAGCGGCCGGGCACACCACCGGTCTGATCGGCACCGTGGAGACCCGGCTCGGTGATCTGGTGGTCGACAGCGTCCGGACCACCCCCGAGGCGACCGACCTGCACGCCATGCTCGCCGCTGCCCGAGAGCGCGGCGTCACCGCCGTGGTCATGGAGGTGTCCAGCCACGCGCTGGCCATGGGGCGGGTCGGTGGCGTCCGGTTCACCGTCGGCGGCTATACCAACTTCGGCTCCGACCACCTCGACTTCCACGCCGACTCCGTGGACTACTTCGCCGCCAAGGCGAAGCTCTTCGACGGCCGCTGCGAGGTGGAGGTGCTCAACCACGACGACCCGGCGCTGCTTCCGTTGCATCGACCCGCCACCGTCACCTACTCCGCGGCCGGCGACGGCGCCGCCACCTGGTGGGCCGACGAGGCCGGTGGCGAGGGGTACGCGCAGCGCTTCACCCTGCACGGCCCGGACGGGCTGACCCTGCCCGCCGGGGTGGCCCTACCCGGTCGGCACAACGTCGCCAACGCGCTGCTCGCCGTCGCCGTACTGGTGGCGGCCGGGGTGGCGCCGCGGACCGCCGTCGCGGGGGTGGCCGACTGCGGCGGCGTTCCCGGTCGGCTGGAGCTGGTGCCGTCCCCCGGCCCGGTGCGCGGCGTCGTCGACTACGCGCACAAGACCGATGCGATCGTTGCCGCGCTGGCCGCCCTGCGGGAGTTCAGCACCGGGCGGCTCATCTGCCTACTCGGCGCCGGCGGCGACCGGGACCGGGGCAAGCGGCCCCTGATGGGTGTCGCCGCCGCGGAGGGCGCGGACGTGGTGCTGGTGACCGACGACAACCCGCGGACCGAGGATCCCGCCGACATCCGTGCCGAGGTGCTCGCCGGCGTGCGTCGGGCCGACACCGAGGCGCAGGTCCTGGAGGTACCCGGTCGGCGTGCGGCCATCGCGGAGGCGGTCCAGCTCGCTGCGCCCGGGGACGTGGTGGCGCTGTTGGGCAAGGGGCACGAGCAGGGGCAGGAGGTTGGCGGGCAGGTGCATCCCTTCGACGATCGCACCGAGCTGGCCGCCGCGCTGCGGGCCCGCTTCGGCGACCGGCCGGGGCAGTCGTGATCCCGCTGAGCCTGGCCGAGGTGGCGGCAGCGGTCAACGGCCAGTTGGTCGCCGCCGACCCGAGCGTCGCGGTCACCGGCTCGGTCGAGTTCGACTCCCGCAAGGTTGGCCCGGGCGGGCTCTTCGTCGCCTTCCCCGGGGAACGGGTGGATGGCCACGACTACGCCGAAGGGGCGATCCGGGCGGGTGCGGTGGCGGTGCTCGGCACCCGGGTGGTGGCCGGCGTGCCGATGGTGCTGGTAGACGACGCCCAGGTGGCGCTGGGGCGACTGGCCCGCGCGGTGGTGGACCGGCTGCCCGATCTGACCGTCGTCGGCCTCACCGGTTCCTCCGGCAAGACCAGCACCAAGGACGTGATCGCTGCCCTCACCGCTCGACTCGGGCCGACGGTCGCCCCGCCCGGGTCGTTCAACAACGAGCTGGGGCACCCCTACACGGCGCTCCAGGCCGATCCGGAGACCCGCTACCTCGTGTTGGAGAAGGGTGCCCGAGGGGTGGGGCACGTCAGCTACCTCTGCGAGGTGGTACCGCCGCAGATCTCCGTGGTGCTGAACGTGGGGGTGGCCCACATCGGTGAGTTCGGTTCCCGAGAGACCATCGCCCTGGCGAAGGGGGAGCTGGTGGCGGCGCTGCCGGCGGAGGGGCTGGCCGTTCTCAACGCCGACGATGACCTTGTCGCCGCGATGGCGACGCGAACCCGGGCGCGGGTGGTCCGGTACGGCGAGGCGGCCGAGGCGGACGTGCGGGCCGTTGACGTGGTGCTGGACGAGCGGGGCCGGCCGTCGTTCACGCTGGTGACTCCGGAGGGGCGCGCGCCGGTGCGGCTCGGGCTGACCGGCCGGCACCAGGTGTCCAACTCGCTCGCCGCCGCCGCGGTGGCCCGGGAACTGGGGATGCCGGTGACCGAGCTGGCGACCGCCCTGGGTGAGCTCGGGCTGGTCTCGAGTCGTCGGATGGACGTCTTCGAGCGTGTTGACGGGGTCACCGTCATCGACGACTCGTACAACGCCAACCCTGCCTCGATGGCCGCTGCCCTGCGGGCGCTGGCCGGGTTCAGGCGGCGGCGCACCATCGCGGTGCTCGGGTACATGGCCGAACTGGGGCCGTACGAGCAGGACGGGCATGTCGAGGTCGGGCGACTTGCCGCGGAACTGGGGGTGGACCGCCTGCTCGTGGTGGGCGAGGCGGCGGCCCCGATCCATGAGGGCGCAACATCGGTACGTGACTGGGAAGGAGAATCGGTGCAGCTCACCGATCAGGCGGGCGCCGTCGAGGTGCTGCGGGGAGACCTGCGGCCCGGTGACGTCGTCCTGGTGAAGGGCTCGCGGTACCGCACGTGGGAGGTGGCGGACGCGCTGCGCGCCGACGCCGTGGCCGACCGGGGTGCGGGAGCGGACGGTGGCCTGGCATGAGGGCAGTCATCGTCGCGGTCGGGGTAGCCTTCCTGGTCTCGCTGTTCTGTACACCGATCGCGATCAAAGTCTTCACCCGGTTGAAGGCCGGCCAGCCCATCCGGGCCGAGGGCCCGGTGATGCACCAGGGTAAGAAGGGCACACCGACGATGGGCGGGGTGGTCTTCATCCTGGCCACCGTTATCGCGTACGTCGCCGGTCACCTGGCCCTGACCACACTGCCGGACGCGCAGATCGCTCAGGTCGAACCGACCATCACGGCGCTGGTGCTGCTGGGGCTGATGGTCTTCTCCGGCGCGGTGGGCTTCATCGACGACTTCCTGAAGGTCCGCAAGCGGCACAGCGGTGGCCTCAACAAGCGGGGCAAGCTGCTCGGCCAGATCCTGGTCGGGGCGGTGTTCGGGGTGATCGCGCTCTACTTCCCGAGCACCATGACCGACTCTCAGGGCACGTTGACCAACACCGAGACGGTCGGCAGCACGACGTTGAGTTTCATCCGGGACATCCCCGCGCTGGAGCTCACCAAGGTCGGCGCGGTCGTCCTCTTCATCTTCGTGGTGATGGCGGCCACCAACGGCGTCAACCTCACCGACGGTCTGGACGGCCTGGCCACCGGCGCCTCGGTGATGGTGCTCGCGGCGTACGCGCTGATCGCCTTCTGGCAGTACCGGCACTGGTGCGCCGACCCGAACTACACCCAGGAGTACTGCTACGCGGTTCGGGACCCACTGGAGGTCGCGCTGATCGCCGGGGCGGCGGCCGGAGCCTGTGTCGGGTTCCTGTGGTGGAACACGTCCCCGGCCCGGATCTTCATGGGCGACACCGGGGCGCTCGGCCTGGGGGGTCTGATCGCCGGTATGGCGATGTCGACCCGGACGATCCTGCTGCTGCCGATCATCGGCGGACTCTTCGTCATCATCACGATGTCCGTGGTGATCCAGATCATCTCCTTCCGGACCACCGGCAAGCGGGTCTTCCGGATGTCACCGTTGCAGCACCACTTCGAGCTCGCCGGCTGGAGCGAGGTCAACATCGTGGTGCGGTTCTGGATCATCGCCGGCATCGGTGTGGCAATCGCCCTGGGCCTGTTCTACAGCGAGTTCCTCGCCCGCGTCGGTTGACCGGGGCGAGTCCTCGACACGCCGAGGAGCCGGTTGCGGAGGCCACGGCCTCCCCCACCCGCGATGATGGGCGGGTGGGGGAGGGACCAGATAACGAGGACAGCCCGGGGGCGGGACGACGCCCGCCGCCGGGGGGTACGCGTACCGTCGGGGTTCCTCCGGTGGCGCGGCCACCGGAGGAACCCCCCGACGGCACGCCCCTGCGCGGCCTGAGCGCCGCCGGCGGGTTGGCCGCGCTGCGCGGCCTGCTGGCCCGGCCGCTGGCTTCCTACTACCTGTTGCTGTTCAGCGCCGGCCTGCTGCTGCTGATCGGTCTCACCATGGTCTTCTCGGCGACCAGCGTGGAGGACTTCGCCAAGCGCGGCGATGCCACCGAGTCGCTGACCAAGCAGGCCATCTTCGCGGTGATCGGCATCGTGGCCTTCTGGGTGTGCCAGCGGCTGCCGGTTCGCACCTTCCAGGCCCTCGCCTGGCCGGCTCTCGGGGGCGCGGTGGTGTTGCTGCTGCTCCTGAATCTGTTGCTTGTGCTCGGCTCGCTGGCCGGCGTTGACCAGGTTGGCCCGTTCTCCGTATACATAAACTGGCTGTACCTCGGGCCGATCCAGCTCCAGCCCTCTGAGCTGGCGAAGTTCGCCCTCGTCCTGTGGGGGGCGGACGTGGTCGCTCGTAAGGGCGCCAAGCTCGGCTGGTGGCGGGAGTTGGCGACACCGCTGTTCCCGGTGCTGGGGCTGCTGTTCGTGTTGGTCGGCTACAACGACCTGGGCACGATGCTCTGTCTACTGGCCTTGGTCGTCGGGCTGCTCTGGGCGGCCGGGGTGCGGTTGCGGGTCTTCGCGGTGCTGGGCGCGGTCGGCCTGCTCGGCGTTGGTCTGCTGGTGGCGGTCGCGTCACTCGGCGCTGGGTCGAGCAATGCGGGCGACGAGGACGGGGATAATTTCCGGCTGGCGCGGCTGACGAACTTCATCGACCCGCCGCCGCTCGAAACCTGCAAGTTGCACGACTGCTACCAGATGCTCCAAGCTCGGTACGCGATCGAGCACGGGGGCTGGTTCGGCACCGGCTTGGGTAAGAGTTCCCTGAAGTGGGGCTCGCTTCCGGCCGCGGAGAATGACTTCATCTTCGTGGTCATCGCTGAGGAGCTGGGTGTTGTCGGGTGCGGTGTGGTCGTGGCGCTCTTCGCGGTGCTCGCGTACACCGGGCTGCGGATCGCCCGCCGAGTGACCGGCCGGTTCCGGCAGCTCGCCGCGGCCTCCGCGACCGCCTGGTTGATCGGCCAGGCGATGATCAATATCGGTGGGGTGATCGGGTTGCTGCCGCTGACCGGCGTGCCGCTGCCGTTCATCTCCGACGGCGGGAGCGCCCTTGTCGTCACGCTCGCCGCGGTCGGCATGCTCGCCTCGTTCGCCCGGGCCGAACCTGATGCGGCGAGAGCCCTGCATGCCCGTCCGCCGGCCCGATGGGTCCGACTAGTCTGGGCCCCGTTGCCGCCGCTTCCCGGCCGGCGCCGCCCGGGTGCCCCGCCGGCTCCCCGGGCCCGGGCGCCCCGGGGACGGCACGAAGACGACCAGGCCGCACCGCGTGCCGTCCGGGCGAACCGGGCCCGGCGTGGGTCGGCGGAGGAGAGGAGACGGTGATGGGTCCGCTGCGTTCGGTGGTGCTTGCGGGAGGTGGCACCGGGGGGCACATCTACCCGCTGCTCGCCTTCGCCGACTGCCTGCGCCGGCACGACTCCGGCATCCGGATCACCTGTCTGGGCACCCCGAAGGGCCTGGAGAACGAGCTGATCCCGCCCGCCGGGTACGACCTGCGTCAGATCCCCGCGTACCAACTGCCCCGCTCGGTAAACCTGGACCTGGTCAAGACCCCGGGCCGGATGTGGACCGCGGCCCGGGCGGCCGGCAAGGTCATCGACGAGGTGCAGGCCGATGCGGTGGTCGGGTTCGGCGGGTACGTCTCGGTCCCGGCGTACCTCGCCGCCTGGCGGCGTGAGCTGCCGATCGTCATCCACGAGGTCAATGTGCCACCGGGGGTGGCCAACCGGCTGGGCATGAAGTTCACCAAGCACCTCGCGGTGGGATTCCCGCACCAGCCGGCGCAGGCCGAGTCGCTGCGCGGGGCCCGGGTGGTGGGGGTGCCGCTGCGCCGAGGAATCGCCGGTCTGGACCGAGCCGCCATGCGCAACGCCGCCCGCGCCCACTTCGGGCTCCGTCCGGATCTGCCGGTGCTCTTCGTCGCCGGCGGATCGCAGGGTGCCCGCTCGATCAACCTGGCGGTCACCGGGGCGGCCAAGGAACTGGCCCGCAACGGAGTGCAGGTGCTGCATGTGGTCGGTGCCCGCAACGAGGCGGTGTCGGTGCCGACCGACCTGCCCGCACCGTACGTGACGTTGCCGTACCTGTCGCAGATGGAGTTGGGGTACGCCGCGGCCGACCTGATGCTCGGTCGGGGCGGGGCGATGACCTGTGCGGAGGTGGCGGCGGTCGGGCTGCCGACGGTCTACGTGCCGTACCCGCACAGCAATCAGGAGCAGCGACGAAACGCGTTGCCGGTGGTGGAGGCCGGGGGCGGACTACTCGTTGACGACGCCGAGCTGACGCCGGCCTGGGTGGAGAGCACCGTGATCCCGCTGATCCGTGACCCGCACCGGCTGGCCACGATGGGGGCCGCCGCCGCTGCTTACGGGCATCGTGACGGCGACGAAGCACTACTCAATTTTGTCTATGAGGCGGTGGTCCGGTGAGTGGGAAGAGCGCGGCGAAGTTCTCCCCGGCCGGTCGACTGACGGCGGAGGATCTCGGCGCCATCCATCTGATCGGGGCGGGCGGGGTCGGGATGAGCGGCCTGGCCCGGCTCTTTCTCACCCGCGGGATCTCGGTCTCCGGCAGCGAGCTGCGCGAGTGGCCGTCCCTGGCGGGCCTGCGGGCGCTGGGTGGCACCATCCACATGAGTCACGAGGTGGCCAACCTCGACGGTGTGGACACCGTCGTCTACTCGTCGGCGATCCCGTCCGACCACCTGGAACTGGTGGAGGCGCGCCGTCGTGGCCTGCGGGTGCTGCACCGTTCCGAGGCGCTCGCCACGGCGATGACCGGCCGACGGACGGTCGCGGTGGCGGGTACCCATGGCAAGACCACCACCACCTCAATGGTGACCATGGTGCTCCAGCAGGCCGGGGTGGATCCGTCCTTCGTGATCGGCGGGGAGATATCCGAGGTCGGTTCTGGGGCGCACCACGGCACAGGTGACTACTTCGTGGTGGAGGCGGACGAGAGCGACCGCTCCTTTCTGATCTATCGGCCGTTCGTCTCGATCATCACCAATATTGAGGCCGATCACCTGAACACCTACGGTGACCTGGCCAATCTGGAAGCAGCCTTCGCCGACTTCGCCCGCCTCACCGACCCGGACGGGTTCATCATCACCTGCGCTGACGACGTGGGTGGTCGGCGGCTGGCCGAGACGCTTCGCGCCGAGGGGCGGCGGGTGTACACGTACGGCATCTCGACCGATGCGGACCTACGGTTGACCGAGATGGCCTCATCCACCCGCGGCATCCGTTACCTTGCCGAGATCGACGGCCGCTCGTTGGGCGAGTTCCGGCTGCCGGTTCCGGGGCGGCACATGGGCCTCAACAGCGCCTCGGCGGTGCTCGCCGAGTACCTGTTGGACCTGCCGCTGGAGGCAGCGCAGTCCGCACTGGCGGCTTTTCCCGGCGTGCGGCGGCGCTTCGAGCGTAAGGGCGTGGCGGACGACGTACTGGTCTACGACGAGTACGCCTACCACCCGACACCTATTGCCCTCGCGCTACGGACGTTGCGGGAGGTGGCCGGCGACGGAGGGCTGATCGTGGTATTCCAGCCCTACCGGCTCTACCGCACCCGCGACCTGCAGGCGGAGATCGCCGAGGCCCTCGCCATCGCCGACGAGTTGGTGTTGCTGGAGGTCTTCGGCCCCGGGGAGCTGCGGGAACCGGGGGAGGGATCGGCGGCGCTGATTGAGGCGGTGCCACTGCCGGTCGACCGGAAGGTCTTCGTGGACTCCTGGGATGCGGCACCGGTCGAGGTGGCCCGCCGAGCCAAGCCGGGCGATGTCGTGGTGACGATGGGAGCGCCGCCCAGCTCGCTCATGGGTGACCAGCTACTCGACGCGCTGTCGAGGCGGGGCGCGGCGGGCCCCGCCGGCACCGTACCCGGCGGCGATGTTGGGGGCGCGACGACGATTGGGGGCACCATCCCCGATATCCCTGGTGGCTCCACTCCAGATGCCTCCGCCGCCGGATGAGTTCGGGGCCCACGCGTCGGCGTACCTCCGGGGTGGAGGGGGGCGTCGGCCGCCGCCGTGGGCCGGTCCGCCGCTGGCAGCTGGTTCGGGCAGGCCGGGACGCGGTGCCCGCCTCAACCCGACGGTTCATGGCCCGTGCCCGGCAGCGCCGAATGCGAGCGGTTCTGCCCTGGGCGCTCGCGGTAGGCGGGCTGGCGCTGGCTGGGTTGGTCGGCTGGGTGCTGGTTGGTACTGGCTTGTTCGGGGTGCGTGAGGTGCGGGTGGAGGGGGCCGAGTTGGTGACCTCGGTCGAGGTGCGTGACGTGGCTGGGGTGCCCGACGGCACGCCGCTGGCCCGGGTGGACCTTGCGGCCACCGCGGGGCGTATCGGTGCCCTGCCCGCGGTCGAGCGGGTTGACGTGACGCGGGACTGGCCGGATGTCCTCGTGGTCCGGTTAACCGAGCGGACCGGTGCGGCGGTGGTGCCGCAGGACGGCCAGTTTCTTGTGGTGGATGCTACTGGGGTCGTCTTCCGCCGGCTGTCGGCTCCCCCCGACGGCCTACCGGTGATCCGGCTGGCGACGCCGGGTCCGGCCGATCCGGAGACGCAGGCTGCCCTGGCGGTGCTCGCCGAGCTCACCCCGCAGTTGCGGGCCGAACTCCTGGACATCACGGTCGAAGGGCTGGCCCGACTCACGCTTCACTTGCGTGATGAGCGGCGGGTGGTGTGGGGGGACGCGACCCGCGGGGCGGACAAGGCGCGAGTCGCCACCGCGCTGCTGAACCGGGCGGCGGCCACGATCGATGTCAGCGCTCCGGACGTGGTGACCATCCGGTGATATGTGACGCGCCCGCCAAGCGACACGCCGCCGGGTTGCTTGGCACATTGGGCGGAGGCGCTTACGTTGCCCCGAAGAGGATCAGTGGTTGACATAAATGTAACCCTCTAGTAGAGGGTGAGGGTTTACACCCGAGCCCTGGTGATGGCCGCGTCGTCAACCGTTGATCCTGGGCAAGCCGAGTGGCGCGGCCCATGCCAATCTCGAGGGGGAAAGGACCTTCAGATGACACCTCCGCACAACTACCTGGCGGTCATCAAGGTCGTCGGTATCGGTGGCGGCGGCGTGAACGCTGTCAACCGAATGATCGAGGTTGGGCTCAAGGGCGTCGAGTTCATCGCGATCAACACCGATGCACAGGCGCTTCTGATGAGTGACGCCGATGTCAAGCTTGACGTGGGTCGGGAGCTGACCCGTGGCCTGGGCGCCGGCGCCAACCCGGATGTCGGTAAGAACGCGGCTGAGGACCACCGCGACGAGATCGAGGAAGTCCTGAAGGGCGCCGACATGGTCTTCGTGACCTGCGGCGAGGGCGGCGGCACCGGCACCGGCGGAGCTCCGGTGGTGGCGAACATCGCCCGTAAGCTCGGCGCGCTCACCATCGGCGTGGTCACCCGACCGTTCTCGTTCGAGGGCAAGCGCCGTCAGGTGCAGGCTGAGGCCGGCATTGACGAGCTGCGTAACCAGTGCGACACGCTGATCGTGATCCCGAACGACCGGCTTCTCGCGCTCGGTGACCGGAACATCTCCATGATGGACGCCTTCCGCACCGCGGACCAGGTGCTCCTCTCCGGTGTCCAGGGGATTACCGACCTGATCACCACTCCCGGTCTGATCAACCTGGACTTCGCCGATGTCAAGAGCGTCATGAGTGGTGCCGGCAGCGCGTTGATGGGGATCGGAAGCGCCCGGGGCGAGAACCGGGCGGTGGAGGCGGCCGAGGCGGCCATCTCCAGCCCGCTGCTGGAGCAGAGCATGGACGGTGCACGCGGCGTGCTGCTCTCGATCGCTGGTGGTTCCGATCTGGGACTGTTCGAGATCAACGATGCGGCGCAACTGGTCACCGACGCGGCCCACCCGGAGGCCAACATCATCTTCGGCGCGGTTATCGACGACGCTCTCGGTGACGAGGTGCGGGTCACCGTCATCGCCGCGGGCTTCGACGGAGGCGCGCCCGCATACAAGGCAGCCGAGCCGGCGCGCAAGACGAATCAGAACCAGCCGGCACCGGCCACGCCAGCGGCCCCGGCGGCACCCACCACCCCCGCCCCGCAGCAGTCGCCGCGTCGGGTTCTCTTCGACGATGTCGATGTTCCCGACTTCCTCAAGAACGGTTCCTGAGCCCTGCCGATGACCAACACCCCCGCCACGGCACCGACCAATCGGAACGCCGAGCTCGCAGCTGGCCTTGCCCGAGTCCGTACCCGAATCGCCGACGCCTGTGCGGCGGCCGGTCGGGATCCCGGGGAGGTGACCATGATCGCGGTGACCAAGACGTACCCGGCGAGTGACGTTGTCGCCCTGATCGGGCTCGGGGCCACTGAGGTGGGGGAGAACCGGGACCAGGAGGCCGCGGCGAAGGCGGCCGAGGTGGCGGCGGCGGGGGTGACGCCCCGGTGGCACTTCATCGGCCAACTCCAGCGGAACAAGGCGAAGTCGGTGGTCCGGTACGCCGATGTCGTGCACTCGGTGGACAGTGTCCGGTTGGCCCGGGCGCTGGATCGGGCTGCGGGAGCGGAACGGGACCGGCCGTTGGATGTGCTCCTTCAGGTCAGCATCGACGGGGCGGTGGGTCGCGGTGGTGCGTTGCCCGGCTCCGCCGACCCGGATGCGGGGCTCGATCCGCTGGCCGAGGTGGTGGCCGGTGTGGACGGGCTGCGGCTTACCGGTTTGATGGCGGTGGCACCGCTGGGGTGGGAGCCGGACCGGGCGTTTGCCCGGCTGGCGGAGGTGGCGGCCGGGTTCCGGGTCCAGCATCCGCAGGCGACGTTGTTGTCGGCGGGCATGAGCGGGGATCTGGAACCAGCGGTCCGGTACGGCGCGACACATGTCCGGGTGGGCAGCGCGTTACTCGGAATGCGCCCCACGCTGCGGTAGCCTGGCCGCCAGGAGCAAATTACATCGGTGTTGTTTGGTGGGAGTGGCATTCCTATCGTCGGGGTTGCGGCGCGCGACGCGAAACGCGCGCCCAGGGGGTGTCGATCCGGCGGGCAGAAGTGAACCACTTGCGGCAGGCGACAGGCACGGGGGTGCGTGCCGTAGGGCGGATGGGAAGGGCGCGGGATGGGTGCGCTGCGCAAGGCGGGGGTCTGGCTCGGTCTGGTCGAGGAGGACGACGAGCGGGCTTACGACGACGGTGGCTACGACAAGGGGGACTACCGCGAGTCGCGGTATCGGTCGAGCCGATACTCCGAGGACTTCGGAGACGACGACGCCGACGACGCCGAGGAGGCCGCCCCGCCCCGCTCGCGGCTCGGCGACCGGGGGCGCCTGGAGCGGGCTGCGGCGCGGGCCAGTGACGTGGATCACCGTGAGGACGGCGAGCAGCCGGAGCGGGTCGAGCGCACCAGCGTCCGGTCGATCACCCGGTCCGCCCCCGAGCCGTCTGGCGCCCTGAGCTACCACACCCGCGACAACCTGGCCTTGGCGCCGCAGGCGCCGGTGCGGGAGCGTGTGCCGGTGGAGGAGGATCAGCGTTACCAGATCACCACGCTGCACCCGACGACCTACCGGGAGGCGCGGACGATCGGCGAGCACTTCCGAGACGGTGTCCCCGTGATCATCAACCTGACGGAGATGGATGAGGCGGATGCGCGGCGACTGGTTGACTTCGCCGCCGGGCTCGCGTTCGGGCTGCGCGGTACGATCGAGCGCGTGACCAATCGGGTGTTCCTGCTTTCGCCGGCCAATGTCCAGGTCACCGCGGAGGACAAAGCCAAGATCGCTGAGGGTGGTTTCTTTAGCCTCAGTTGATCAGCCCGAGTGCAAGGGACGTCGCCAGCCGTGTTGTCAATCCTGCTCCAGGTCCTATATCTGGTCTTGTTTGTCTTTCTTCTTATCCTGTTGTCCCGATTTGTGTTGAGTGCGGTGCTCCAGTACGGCCGGCGTTGGCAACCAGGGCGTGGGGCATCGGCGGGACTGGAAACCGTGTGGAGCGTCACTGATCCCCCGCTCCACGCGTTGAGGCGTGTGATCCCTCCGCTGCGAATTGGTACCGTGAGCATCGACCTGGCCTCCCTTGTGCTCCTGGTTATCCTGTTCGTGCTGATGGAGTTCGTGTTAGGGCCGTCGATCATCAGGACCGCTGGATGACCGATGCGCTTTCGCGGCCGCAACTGACCCGAGGAGTTTCGATGCCGCTGACCCCGGCCGACGTCCACAACGTCGCCTTCAAAAAGCCGCCGATCGGCAAGCGGGGGTACGACGAGGAGGAGGTCGATGCCTTCCTGGACGAGGTCGAGCGTGAGTTGGCCCGTCTGATCGAGGAGAACAACGAGCTGCGCGCTCAGGTGGAGCGCGGTGGGCGGGGCGGCGCCCCCGCCGGTCCGGTCGGCCCTGGCGGTGACGCCCGGCTCGCCGCCGAGCTCAACGACATGAAGGCCCAGCTCGACCGGGTCCAGCGCGACAAGGCCGGGGCCGAACAGGCCGCCCGCGCGATGCAGGCGGAACTGGAGCAGGTCCGCGGCGCCGGTGCCGTGCCGGCCGGCGGCGACGGCGAGCAGCAGGCGCTCCGGGTGCTGATGATGGCCCAGCGGACCGCCGACGATCACGTCACCGACGCACGCCGGGAAGCCGACCAGGTGCTCTCCGAGGCTCGGTCCAAGGCCGAGGAGGTCACCCGCGAGGCGCGGGCCAAGGCCGATGCCCTGGAGCGGGACGCCCGGCAGCGGCACCAGGAGGCCATGGGCGGCCTGGACACCAAGCGCACCGCGCTGCAGAAGCACATCGAGGAGCTCAAGCAGTTCGAGCGCGAGTACCGCACCCGCCTCAAGGCGTACCTGGAGAGCCAGCTGCGTGACCTTGACAGCCGTGGGCAGGGCCCGGACGTCGAGATGGACCGGACCGATGGTGGAGGACGCGCCGGTGGTGGCAACGGCCTCGCGGCTGCCGGTCTCGCCGGCTCCTACGGCGGTGGTCGCTCTGGTGCGCTGGAAGCCGGTCGCTGACCGCGCCGGTCGGCGGTCGTTCCGCTGACGGTTGCGCGGTCTCGCCCAGAATCGGAACGAGACGCGGGGGTGAGCTTTGATAGTCGCCAGTATCCTGCTCATTCTCGTTGCGGCGGTGCTGCTGGTGGCTGGCCTCGCCGACGGATCCAGCATCCTGCTGGTCGTCTCCATCGCGGCTAGTCTGCTGGCCGCCGTCGCGCTCGTCGTGGGTGCCCGCCAGGCAGCTGCGACCCGGGCAGCGGCGGAGCGGAGCCAGTCCGAGGCTGATCGGGGCTGTGGACGTGCCGACCGGCAGCCGGGCGGCTTCATGCTTTCCGGTCAGCCCGTTCCCCCGCCGATTGACCATGGTGGCACCGGGTGGCGGCAACCACCCGGGCCGCCGGTCGTTGTCTCCGAACTGGTTGTGGACGACGAACCGGCTGCGCAGACGGTTTCCCCAGTGGAGGCAGCACGGCTGGCCCAGCTCGACCGGGCGGTGTGGGTGGTTGACGCCCACCCCCGTTACCACCTGGCCGGCTGTGCGCGGCTACTCGGCGAGCCCGAGCCGCTTCCCGTCGCCGAGGCGATAGACCTCGGCTTTACCCCCTGCTCCCACTGCGCCCCGGTTGCCGCCCTGTTGATCGAGGAAGGGCGGATCGCCAGCGGCGGTGCCGGTGCCTGAGGCGTCAGACGCCCGCATCGATGAGGCACTGACCGTAGCCGTCCGGATCAAGCCGGGGTCGTCTCGGTCCCGGGTTGGGGGCCGATATATGGGTCCGTATGGCCCCGCTCTGGTCATTGCGGTGACGGCACCGCCGGTGGACGGGCGGGCCACCGAGGCGGCGCGCCGTGCCCTCGCCGAGGCGTTCGGAGTCCGGCGGGCAGCGGTCTCGCTAGGCGCGGGGGCGGCCAGCCGGAACAAGATTTTCTATGTTGGCGGGTCCGGTGTCGAGATCACCCGGACGCTGCACCGACTCCGCGACGGATAGGCCCGTAAGGCCTGCCGGCCCCGTGCCCTGGCCTACCCCTGTCCCTGGTCCGTTGCCCCGTCCCCTTGGTCCTGACCTGTCGTCCTGCCTCGGGCCCTGGCAATCGGTGCTTCTGGTTGCCGGTGGCGGTGGCCAGTCCCGTCGGGCGCTGGTGGCAGCCTGCTCCCCCCGCTTCCGAGACGGCGGAGGTTTCCGAGGCGGCGGACGCTTCCGAGGCGGCGGAGGCTTCCGAGACGGCGGAACGAGGCGCAGTGGTGGCTGTGGACAGCTGGCTGGCAGCCGCGGGTGGCGTACTGGTTTGGCGATTACGACCAGGGTCGGAGTGTTCGGTCTGCTAGCGTTCCTTTTGCCCGATATGGGTCAATTGGGGGTGGACGTCAGGGTGCCGGTGCGCCACATTGTCGGACGCCTGTACGTTCCGTATCCTTGCGAACCTCTGGAGTGCGCGGCCGTCTGGCTGCGCGCCCGTTTTGTACCTGGGGGCGCCGAACGCGGCGGCCCCTGTCCAGGTGCCGCGGTCCTCCGCGGCTCCGCGGCTAAGGGAGCGACGATGGCGAAGCCAGCCGACACGAGGACCGCCGGCCGTAAGCCGGCGACCAAGTCCACCCGCAGCGCGGCGGAGACCGAGAAGATCCGGGCAGCCCTGGCAGCACGGCGGGACGAGCTTCGCGCCGAGTATGATCAGACGTTGAGCGAGATCACCGAGCTGCAGCGCGACCGGCTGACCGACTCGGCCGGGGACGACCAGGCCGACACCGGCACCAAGACGTTCGAGCGAGAGCAGGAGATCTCCCTCGCGAACAGCATCCTGGAACGGATCACGCAGGTCGAGCGGGCACTGGAGCGGCTCGATGAGGGTGGCTACGGCTGGTGTGAACGGTGCGGCAACCCGATCCCGGTGGAGCGGCTGGCTGCCTTCCCGTCGGCGACCCTCTGTGTGACCTGTAAGCAGCTGGCGGAGCGGCGCTGAGGCCTCGCTCCCCGGCAGCCCGGTGAGGCGGCGTCCGCCGCCACGAGCGTCGATGGGGAGCAGATGACCGCAGGACCGACCCCGGGATCCGGCCATGCCGAGGCGGCCGGACCAACCGGACCCGCCGAGCCGGTGGGCCGCCCGGCCCCCGGGCCGGATGGTGCCGCCGAGGCGGATGGGCCCGCCGAGGCGGACGGTGCCGTCGACGGTGCGGCGCCGCGACGCCGTACCGCGTCGGTTCTGCTCGGCATCGGCCTCACCGTGCTGGCGCTCGACCTCGTGACCAAGCATCTGGCACTGCGGGCCTTGGAGGGCCGGGAGCCCGTCGAGCTCCTGGGCGGTCTGGTCTATCTCAGCCTCACCCGCAACAGCGGCGCGGCGTGGAGTATCGGCGCCGATCACACCTGGATCTTCTCGCTGATCACCATCGTCGTGATCGGCTGGATCCTCTGGACGGCGCTGCGCCTGCGCTCCCTGCCCTGGGCGGTGTCGTTGGGGCTGGTGCTTGGCGGGGCACTTGGTAACCTGACCGACCGGATCTTCCGTGCTCCGGGCTGGTTCGTCGGTCACGTGGTCGACATGATCAGTGTCCTTGAGCCGTACGGCCGCGCATTTCCGGTCTTCAATGTGGCCGACAGTGCCCTGGTCTGTGGCGTCTGCCTCGCGGTGTTCCTTGAACTGACCGGCCGCCAGCGCGACGGCAGCCGGCTCGGCCGGAACGGACGACGAGCGACCCCCACCGCGCCGCGGGAGCGGGCATGACGGCGGCGTATGCCACCGGTGGTGGCCAACGATCGCTGCCAGTCCCGGACGGGCTCGACGGGCTCCGCCTCGACCAGGCCGTCGCGCGGCTCTTCGGGCTTAGCCGGACGACCGCGGCGGCCCTGGTCGACGCGGGCGCCGCACTGGTCGATGGAACGGTGCGGGCTAATTCCTACAAGATTCGGGCCGGGTCCTGGCTGGAGGTGACACTGCCGGCGCCGGCAGCTCCGCCGGCGGTCGTGCCGCAGGCGGTGTCCGGCCTGCGCGTCGTGTATGCCGACGACGACATCGTGGTGGTGGACAAGCCGGTCGGCGTGGCCGCCCACCCGAGTCCCGGTTGGACCGGACCGACCGTGATCGGTGGGCTTGCCGCGATCGGCCACCGGATCTCCACCAGCGGTGCCGCCGAGCGGCAGGGCGTGGTGCATCGGCTCGATGTCGGCACGACCGGGATCATGGCGGTGGCCAAGAGCGAGCAGGCATACACCAGCTTGAAGCGGGCGTTCAAGTACCGCGAGGTGGAGAAGCGCTACCACGCCGTGGTGCAGGGGCATCTCGACCCGTTACGCGGCACCATCGACGCTCCGATCGATCGGCATCCACACCATGACTACCGCTGGGCGGTGGTCTCGGACGGTAAGCCCAGCATCACCCACTATGACACCCTGGAGGCGTTCCCGGCGGCCAGCCTGGTGGACGTACGGCTGGAGACGGGCCGTACGCACCAGATCCGAGTGCACTTCTCGACGCTGCGCCACCCCTGCGTGGGTGACCTTACCTACGGAGCCGATCCCACCCTCGCCACGCGGCTCGGCCTGGATCGGCAGTGGCTTCATGCCCGGGAGTTAAGGTTCCGGCATCCCCGTACGGGGGAGGAGGTCTGTTTCGTCAGCGATTACCCTGACGATCTGGACCGCGCTCTGGGAATCCTGCGGGACTGAGCACGGCGATGACCTGACCGATCCAACGCGACGAAGGGATCTCCGTCCGTGCGCTCCGGTGACCTGCTGCGTCGGCTGGACCAGCGGCTGTTACCCCACCTTGTGGGCGCGGCGAACCGGCTGGCCCAGGGTCCTGCCCAACGCGGGATTCTCCTCGCGGCTGTGCTGCTCTCCTGCCTCGCGGTGACGGTCACCGCGATGTGGGGGATTGGTGCACCGCAGGTCAGTGCCCCCACCGCTGATGGCGTGACCCGGGTCGGGGTGGCCGCCGGGGAGTCAATTCCGGGATATCTGCAGGACGCCACGGATGACCTGGAGGCGCTGCGGGCGTCCCCGTCCCCGGAGAACGACACCTTCGCACTGGTCTCGCTGGCGACGTATCTGACGCCGCATCAGGCCGACAGTGTCCTCGGTGACGTGCCGGTCGCCGCTGTCATCGGTCGGGTGCCGCTGCCTGAGCGGCAGACCGAGGTGGTGCGGATCGACGCGCCGGGCCTGCCGGATGACGTGATCACCGCCATGGCCGACCTGGCGGCCCGTAAGGATCGGGAGGCGGGCGACTATCGGGCGCGGGCCGTCGCGGTCAGCGACGGGGGACCGGAGCAGCGCGAGCAGCGCGCGCTGTACCTCAGTGCGGCGCAGATGGCGGAGGCCGAAGCCACGGCATACCGCGGTGGGTGCGCCTGCGTGTACGCGGCGGTGGTTCGTGCGGAGCCGGTCGAGCTGCGCCAGGTGGCGTCCCAACCGGACGTGCGGGTCGTTGATCCCGCGCCGGAGGTGCGTCAGCTGGACCGGACCGTCTTCACCCCACCCCTGCCGGAGCAGGATGCGGTCGCGCACCCCCTTGCAGACCTTGATCTGACCACCCCCGATCCGGTGATCCCCGACCCGGCGGTCCCGGATCCGGTGGTCCCCGACCCGGTTGTTCCCGACCCGGCGGTCCCTGCTCCGGTTACCCCCACCTCGGTTGCCCCTGATCCGGTCACCCCCACCCCGGATAGCCCTGATCCGGGCACCTCCGGCTCGCCGACGCCCACGCCGAGTGAGGAACCCGCTCCCGACCCGCTCCCGGAGGTGAGGAAGTCACCATCGACATCATCGAGTTCCACCTACTCGGCCGGCGAGTCACCCACGCCGACGACCTCGACGAACGCGGTCCGCACGGGTACACCCGAGCCGGTTTCGGAAGGTGAGGTCGGCCCGGTGGGAGGTGGATCGGTATAGCCCTAATAGGCTTTCGTTCGTAGCCTGTCAGGGCGAGGCAGGATGGAGCTGGGAGGGCGAGCCGTGGAGGGCAGCGAGACCGGCTGGGGTCAGCCGGCCGAACCGGCACCCCGGTGGCGGGCGTTGCTCGACCGGGCGCGGCTCGGTAGCCGTGCAGCCGAGCCGGCCGGGTCGGACCGGTCGGGGCCTGCCGCCCCGGTCGAGCCATTGCCCCGACGAGCCGCCGGCAACGGCTACGCGGCCCGCGTGCCGGCAACCGGGTCGCATGTGCCGGGTGTCGGCTCGCCGCCTACCGAGCTGTCGTATGGCGCGGAGGCGCGAACGTACGGGGCTGATCCGCGGGACGCCGGGGAGCGGGGTGAGCCGGCGTACCGGGCCGAGCCGGCGTACCGGGCCGAGCCGGCGTACCGGGCCGAGCCGGGCTACCACGCCCCACCGGCTCCTGCTCCGGAGCCCCGCTACTCCGAACCGGAGTCACCGCCAGCGCGGTCCCGCTACGCCTTACTCGACAATGGTTACCGGCACGCGCCGCCGTCCGAGAACGGCTACCGGTCTGATACGGCGTATCGGTCAGATCCGGGGTACCAGGCTGATCCTGGATATCGGTCGGAGAACGACTACTACCCTGAGCCGGCGTACCAGCCCGCGGTGAGTCGGGGCTACGCCAGGGTGGAGTGGCGGCCGCCGTCCGCCCCGAGTGGATCGGAGCGCGCGGCCACCGTACTCCGGGGGGAGCTCGGTAGCCCCCGGGTGCTGGCGTTCGCGAATCCCAAAGGTGGCGTGCACAAAACCACGGCGACCGTGCTGGCCGCCGCAACCGTCGGCAGCGTGCGTGGCCGGGGCGTGCTGGCCTGGGACGACAACGAGCTACGGGGCACGCTCGGTCTGCGTGCGGGCAGCGCCCGGCACGCCCGTACGATCCGGCATCTGATCAGCGACCTTGCGCACATCGAGATCAAGGATGGGCCGGAGTTGCTGGACCAGCTCGACGACTATCTCCGGCACGCCTCGGACGGCTCGTACGACGTGCTGGCGGGTGAGGAGAGTCCCCGTTTCGCCCAGCGGCTCGACCAGTTCACCGTCCGGCGGGTGCTGGAGCTGCTCCGTCGCACGCACGACGTGATCTGCGTGGACACCGGCAACAACGTGGAGAGCCCCAACTGGCGTACCGTGATGCAGGCCGCCGACCAACTCGTGGTCACCACGGTGCCGCGGGAGGACGCCGCGTTCAGCGCTGACTGGATGCTCGACCTTCTGCACGAGGTCGGCATGGGGGAGTTGGCCGACAACGCGGTGACCCTGATCTCGTGTCCGACTCCCGGACACAGTGAGCTCCGGGCCGACCTGGAACGCCACTTCGCTACCCGGACTCGGGCGGTGACCGTGGTTCCGTATGACCCGATCTTGGAGTCCGGCTCGTCAATCGAGTACCACCAGCTCCAGCCAGCGACCCGGGAGGCGTGGTTGAGTGCCACCGCGGTGATGCTGGAGCCGTTCGCCCGCTGAGTGGCGTGTCGTCCACCGGCGCCCCGTGGCGCCGCCCCTCCTGAGAGGATCACCGGGTGAGCGCGGACAACCTCGACCCCGACCGGCCCAGTTCCGGGGCCGTACCGCCGTATGTCGAGTCGCCGGGCGATCGCCCCGCCGCGCCATACCCGGATCGTGCTGCCGCCATCGGGCCGGTACCGCCCGCCTCGTTGACCTGGTACGGGGCACCGCCCGTTGCCGGGACGCCGCGGCCGGGGCTCCGGCCGCAGCTCGGGTGGGCGGCGGCGGGAGCGTTCGGGGTGGTGATCCTTGGTGTCCCGCTGGGGTTGCTCTGGGCCGCGCTGGCTCCCGACACCCCGGTGGTAAAGACCGAGTCGGGCGCTGTCTACGGCGAATCGCAGCCGGAGCAGCCGATCGCCGCCGACGGTTGGTTCAGCCTGCTCGGTCTGGGCTTTGGCATCGTGGTCGCGGTCGGCCTCTGGTTCCTGCTGCGCCGCTTCCGGGGCCCGATCGGACTGGCTGCTGCCGTGCTTGGGTCGCTGGGCGCGGCGCTGGTCGCCTGGCAGGTCGGCCAACGGGTGGGGCTGGCCACCTTCGAGCGCCTGTTGGTGACCGCGGCGGAGGGCCAAACCTTCGGACAACCCGCGCAGCTGCGGGCCGGGGGAGTGGAGTGGGTGGGTCTCCTACCGGTGCCGTACGGCAACGTGCTCCTGCCCGCGTTTGGCGCGGCGGTTGGTTACACCCTGTTGGCGGGCTGGTCCCGTTGGCCGTCGTTGCGGCCGGAGCCAACTCCCGAATGGCCCGCTGGGCCGGGCGTCAGTTGGGCGTCGGCGGAGACGCCAACTCCTTCAGCGGCACCGGAACCGCCCGGACCTGGCGCAGCAGAGCCACCTCGCGGGTGAGCAGCCGCAGTTCGGCGCGGAGCCGGGTAGCGGTACCGTCGATGGCGAGCAACCGCTGTCGGTCGGCGAGGGTCAGCGCGGTCGTCGCGGCGACCAGGTGCGACAGGACTGTCGGATCCTCCGGGAGCTGCTCCGAGATCTCTTCCGGGTCGGCGCGGATCAGGCTCAGGTACTGCCGGAAGACCGCGGTCACCCGGGCGGGTAGCTCCCCAGCCTCGTCTGGGGTGTGTGGCTCGGGCAGCCACTCGACCTCGGCGGTCAGGTAGGGCGCGCTGGCTCGGTCGACCGCACCCATCCGGAACCGCTGCCGACCCACGGTGACGATGTCGTAGCCCCCGTCCGGCAGCTCGGTCACCTGTCGCAGCTCGGCGGTGCAGCCCACCTCGTGCAGCGTGACGTCGTCGCCGGGCAACGGGCGGCCGTCCGGTGCGGTGGGAGCGACCTCCCAACCGGCCCGGATCGCCACCACACCGAACTCACGCCGCCCCTGCTCCGGCAGGGCGAGTAGGTGGCGCACCAGCGCACGGTATCGATCCTCGAAGATGTGCAGCGGCAGCACCAGACCGGGGAAGAGAACGGTCCCGAGCGGGAACACCGGCAGCCGCGCAGTCACGGGTCGAGGGTAGCCCGATCCGCCGCCGGAGGGGGTGTCTCGGCTCACCGTCTCGTCGTGTGGGCGGTGCCGGTCAGCCTGGACTCGAGCCGCCTAGACTCGCAAGGGTGTTGCATCGGATCGACCTACGAGACGGGGTTCGTGACCCACGTCGCCTGCTGCCCCGTGCCCGGCTTGATGTCTCCGCGGCTGTCGAGCGGATCCGCCCGCTCGTGGAGGAGGTGCGGGAGCATGGCTACTCGGCGATCCGAGCGGCGAGCGAGCGGTTCGACGGGGTTTCTCCGGAGGTGCTGCGGGTCCCGGTGCAGGCGATCGCCGAGGCGGAGGGGGCGCTTGACCCGCGGGTCCGCGCCGCGTTGTTGGAGTCGATCAACCGGGCCCGCCGGGTACACGCCGCGCAGCGGCGCAGCGACCACACCACGCAGGTCGTGCCGGGTGGCACGGTCACCGAGCGTTGGGTTCCGGTTGACCGGGTCGGACTCTACGTGCCCGGTGGTCTGGCGATGTACCCGTCAACGGTGGTCATGAACGTCGTGCCCGCGCAGGAAGCCGGGGTGCGTTCGTTGGTCGTGGCCAGTCCACCGCGCAAGGACAACGGCGGGTTGCCCGACCGGCGGGTGCTCGCCGCCTGCGCCCTGCTTGGGGTAGACGAGGTGTACGCCGTCGGCGGGGCCCAGGCAGTGGCGATGCTCGCGTACGGCAGCTCGGTGGATCCTGACAGCACCGCCTTCTGTACGCCGGTTGACCTGATCACCGGCCCGGGCAACATCTGGGTCACCGCCGCCAAGCGGTTACTGCGCGGCGTGGTCGGCATCGACGCCGAGGCCGGGCCCACCGAAATCGCAATTCTGGCTGACCACACCGCCGATCCGGTGCATGTGGCCGCCGACCTGATCAGCCAGGCCGAGCACGACCCACTTGCGGCGAGCGTGCTGGTCACGCCGTCGGTGGAGCTGGCCGACGCGGTGGACCGGGAGCTTGCCCGGCAGGTACCGGCGACCCGGCACACCGAGCGGGTTGACACCGCCCTCACCGGGGAGCAGAGCGGCATCGTCCTCGTTGCGGACCTGGCGGCCGGGCTGCGGGTGGTTGACGCGTACGCGGCCGAGCATCTGGAGATCCAGACCGAGAATGCCCGGGAGTGGGCGCTGCGGGTGCGCAACGCCGGGGCGATCTTCGTCGGCGCCTGGTCGCCGGTGTCGCTCGGCGACTACTGCGCCGGCTCCAACCATGTGCTGCCCACCGGGGGCTGTGCCCGGCATTCGTCGGGCCTGTCGGTGCAGTCCTTTCTGCGCGGTGTCCATCTGGTGGAGTACACACAGGACGCGCTCCGGGACGTGGCGCCCCACGTGGTCGCCCTGGCGACGGTGGAGGACCTGCCGGCACACGGCCAGGCGGTCACCGCTCGGCTGTCGGAGGAGGCGTCGTGACCAGCCTGGACGATCTGCCGATCCGGGCGGACCTGCGCGGGCTGACCCCGTACGGGGCGCCGCAGCTGGACGTGGCGGTTCGGTTGAACACGAATGAGAACTCGTACCCGGTGCCGGACGCGGTGGCCGAGACGATCGGTAGGGCGATCGCCGCCGAGCTGCGGGACCTCAACCGGTATCCGGACCGGGACGCGGTGGCGCTCCGCGACGATCTGGCGGCGTACCTGGGGGATGGGCTCAACCTTGACCAGGTGTGGGCGGCCAACGGCTCCAACGAGGTCCACCAGCAGCTGCTCCAGGCCTTCGGCGGACCGGGACGGACCGCGCTCGGCTTCGTGCCGGCATATTCGATGCATCCGCTGCTGGCGCTCGGCACCGGCACCCGGTGGACGCCGGCCCGGCGTGGCGTGGACTTCGGGCTGACCGTCGGCGATGCGGTGGAACAGGTTCGTGAGCACCGTCCGGACGTGGTCTTTCTCTGCTCACCGAACAACCCCACCGGCACTGTCCTGGACCTGGCCGTGGTCGCCGCCGTGCTGGCCGAGGCACCGGGGATGGTGGTGGTCGACGAGGCGTACGCGGAGTTCGCGCGGGCCGGCACGGTCAGCGCCCTGTCGCTGCTGAGCGGCCATCCCCGGCTGGTGGTGACCCGTACCATGAGTAAGGCGTTTGGGTTTGCCGGCGGTCGGTTGGGTTATCTGGCCGCCGACCCGGCGGTGGTGTCGGCCCTGCAACTGGTCCGGCTGCCGTATCACCTGTCGGCGCTGACCCAGGCAGCGGCACGGGCCGCCCTGGCGCATCGCGACGAGTTGCTGGGCACCGTCGCCGCGATCAGGGTGCAGCGGGACCGGATCGTGACCGAGCTCCGTGCCCGCGGTCACCGGGTCGCCGACAGTGACGCCAACTTCGTGCTGTTCGAGGTCGGCGGGGACCAGCACACCGCGTGGCAGGTCCTGCTCGATGCCGGGGTACTGGTTCGCGACGTTGGCCTGCCCGGCTGGTTGCGGGTCACCGCCGGCACCCGCGCCGAGACCGATGCCTTCCTGCTCGCTATGGAGAAGCTTTCGTCATGAGTCGCACCGCCCGGGTCGAGCGGGTCACCAAGGAGACCAAGGTCCTCGTCGAGATTGACCTCGACGGTAGTGGCAAGGCTGATATCGAGACCGGTGTCGGCTTCTACGACCACATGCTGCACCAGATCGCCCGGCACGGGGGGTTTGATCTCACCGTGCACACGGTCGGCGATCTTCACATTGACGCTCATCACACGATGGAGGACACGGCGTTGGCGCTGGGCTCCGCGGTTGATCGTGCGCTGGGGGACCGGGCCGGTATCCGGCGGTACGGCTCGGCCACCGTCCCGATGGACGAGGTGTTGGTCCGCGCAGCCGTCGACATTTCGGGTCGGCCGTACGTTGTGCACGATGAGCCGCCGCTCGCTCCGTACATCGGACCGGTCTATCCCACCAGCATGACCCGACACGTCTGGGAGTCCTTCGGCCAGTCGGCCCGGGTCACGCTGCACGTCGACGTGCTGCGGGCAGCCCGACCGGGCGGGCACCCGGACGCGCACCACGTGGTGGAGGCCCAGTTCAAGGCGGTGTCCCGGGCGCTGCGTGAGGCGACGGCCGTGGATCCGCGGTTTACCGGTGTCGTGCCCAGCACGAAGGGGACACTGTGAGGACCGTCGTCGTGAGTGGAGGGTGGCACTGATGGGTGGGCTGCTACCGGTCCTGCTGCTGATCCTGGCTGGGGTGCTGGTCGGTGGGGCGTTCTCGTTGCACCGGCAGGGGGCGCCGCGCGGCGTGGTGCTCACCACCGCGGCGCTGTCCATGTTGGCAGCGGTCGCCGGGGGTCTGTGGTTGCTGCCGGGGGAGGGTTCATGAGCAGGGTCGTGGTGCTGGACTACGGGTCGGGGAATCTCCGCTCCGCGGAGCGCGCCCTCGCGGCGGCCGGCGCGGACGTGACGGTGACCGACGACCTGGCCGCCGCCGCCGATGCGGATGGCTTGGTGGTCCCCGGGGTCGGGGCTTTCGCCGCCTGCATGGCGGGGATTGAGGCGCTGGGCGCCGGTCCGGTGATTGTCGAGCGGGTCGACGCCGGCCGTCCGGTGCTCGGCATCTGCGTCGGTATGCAGGTGCTCTTCGAGCGTGGTGCCGAGCACGGTGTGGTGACCGAAGGTCTTGGACTGTTGCCCGGCCAGGTGGGTCAACTCCCCGCAGCGCGGCTGCCGCACATGGGCTGGAACACGGTCTCTCCGCCGGCCGATTCGGTGCTGTTCGCCGGCCTGGCCCAGAGCCGGTTCTACTTCGTGCACTCGTATGCGGTGGGCGGCGCGGCCGCGTTGGCCACTGCTGGCGTCGCCGTGACCACCGCCCACCATGGGACGGAGTTCGTGGCGGCCGTGGAGCGGGGGCCGCTCAGCGCCGTCCAGTTCCATCCGGAGAAGTCCGCCGACACTGGTGCCGCGCTGCTGCGCAACTGGTTGAACACGCTGTCGTTGTGGGCTCAGCCGACGACCGGCCGTCCCGCTGGGGGGCGTCGGTGAGCAAGGAGCGGGCGCGGCGCCGGGCTGCTCGCGAGGCGGAGGCGGCGCAGCGGCGGGCGGTGCGGCAGCGGCAGCTCGCCCGGCAGGCCCAGCGGCGGGCGCTGCTTCGTCGGCTGACTCCGCCAGTACGCCGGGGGCGGATCGGCCGGCTGCCTCGGCGAACCCGAGGCGAGCGCGCCGCGATCGTGTTGTCGACGGTGGCCGCGATCCTGATGATCTGGTCCCTGGTAGATGACCTCGCGTTGCGGTTCGGGCTGGTCGCGCTCCTGCTTCTCGTACTCCCGGCGGTCGTGGTGATCGCCTTGGACCGTCGTTCTTGATCAGAGGAGATTCTCAGTGAGCCTCACGCTGTTGCCCGCCGTTGATGTCGCTGACGGGCAAGCGGTCCGGTTGGTGCAGGGCGCCGCCGGTAGCGAGACCGTCTACGGCGATCCCTTCGACGCCGCGTTGGCCTGGCAGCGGGACGGAGCGGAGTGGATTCACCTGGTTGACCTGGACGCGGCCTTTGGCCGGGGTTCCAACGCGGAGCTGCTCGCCGACGTGGTGCGTCGCCTGGACGTGCGGGTGGAGCTCTCCGGCGGGATCCGCGACGATGCGTCGTTGCAGGCCGCGCTGGCGACCGGGGCCGCTCGGGTCAACATCGGCACCGCCGCGCTGGAGGATCCCCAGTGGTGCGATCGGGTCTGTGGCGAGTACGGCGACCGCGTGGCGATCGGGCTCGACGTCCGGGGGCAGACCCTGTCCGCCCGGGGCTGGACCCGTGACGGCGGCGACCTGTGGGAGGTGCTGGCGCGGCTGGATCGGGCTGGCGCGTCCCGGTACGTGGTCACCGACATCACCAAGGACGGCACCATGCGCGGGCCGAACCTGGGGTTGCTCCGTGAGGTCTGCGCCCGCACCAACGCCCCGGTGATCGCCTCCGGTGGTATCTCCACCCTGGCTGATCTGCGGGCATTGGCGGCTCTGGAGCCGGTCGGGGTGGAGGGCGTCATCGCCGGCAAGGCGCTGTATGCGGGTGCCTTCACCGTGGCTGAGGCGTTACGGACGCTGGCCGACGCCTGAGTCCTCCCGTGGGTGGTGCCGTGGCTCGTGACCGGGCGAGCCCGGCTGGCCGGTGGGCGGGGTAGTACTCGGCCCGGATCAGGTGGTCGAAGGGTTACCTGGGATGTGACTTGGCCAATCTAGTTGTGCCCAACTGAATTGCGCACTACCTTTTGTGTGTGACCGATGAACTGGTGCTGCGGGGGCAGGTGTGCTTCGCGCTCTATACCGCATCGCGCGCGTTGACCGACGTGTATCGGCCGATCCTCGCCGAGTTCGGCCTGACGTATCCGCAGTATCTCGCGCTGCTCGTGCTCTGGGAGTACGAACACGAAGAGCCGCTGACCGTCTCCGGGCTTGGCGCTCGGCTACATCTGGACTCCGGCACGCTCTCCCCGCTGCTCAAACGGCTGGAGGCAGCGGGCCTGGTGGTTCGGCGGCGATCGGCGGTCGACGAGCGGCGGGTGGCGGTGGAGTTGACCGCGGCGGGGTCGGCCCTGCGCGGGCGCATGGCCGACGTTCCCCGCCGGATGACCCAGGCAACCGGGCTGGGCGCCGATGATCTTGTCGAGTTGCGCGACACCCTCACCCGAGTCACCAGGACGATCCACCAACACAAGGAGCAGTAGCGATTATGAATAGCGCCGCAAACCGTGAGATTCATCTGGCCGCACGTCCGCAGGGCTGGCCGACCGAGGACACCTTCCGGTTGGCCACCACCGACGTCCCCACCCCCGGGCCCGGGCAGATCGTCGTCCGCAATACCTTTATGTCTGTCGATCCATATATGCGGGGACGGATGAATGACGTTGCGTCGTACGTCCCGCCCTTCGCGTTGGACGCACCGCTCGACGGCGGGGCGGTCGGCGAGGTGGTGGCGAGCGAGGCCGATGGCTTCGCCGTCGGCGACACCGTGCTCCACGGGCTCGGCTGGCGGGAGTACGCGCTGTTGGATGCGTCGACCGTCCGGACGGTCGATCCTGCCCTCGCCCCGGTCAGCACGTACCTCGGAGTGCTCGGCATGACCGGGCTCACCGCGTACGCCGGACTGCTCGAGGTTGCCGCGATGCAGCCGGGGGACACCGTCTTCGTCTCTGGTGCGGCCGGTGCGGTGGGCAGCATGGTCGGTCAGATCGCCAAGCTCCGCGGCGCTGGCCGGGTGGTCGGCAGCGCCGGCTCACCGGCCAAGGTCGAGCGGCTGCGGGCGCTCGGCTTCGACGCCGCCTTCGACTACCACGACGGCCCGGTGCTGGACTCGCTGCGCTCCGCCGCGCCGGACGGGATCGACGTCTACTTCGACAACGTGGGCGGCGAGCACCTGGAGGCGGCGATCGGCGCGATGCGGCAGAACGGCCGGGCCGCGATCTGCGGGATGATCGCCCAGTACAACGCGGCTGAGCCGCCGGCTGCCCCGCGCAACCTGGCGATGATCATCAGCAAGCGGCTCACCCTCCGCGGCTTCATCGTCTCCGACTACGGGCAGCTGGGCGAGCAGTTCGTGCAGGAGGTCGGCGGCTGGTTGCGCGACGGGAAGCTCAGCTACGACGAGACGATCATTGACGGCATCGAGAACGCTCCGGCGGCCTTCCTGGGCCTGCTCCGTGGCGAGAACCTCGGCAAGATGCTGGTCCGGGTCTGAGTAGGGTCCCTGCTCAGATCGGCAGCTAGGGACGACCTACCCTATCCAACCCGATCCGACCGGTGGCGGGCCGTACACGACGACCACCGGCGGATCGCGTTGGCTAGGCTGGCGGCATGTCCCTGGCCGTACGCGTGATTCCCTGCCTTGACGTGGACGCTGGGCGGGTGGTCAAAGGTGTCAACTTCCTGGACCTGCGGGACGCGGGTGATCCGGTGGAGCGGGCCGCGGCGTACGACCGGGCGGGCGCTGACGAGCTGACGTTCCTGGATGTCACCGCCTCCGTGAGCGACCGCGGCACGATGCTGGACGTGGTCCGCCGCACCGCTGAGTCAGTCTTTATTCCGCTC